>VGEN01000023.1 GCA_016869285.1 Alphaproteobacteria bacterium
TTCCACGCCCTTCATCCCTCCGCCCTCTGCCAAAACCGCAAAGAGCTATCTGCTGCCGGATTTTTACTCCGGCGCAACCGGACAATCCGGCCGCTTCAGTGAGGGATTTTTGCTCCGGCGCTTACAACGCGTCCCGCTAACGCAGCTTAGGCGGTTCGGCGTGGTCCTGCGATTCATTCATCATCGGCACCGAACCGATTTTGTGGTGTGAAATGTGGGATGCCCGATTTCCTAGTCGAAAAATACCCTGTAAAAACAAACACTTAATATGGATTAATGGCGGAGAGGGTGGGATTCGAACCCACGGTACCGTTGCCGGTACAACGGTTTTCGAGACCGTCCCGATCGACCACTCCGGCACCTCTCCGTCGGGAGCGCGGGTTTACCCCGTCCCCGATATCGGACGCAAGCAAAGTTCTGGCTCCTTCACGGATCGCTGCCAGCGATCTTCGCCGCCACGCCGGCCCTGGCCGCCTGCTCGACTCAGGTGGCGCGGATTGAGGGAGCTGCTGGGATCGGCCGATGCATGACACGAGCGTAGGGAGTGCAAGGGCCGGCTTTTTTTCGGCGGGAGCTCATTCCGGTCGCGCCATGCCGGACTGCCGCTTAGGCTATGCATGCATGACCGACAGCTCTGCGCCCATCGCCCGCGGCCCCGTCGTCGAGCCCCGCTGGAGCGATCTGCGCATGGCGACGTCCGGGCGGTTGGCGCATGCGTGGGACACGGAGGATCTGCGTCGTATCGCGAGGCGGCGCCTGCCGCGGCTGATCTTCGACTATGTCGATGGCGGCGGCGAGAACGAGATCACGCTCAACCGCAACGTGACCGCCTTCGATCGCATCGGCTTCCGCCCGCGCACGGTCGCCGAGATCGACGGACGGACGCAGTCGGTCTCTTTCTTCGGCCGAGGCTCGGCGGCGCCCTTCGGCATCGGGCCGATGGGCGGCCTTGGCTTTCTGTGGCCGGATGCCGACATCATTGCCGCGAGGCTCGCGGCCAAAGCCGGCATCCCGCATGTGCTCGCTTCGGGCGCGTCGAACTCGATCGAGCAGGTCGCGGCGGCGGCGCCCGAGGCGCGGCGCTGGTTCCAGCTCTACGTCTTCCGCGATCCCGGCCTCAACCGGCGCCTGCTCGAACGCGCCGCCGCGGCCGGCTGCGAGGCGCTGGTGGTCACCACCGATACCCAGATCAACGCCAAGCGCACCCGCGACTTCCGCAACGGCTTCGAGCTGCCGATGCGGTTCACGCCGCGCACGGTCTACGACTTCGCCCGGCGACCGCGTTGGCTGTGGAAGGTCGCGCGCCGGCACAGTTCCTCGGCGATGGGCAATATGATGTCAGAGATCGGTCCGAACCCGACGGCGGCGAAGGCCGTCGAGTTCTTCAGGACCGAGCGCTCGCGCAGCGTCGGTTGGGAGGAGCTGAAGATCCTCCGCGATCTCTGGAAAAGGCCGATGCTGATCAAGGGCATCGTCACCGCCGAGGAGACGGCAGGCGCAGTCGCGCTCGGCGCCGACGGCGTCGTCGTCTCCAACCATGGCGGACGCAATCTCGACGGCACGGTGGCGACGATCGATGCCTTGCCGGAGGTCGTGGCCGCGGCGTCCGGCCGGCTCACGGTCCTTCTCGACAGCGGCGTCCGCAAGGGCAGCGACGTGGTCAAGGCGCTTGCCCTCGGGGCGCGATGCTGCCTGATCGGCCGACCCGTCGCCTTTGCGCTGGCGGCGGCGGGCGAGGCCGGCGTCGAGCATGTGCTGGCGATGATCCACGACGAGATCGACCGCGTGCAGGGTCTGCTCGGCATCACGCGCATGGACCAGCTCGATCCGAGCTTCGTCAGGCTGGATGCCCATCCCTGAGGCCGGGCCGCGGCCGCTCGCCCGTCACTCGCATCGCGGGCCGGCCGATGCGTCCGGACCCGGCGAGGTCGGGCTGAGCGCGTCGAGGAAGGCGACGAGGTCGTCGATCTCGGTATCGCCGAGCTTGAGTGGCGCCAGGATCGCCTCGCCGTCACTGTGCAGTCGCTCGGGATCGAAATCGGAATAGTGCCTTACCACCTCGCGCAGCGTGGCGAGGCTGCCGTCATGCATGTAGGGCGCGGTGCGCGCGACGTCGCGCAGCCCCGGCACACGGAACTCGCCGAAATTGCGATGCTGCGGCTCGACATGGCGGGTGGCGGTGCCAGGCGCAAGATCCGGGTTGTCGTTCCACGGCCCGAGCAGGGTGTGCCTGCTCGTCCGCAGCGTTCTGATGCCTGCATGGCGACCGCCATCGACGCCGCTCGCGGTGAAGAACGGAATGCCGATCGAGTGGAACTCGTCGTTGGTGAAGGCAGAGCCCAGATGGCAGAAGGTGCAATTGCCCTTGCCGACGAAGAGGCGGATGCCGCGCTGGGCGGCGACTGGCAGCCGGCTCGCCGCCTCGCGGTCGCCGCGTTCGAGCGCGTCGCGGAAGTCGTCGAACGGCGTGCGCGCGCTGCCGATCGTCTCCTGGAAGGCGGCGAGCGCCTTGGCGGCGTCGATCGAGAGCGCGTCATCATCGACACCGGCGGCGTTGCGGCCGAAGGCGCGCGCATAGCAGGCCGACAGCGTCGCATCGTCGCGCAGTAGCGTCGCCACCGCGGAGGGCGTGCTCGCGAGCTCGCGCGGATCGAGGATCGGCCGGAGGCTCATGGCCCACAGATTGTCGTGGCCGCCATCCCAGCCGAACCAGCGGCGGAGGCGTATGTCGAGCAGGCTCGGCGTGTTGCGGTCGAGCGAGGTTCGGCCCTGGCTGCGTGCCCGCGCCTCGCTCCAGCCGAGCGCCGGATCGTGGCAGCTCGCGCAGGAGAAGCGTCGATCGGGGGAAAGCCGCGTCTCGAAGAACAGCGTGCGCCCGAGCGCAATGGCCTCCGGTTTGCCGGAGACCCGGTTGCTCGGGTCGGGCGTGAAGGGCGGCGGCCACGGTCCGTGCCGCGCGATCTGCGTCCGCTCGGCGGCGGAGAAGTCGAGGAGCTCGGCAGTCGCGGCGAGGGGCGCCAGCAGCAGCGCCAGGAGAACGACGATGGGGCGCATCAGTCGAGAACGTGCGCTGCCGTCAGCCGCTCGCCGCCGACCTCGAAGACGAGCTCCCAGCGCCCCGGCATGTGCAGCAGGAGGCCTTCGGCGCGGAAGCTGCCGGGCGACTTGGCAACGACGCTCGGGCGATAGTTCATGCCGTGGCGATGCGCCGGCATCCAGGCGTCGACGCGCGGCGCCGCGACGCTGGCGCCGTTCCTGGCGCAGACCGCGATCTCGACGGCGAAGGCGGCATTCAGCGGCGGCGGCGAAGGCACACCGCGGAACAGAAGCACATGCTGCTTCCCTTCGATGCGCGTCGACGGCTCGAGACGGGGCGGCTCGCAGGCCTCGGCCGCGCCGGCGACGAGAAGTGAGCGGAGGATCAAGAACGCGCCTAAGCCGCGAAAAGCGCGCCGGCCCCCACCCCAGCCCTCCCCCGGCTCCGCCGGGAGAGGGGGTGCAAAAAGGCTACTCGCGACGGAGCGCATCGCCGAAGATGGTCTCGCCGTTGCGCCAGGCGATTTTCTCGGCCACATCGCGCGGCATGTCCTCGAGCCAGGCGCGCGACCATGAGGCATGCTCGACGACATAGTGCCAGCGCTCGGGCACGAAGGTGTCGGTGCCGAGCATGAAACGGTCGGGATGCGCCATGAACAGCGCGCGCCAGGTCGGATCGACCTTACCGCCGCTGGCGTGATCGGTACGGAAGGCGAGATCGCAACAGAGGTTCTTGTGGCGATCAAGCATGGCACGCACATTGTCGGGGCGGTCGAAGCCGGAATGCGCCCAGAGGATCCTAGCCTCCGGGTCCTGCCTGAACACGCGCTCGACCGCATCGGCGTCGCCATGCAGATGAAGGAACAGCTTTCGCTGCTTGGCCATCTACACCATGCCGCGGACGACCGGCAGGTCGGCATCGGCGCCGTAGACATGGAACTCGCCGATCGCGGCATAGCGGTACTTGGCAAGCCGCTCGGAAAGGTAGGTCAGCACCGTCTCGTCGCGAACCCAGGTCGAGACGTCGCTGCGCTTGCGATAGGGGCGCAGCACCGGAATGACGATATCCGGCGCGAGCGCGTAGAGCTTCTGCGTGCCTTCGTCGTCGGAGCTCGAGATCATCGCGCGCTTGAGCCCCGCCTGCCGCAGGATCTGGACCGCGCGCTCGGGCGGCACCGGCGCCCAGGCGTCGTGGCTGTAGTGCAGATGCGCATCGAAGACAGGCAGGATTTCGGCAGCGTGCCCAGGCGCCGGTGCTGCGAGGATCGTCAGCGCCGCCGTCAAGATCAGAGCTGCTCGCATCGTCGCCGCCTCCTGTCGTTTCGATCATACAGGGACCAAGCGACCTAAACGAGCGCCTCGGCAGGCTAGGCGGCGATCACCGCTTCGCCCCTGATCACGGTCCGCCGGACGACGCGAGGTTCCGCCGCCGGATCGTACTCGGTGCCGCGATGGACGGTGGCACGGTTGTCCCACATCACGAGGTCGCCCGCCTGCCACACATGCTCGTAGACGAAGCGCGGCTCGGTCGCGTGGTTCATGATCCGCTCGATCAGGCCGAGGCTTTCGAGCGGCGGCAGGCCGAGGATCTCCTGGCCGTGGCTGCCGAGATAGATCGCCTTCCGTCCCGTCGGCGGATGCAGCCGGACCAGCGGCTGCACCACCGGTGGCCGAGCCTTCTTCTGCGCCTCGGTCATCGCGTAGCCGGCCTTGAGCCGCGAGATCGCGAGGTCATGGCGCACGCGCAGCCCCGAGAAGCGCGCCTGCTCGGCCGGCGCCAGCGCCTCGTAGGCGCCGATCATGTCGGCGAACATGGTGTGACCGCCGCGCCGCGGCACCTGCTCGCCATAAAGGATCGTCGCCAGCGCCGGCATCTCCTGCCATGAGGCATCGGTGTGCCAGAACAAGGTGCCGCGATCGGGGTGCACGGCGTTCGGCTTGCCGTCCGCCCCGATATTGGAGAGCTCGAAAATCTCCGGATGCGCCGCCTTGTGATACTCGTTCAGCACATGCACTTCGAGATCGCCGAAAGCGCGGCTGAACTCGACATGCGCGGCCGGGGACAGCGCTTGCCCTCGGATGACGAGGAGGCGGTGCCGGCCGAAGGCATCGTGCAGACGGTCGTGCGTCTCATCGTCGAGCGGGCGCGAAAGGTCGATGCCGGCGGCCTCGACGCCGAAGTCGCCCTTGAGCGCCCTGAAGGTCAGTCCGGGCATTGGACATACCCTTTCGCGCCGGAACCCCCGCTCCGCTTGAAGGAGAGGGCGCGCGCCGCCGCCGGGTCGACAGCGAGCGGCGCGAGAAAGGGCGGGCGTTGCATGGCCGCAGTTTGCGCCCTTCACAGGTGCGGAGCCAGCGCGATCCGGGGCAGGATGGCAGGCACCGGGGAGGGGACATGGCCGAGACCTTTGATGCCGTCGTCGTCGGTGGCGGTCTCGCCGGACTGGTCGCCGCCTGCGAGCTTGGCGATCGCGGCAAGCGCGTTGCCATCGTCGACCAGGAAGGGCCGAACTCGCTCGGCGGTCAGGCCTTCTGGTCGCTGGGCGGACTCTTCATGGTCGATACGCCCGAGCAGCGCCGGCTCGGCATCAGGGACAGCCGCGACCTTGCGCTCTCCGATTGGCTCGGCTCGGCGCAGTTCGACCGGGCCGAGGACGAATGGCCGCGACGCTGCGCCGAAGCCTATGTCGACTTCGCCGCCGGCGAGATGCGTTCCTGGCTGCACGGTCTCGGGCTCCGCTGGTTCCCGGTCGTCGGCTGGGCCGAACGCGGCGGCGCGCTTGGCAGCGGGCACGGCAATTCGGTGCCGCGCTTCCATCTGACCTGGGGGACCGGACCGGGCGTGCTGGAGCCTTTCGAGCGGCGCATCCGTGCCCATGTCGCGAGCGGCCGCGTCGAGCTTCGCTTCCGCCACCGCGTCGATCGCCTGATCCGCGGCAACGGCCGCATCTCCGGCGTCGCCGGCAGCCTGCTCGAGGCCTCGATGCAGGCGCGCGGCGAAAGAACCAGCCGCACCGTTGTCGGCGACTTCGAGCTTGCTGCCGGCGCGGTTCTGGTGACCTCAGGCGGCATCGGCGGCGACCCGGAACTCGTCCGCCGCAACTGGCCGGTCGAGCGCCTGGGAGCGGCGCCGAGGACCATGGTTGCGGGCGTGCCGCACCATGTCGACGGCCGCATGCTGGCGATCGCGCATGCCGGCGGCGGCGCACTCATCAACACCGACCGCATGTGGCACTACACCGAAGGCGTCAGGAACTGGGCACCGATCTGGTCGGATCACGGCATCCGCATCCTGCCCGGCCCGTCCTCGCTGTGGTTCGATGCCAAAGGCGAGCGGCTGGAGGCGCCTTGCCTGCCGGGCTTCGACACGCTCTCGACGCTGAAACGCATCCTCTCGACCGGCTACGACTACTCCTGGTTCGTGTTGAACCAGTCGATCATCAAGAAGGAGTTTGCGCTCTCGGGCTCCGAGCAGAATCCGGATATGACCTCGAAGAGCTGGCTCGCGGTTCTCAAGAACCGGCGCGGCGCCCGTGCGCCGGCTCCGGTCGAGGCGTTCAAGCAGCATGGCGAGGACTTCATTGTTTGCGACACGCTGGATGATCTGGTGCGCGGCATGAACCGGCTCGCCGGCGGCGAGTTGATCGAGTATGCGCGGCTGAAGGCGCAGATCGAGGCACGCGACCGGCAGATCGCCAACCCCTTCGCCAAGGACGCACAGATCGTCGCGATCCATGGCAGCCGCCGCTATTTCGGCGACAAGCTTTCGCGTACGGCGTCGCCGCATCGGATTCTCGACCCGAAGCATGGCCCGCTGATCGCTGTCCGGCTCCACATCCTCACGCGCAAGACCCTCGGCGGGCTGCACACGAACCTGGATGGCCAGGCGCTCGATTCGCACGGAATGCCGGTTCCCGGCCTCTATGCGGCGGGCGAGGTCGCC
The DNA here is from genome assembly GCA_016869285.1 of Alphaproteobacteria bacterium. GTDB lineage: Bacteria > Pseudomonadota > Alphaproteobacteria > SHVZ01 > SHVZ01 > SHVZ01. The sequence goes on from VGEN01000023.1 coordinate 6,980, forward strand.
GGGTTCGGTGGCGGCGGCTATCACGGATACAACGCGTTGGAGGGCACTTTCCTCGGCGGTTGCCTCTGCTTCGGACGACGCACCGGCCGGCATGCGGCATCGATGCTATAGAGAGGCGATGCGTCGCATCCTCTGCCGCCCAGCCGCTCTCGTCTTGATTGCCGTCTCGCTCTCCGGCTGCGGGCTTGCTGCGGCGCCCTGCCGGATGGTCTCGGCCGTGGTCAAGGCGGTGCCCTTCGTCGGGCATCAGGCCGCGGCGCCGACGGACGCCTGCGCCTTCGCCATCGACCCGTGAGCGTTGTCGTCATCGGCGGCGGGCCGGCTGGCCTGATGGCGGCCGAGACCCTCGCCGCCGCCGGCCGCAAGGTCACGGTCTACGAACGCATGGCGACGCCCGGGCGGAAGCTGCTGATCGCCGGGCGCGGCGGCCTCAACCTGACGCATTCCGAGCCTATTGAACATTTCCTTGCGCGCTATGGCGAAGCCGCGTCCTGGCTCCGCCCGATCCTCGAGGCGTTCCCCCCGTCGGCGCTGATTGCCTGGGCCGAAGGCCTGGGCCAGCCGACCTTCGTCGGTTCCAGCGGGCGCGTCTTCCCGAAGTCGCTCAAGGCATCGCCGCTTCTTCGCGCCTGGCTTGCGCGGCTGGCAGGCCTCGGCGTCGAACTCAGGACCCGCCATGACTGGCGCGGCTGGAACGAGAGGGGCAACCTCATCTTTGCCGTCGATGGCAAGGAGATCGAGATCGCACGTCCCGCGGCGACCGTGCTGGCGCTCGGCGGCGCAAGCTGGCCGAAGCTGGGCTCGACCGGCGACTGGGCCAACATCCTGTCGGCGCAGGGCGTCGCGGTGACGCGGCTCCGCCCGTCCAATTGCGGTTTCCGTGCCGCCTGGAGCCCAGCCTTTCGCGAACGCTTTTCCGGCAGCCCGCTGAAGCCCGCCGTCTTTTCCTTCGGTCAGCAACGCGTGCGGGGCGAGGCGGTCATCACCGCGTCGGGCATCGAAGGTGGCGCGGTGTACGCGCTCTCGGCCGCGTTGCGCGATGCGATCGAAAGCAAGGGTGAGGCGATGCTGGAGATCGATCTGAGCCCGGATGCGGCTCTGGACCGTCTCTGCGCGAAGCTCGATCGGCCGGCGCGCGGCCAGTCCTTCTCGACCTTCCTTAGGAAATCGGCGCGGCTCTCGCCGGTCGCGATCAACCTGCTGCGCGAGGCGCATGCCGAGCTTGCCAGGGAGCCGGCGGCGCTGGCAGGGCAGATCAAGGCTGTGAGGATTCCGCTTCTCGGCACCGGGCCGATCGAGCGTGCGATCTCGACCGCCGGCGGTGTGTCACGCAGCGCCGTCGATGCGCGCCTCGGGCTTCGGACTCTGCCGGATGTCTTCGTCGCCGGCGAAATGCTCGACTGGGAGGCGCCGACCGGCGGCTACCTGCTGCAGGCGAGTCTTGCAACCGGCGCCGCCGCGGCCAAAGCGATCCTCACGGCCTAGGCGGGGTCGCCGGTGTCGGGAACGAGGCCGACCTTCCGGATGCCGACGACGGCGCAGGCCTCGTCGTTCTCGGAGGTATCTCCGGTGACGCCGATAGCGCCCACGATCTGTCCGGCGGCGTTGCGGATCAGGAGGCCGCCTTGCGCCGGGACGATCCGCCCATCGCTCGCCGCCATCAGCGCGTTCATGAAGGACGGCGCCTTGGCGCTGCGGCGCGCGAATTCGCGCCCGCCGAAGCCCATGCCGAGCGTGCCCCAGGCCTTGCCGAAGGCGATGTCGAGGCGGAGCAGGCTGGTGCCGTCATCGGCGAGGTAGGCCTTGAGCGCGCCGCGCGGGTCGAGGACGGCGACCGCCAGCGGCTTCATCTTCTGCGCCTGCCCGTGCGCCAGCGTCGTTCGCGCGATTTCGAGCGCCGCCTCGAGGGTGATGGTTTCGGTCGGGATCGTCGCGGCCATGGGGACTCCGGCTCGGAAAGGGGCGCCATTGCGCACTTCTTGGCTGTCCTTGGCAACCGCTCCACGCGCCCGCTCCGCCGAGTCGAATTCTCCCTAGGATCGCCGGCCTAGTGTGCTTTCTTCGCCGTCTCCTTCCAGGTCTCCCGTATCCACGTCGCGCAGGCGATGTTCTGCTCGAAGATCGAGTATTTGGCGCCGCCGCCGTAGTCGGGCGGCGGAATGAATTCGCATGAGATGAACTGCAGCGGGCTCTTCGGTTTCGTCGCGTGATGCATCAGCAGGTTCCGTACCACCTGCTTCCACGGCTCCAGGCGCTTCTCGTCCCACTCCGAGTGCCACTCGCCGGGCCTCGGCTTGATGAACGGGTACTGGATGCCGCGCCCGACGCGCCCATCCGGATGCTTGCCCCAGATATTGATCGGGTTGTTCGGTACGGCAGCGCGGGCGTGCATGAGCTTGACGTAGTCGCTGGCGATCCAGGCCGCGGTGACGTTGCCCGGCTTGTCCGGATGCAGCTCCAGCAGGCTGGCATCGATGTCGGCCTTCATGTTCTGGACTTCCTGTTCCTTCGGATTGTCGATCTTGAAGATCACATGGCTGTGGTCGAGCGTCATATAGAAGGGGATGCCGCGCTTCTTGACGAGCTGCGCCACTTTCTCGACGCGGCCGAAATGCTCCGACCACATGTTGACGTGGACTTCGAGGCAGGGCGTCACGCCCATCTTGCCGCCGAAATCGACGATCTTGCAGTAGAAGTCGGCGACCTCCTGATCGGTCACCGGGCGCCCTGCGGCGTTGTTGGTCATCACCTGGGTGTTGTGGACGACCGATCCCAGCTCGCGCGCGAAATAGAGGTTGCGCTCGGCCAGCTTCTCGTCGCGGCCCAAGGTGTAGAACCAGCCGCAGGAGAGGATCGGCAGGCCGAAATCCTGGCTCGCCTTCGCATACTCCTCGAGCTCTTCGAGCGGCGGCGTGCGGTCGATGTAGTCGAAGACGCCGGCTTCCTTGACCATCTTCACCTTCTCCCGCGGCGGCGGGATGTTGGTGTCCTGGTGCGTGGTGCCGCCGGCGGTGCAGCCGATCTTCAGATCCTCGACCTTGCGCATGATGATCTCCTCCCTGCCGCCAGTGTTCATCGAACCAAAGGGCTAGAAACGGAAATCCATGAACTCGGTGGAACAGGGCGGGCCGGCGGCGAGGTGCAGGACCGGCTCCGCCTTGTGCTCGTAGATCGTGCAGCCGACGGTGTAGCCGATCGGGTTGCCGCCGACGGTCTCGCCGGTGCGCGAGATCGGCGCCTCCGGGCTTTTGGTACGGAGCGTATCCTTGATCGTCTCGATCTCGAGCGGCCCGTTCGCGGCGCAACGCTTAAGGCCGCCATAGCGGCCCTCGGTGGTCGAGCGCAACGCCCGCTTCGCCGCCTCGGCGCCGCCGCTCATCTCGGTGAAGATGCGGCCCTCGCGGCTGGCGAGCGGATGGTTGGTGTGCAGCAACGGACCGTCGGCGCCGTGCTCGCCCTTCCATGCGATCGCGTGGTTGCCGGAGCACTCATAGGAGCCGAGCCGGCCGGGAGCGCCGAGCAGGTAGTTCTGGCCCGACGCATGCTCGACGCCGCGCAGGATGCCGAGGGCGTCGCCGAAGCTCTTCTGCTCGAGCACGCGCCGGCCGACATAGGCCATGGGCAAGCCGGTCGCGCTCGGGTCGAGCTGGATAAGCGTGTTGCAGCAATAGCCGATGCCGCGCGCATTCAGCCCGTTGAGCGCGATGGAGCCGGCATAGGTGAAGACGAGCTGCGCCGGAGCCGCCTCCGTCTCTTCAAGATGCAGCAGCACCTGATGGCCCTCGATCCAGGTGCCGATATCCATGTTCTGCCCGGAATAGGTGGCCTTGGGGCCGCGCACCTGTCCGAGCGCGCTGCATCGCTCCGGGATTTCGGCATGTTCGCGCCACGGCGCCTTGCCCGCCTTGCGATAGAGAGTGAACCACCAGATCTCGTCGAGGAGCTGGATGCCCTGGATCTTCCACAGCGGCTGGCCGGAGCCCTCGGCGATACCCTGCACCTCCTCCCAGAGATGCGGCGCCCAGCGCTGGATCGCGCGGTCGAAGCGGGTTTCCTTGAGGATGTCGTCGATCAGCGCCTTGGCGGGGCTGCCGCCGTCGACCTGCGCCTCCCAGCGCGGCACGAGATCGCCGATCTGGCGGCGCAGGGCCTCGCCGTACTGGCGGCCGCGAGCCCGGCCCGATCCGGCGAGCTTGATGACGGGCATGTCGGCGGTGCGCATGACGACCTCCTTAGCCAAGTCTGCTCCCGGCCGGCGGGGCTGGACAAGCGTGAGCCGCTGGCCGAAAACAGCGTGCCTGCTGATCGGGAGCCGTCGATGAAGGCCTGCGTCCTCCACGCCCCCAAGGATCTCCGCTTCGAGGAGGTTCCCGACGACGCGCTGAAACCCTGCCACGTCCGCGTCCACGTCGTCGCCGGCGGCATCTGCGGCTCCGACATGCACTATTACTTCCATGGCGGCTTCGGCACGGTGCGGGTCCGGCAGCCGATGATCCTCGGCCACGAGGTTTCCGGCACCGTCGCCGAGCTCGGCCCCGGCGTCAGCCATGTGAAGCTCGGCGACCTTGTTGCGCTCGAGCCGGGCATCGCCTGCGGCGCCTGTCGCTATTGCCAGGCCGGGCAGCGGAACCAATGCCTCGACATGCGCTTCTTCGGCAGCGCTATGCGCTTTCCGCATGTGCAGGGCGCTTTTCGCCAGAGCCTCGTCATCAGCGAGCGGCAATGCCACAAGGTTGCGGCGACCGTCAGCGGCGCGCAGGCCGCCTTTGCCGAGCCTTTGGCCGTGGCTCTCCACGGCATGACGCGTGCGGGTGCTCTGCTCGGCAGGAAGGTGCTGGTTACGGGCTCAGGCCCGATCGGCGCGCTCACCGTCGCGGCGGCACGCATGGGCGGGGCGGCCGAGATTGTCGCCGTCGATGTCGCCTCGGCCCCGCTCGCCGCGGCGAGGAAGATGGGCGCCGATCACGCGATCGACGCCGCTGCCGATCCGGACTGGGCGACGCGTTTCGAGAAGGACAAGGGCAGCTTCGACGTCGCCTTCGAGGCCTCGGGCAACGAGCGCGCCTTGCGATCGGCGATGACCGCCGTACGTGCGCGCGGCACGATCGTCGTGCTCGGCATGGGCGGTGACATGAACCTGCCGATGGGCGCGGCGGTGGCCAAGGAGATCGAGCTCCGCGGCTCCTTTCGCTTCTTCGAGGAGTTCGCCTGGGCGGTTGACTGCATCTCGACCGGCCGCATCGATGTCCTGCCGATCCTCACCGACACCATCGCCGCCACGGATGCCGACCGCGCCTTCGCGCTCGCCTCGGATCGCTCCAAGGCGATGAAGGTGCACCTGGCCTTCGCTTAGGCCGCCTTCGTATTCCGCATCGTGATCGCGCGCCGGCGCTCGATGAATTGCTTATGCACGGCCAGCGCTTCGTCGGTGAAATTGCCGACGGCACGGGGCTGCAGGTCGAAATTGCCGTAGCGGTTCTCGCCGCGCACCAGCGCCGCGGTGTCGCGCTTGCCGGTGGTCTGGCGCACATGCGCCGGGACATAGCGGATGACGAGGCCGATGCGCCGATCATCGGTGGTGTTCGGCCCCGAGCCATGCGCGATCTTGACATGATGCAGCGACATCTGGCCTGGCTTGAGCGGCATGGCGACGCAGCGCGCTGGATCGACCGCCACTTCCATCTCCTGGCCACGCGAGAGCATGTTGTCCTTGCCCCAGGTGTCGCGGTGCGGCGAGAGCTCGCCGATATGCGAGCCGGTCATCACCTCCATGCAGCCGCTTTCCCGCGTCGCCGGACTCAGCGCCACCCAGGCGGTGAGCACCTCGTAGGGCTCGAGCCCCCAGTATTTCGCGTCCTGGTGCCAGGAGAAGAAGGACTTGGCGTGCGGCTCCTTGGTCAGGAACGCGCTCTCCCAGCAAAGGATGTCCGGGCCGAGCAGGCTTTCGACCGGGTCGAGGATCTTGGGCGAGCGGATGATCTCGTCGACGAAAGGCGCATAGATGTTCGGCATAGCGATCAGCGAGCGAGGCAAAGGTCCGCCGAGCCGCGCTTCGATGACTTCGAGCTGCCAGCGCGCTTCCGCCACCTCGTCGGCGTCCAGCACATCGAAGGGGAAGAGGTAGCCGTCGCGCTGATAGCGGGCGACTTCATCGGGCGTAAGCGAGCCGGTCATTTTCGCTCTCCTGAACGATCCTGCCCAGCCTAGCATGCGAGGCGGCGACGTCAGCGGCGGACCGAAATACCCGAAACGCGCCAGAGCGCGAGCGACTTGTCATTGTAGGGGTCCGCGGGATTCTCGGCGCGCTCACGGATCAGGCGAAGCGGAGCCGGCCAGCCGAAGGGCTCGTCCTCGAAGTTGAGCGCGCGCCAGCCGCCGATAGCGGTGTCCTTGTTGACCTTCTCGGGAAAGTGCGTGGTCAAGAGGTAGGGAATTTCCGAGCGCCTCAGATTGGCAAGGAAATCCTCGATCAGTTGGTAGGGCAGATGCACGAGCGCGTCACGGCAGAGGATGGCGTCGGCCGCCGGCAACGGATCGCGGGCGATGTCGGCGCAGATGAATTCGTAGCGCTCGCTCCAGATCTCGCCCTTGAGCTTTGCAATGACCTCCGGCGCGACGTCGATGCCGTAGAAGCGCTCGAACGCATAGTCGAGCCGGCGCATCCAGTTCATGTCGCCGCAGGGGGCGTCGACGAGCGTGCGGATGCCGAGCTCGGCAAGAAGCTTCGGCAGCTCGCGGCTCAGGATCTCGGTCTGGCGCAGAGTCGAGCCCGGGCCGGAGGCCGACTGAGGGTCACCCCAGAGATTGCCGCGATAGATCGATGAGAAAATCGAGCGAGTGCTGCTCATACGGTCCGCCCATGCGCGCCGGGCCGAGACTATCGCGGAATGATCCAGCCGTCGCGGATGTCGAGCCTGATCTCGGTCTCGTCGGTCGCCGCCGAGGCGGGAACGACCGCGCGCAGGCGCTCACCCGCGCAAGTGAGATCGAGCGCGACGGTGGCACCCTGGTAGGCGCGCTGCGTCACCCAGCCAGCGGCACCGGCTGCAGCGATTGCAAGGTCCTCAGGCCGAAGGCAGACCTCCGCCGGTCCCGTCGGCTGGCCGGGATGTGCGCGAAGCGTGCGGACGAGGCCGAGCACGCGCACCGGTGCGACGCCGCCGGCCGGTGGACCCAGCACTTCGGCCGGCACCACGGAGCCGCCGCCGACGAAGGCGGCGACGGCCGCCGAGGCCGGCTCGCGGTAGAGAGCCTGCGGCGCATCGACCTGCAGGAGGCGGCCATGATCGAGCACGGCGACGCGATCGGCGATCGCCAGCGCCTCGGCCTGATCGTGGGTGACGTAGAGCATGGTGGCGCCGGTCGAGGCGTGGAAGGAGACGAGCTCCTGGCTGAGGCTGGCGCGAAGATGAATATCAAGACTGGCCAGCGGTTCGTCCAGCAGCACCACCGCCGGGTCCATCACCAGGCAGCGGGCCAGCGCGACGCGCTGGCGCTGGCCGCCGGACAATGCCTGCGGGCGCCGCCCGCCGAAGGCCGAGAGGCCGACGGCTTCGAGCGCCCGGCTGACCCGCGCGTCGTAGTCGGCGCCCTTCACGCCGCGCGCTTCGAGCGGATAGCCGATATTGCGCCGCACATCCATATGCGGCCAGAGCGCATAGGACTGAAACACCATGCCGATGCGGCGCCGCTCGGGCGGTACGAAGCGGCCGTTGCCGGCGACAGACTCGCCGGCGATGCGGATTTCGCCCGCATCGGGCCGCTCGAAGCCCGCGATCAGGCGGAGCAGAGTGGTCTTGCCGGAGCCCGAGCGACCGAGCACGGCCAGCAGCTCGCCATGGCGGAGCTCGAGGCTGACGTCGTCGAGGGCAGGATGGTCCGCATCGAAGCGACGCGAGACGCGATCGAGGATTACGCCCGCCATGGCAGGACTCCCGGCGGCAGGCGGCGGGCGAGCGCGGAGCCGATGAGCATCAGCGCCAGCGTCGCTGCGACAGTCATCACCGCGACCGAGGCGGCAGCGGTGGACTCGCCCGCCTGCTCGAGGCTGAAGACGACGACGCCGAGCGTCTCGCGCCCGGACGACCACAGGAGCGCCGAGACCGTGAGCTCGTTGAATGCGGTCAGGAACACGATGATTCCGCCCGCCGCCATTGCCGGCGCCAGCAGCGGGTAGGCGATGGTGCGCAGCCGATAGGCGAAGCCCGCGCCTGCGGCCTGCGCCGCCTCGTCGAGGCCGCGATCGATCTGGGCGAGACCGGCAGCAACCGGCCGCCAGGCCAGGGTCAGGAAGCGCGCGAGATAGGCGATCAGGATGATCCAGGCGGTGTTGTAGAGGCTGATGCCGAGGATCGGCAGCGGTCGCAGGAAGGCGAGAATGACGCCGATGGCGAGGACGACACCCGGTAGCGCATAAGGAAATTCGGCAACGACCGAAAGCACGTTGGCGACCCGGCTTCGCCGCCAGTCGGCGAGCACGGCGAGCGGCACAGAGGCGGCCATCAGGATGAACGCGGCCAAGCCCGCGAGGGTAAAGCTGTTGGCGAAGGCACGCCCCGTGGCGCCGTGCTCGAACAGCACATAGGCATAGTGCGTGAGGGTCGCGGTCTCGGCCGAGAGCGGGACGCCATGCGCCTTGACCAGCGACGTTGCGATCAGCGCCAGCAGGGGAACGACGACGACGAGACCGAGAAAGGCCCAGAGCGCGGCCTCGATGGGCACCCGGTGGCGGCCGAGCGACCAGCCGGGCGCAGCCGCGGACAAGGTCGTCGTCCGCGCATCGTCGCGCCGCAAGCGGCGGAGCTGGGCCAGCAGACCGATCGCGGCCAGCAGCGCGAGCACGATGGCAATCGCCGCGACCTCCGGCAGGACGCGCGGGCCGAAGCCGGAGAGGCGCTGATAGATCAAGGTGACAAGCACGGTGTATCCGGCCGGAATGCCGAGGAAGGCGGGGATGCCGAAATTGCCGATCGAGGAGACGAAGGCAAGCCCGGCGCCGGCCGTCAGCGCCGGTCCCATCAGCGGCAGAATGACGGTGCGGATTGCGAAGAGGGGAGAGGCGCCCGATGCCGACGCCGCTTCCACCAGCTCGCGCGGCAGGTTGCGCAGCCCGGCGCGGACGGCGAGGAACACCAGCGGCGCGTGGTGCAGGCCCAGCAGCAGGATGATGCCGCCGGCACCGTAGAGCGGATGCGGCGTGCCGGGCGCCGGCGCGAGGCCGATCAGTCGAAGCAGGGCGCTGCCAGGCCCCATCGCCTGGATCCAGGCAAGCGCCGTCACCTGGGGAGCGATCATCAGCGGCAGCATGAAGCCGAAGATCAGCGTCGTCTTGGCGCGGACATCGGTCAGCGTCACGACGAGCGCGAAGACCGTGCCGAGGACAAGCGAGATCGCGGTCCCGCCGAGCGCGGTGACGAGCGTGCGCCAAAGCGCGCGCCGCGTCGCCTCGCGCGACCAGGCCTCGCTCATCACCGAGAGATCGAGCTCGCCGCCCGGCGCCAGCCCCGCAAGCAGAAGCCGCGCGACCGGAAGGGCGGCGACAAGGACGGTGAAGACGACGAGCAGGATCAGGATGATCCGTTCGCCCGGGTCAGCCCCCGCTTTCGCCCCCGTGGCCGCCATTCATCCGCCGAACAGGTCGGCGAATGCCTTCTTGTTGGCCTCATCGGCGCGGATTGCCGCCGGCACGTCGATCGGGATCAGCTTGACGTCGGCGAGCGGCGGGAAGCCCGCGGGCGGCTTCACGTCGCGCCGCGCCGGCAGGTAGCCCTGAGCGACCGCCAGCTCCTGGCCTTCCTTCGACAGGATGAAGTCGATGAAGGCGCGGGCCGCCGCCGGGTTCTTGGCGGTCTTGAGCGCCGCGACCGGCTCGGTCACCGCAGAAACGCCTTCGGTCGGGAAGACGAAGGTGACGGGCGAGCCCTTCTTCTGCGCGTTCAGCGCCATGAACTCGACGATGAAGCCGTACATCCTCTCGCCGCCGGCGACCTGCGTGACCACGGCGCCGTTGCCGCGGACGGCGACGGCGCCGTTCTTTGACAAGCTCTCATAGTACTTGGGCCCGAGAGACGGAATCGCGGACAGCGCTGCCATGTGGATCGCCGCCGCGCCGGAGTAGAGCGGGCTCGGCAGCGATACCTGGCCCTTGGCCTCCGGCTTCAGCAGATCGGCCCAGGATTTCGGCGTCATCGTCGCCTTGTTGTTGACGATGATGCCGGTGGTGATGAGCTTCGAGCCGAAATAGGTCTTGTCGCGGTCATGCGCCTCGGCCGGGAATTGCGAAAGATCGGCGCCGGGATGCGGCAGCAGCCGGCCATCGGCCTTGAGGCGTTCCATCGACACCGCGTCCGCGATCAGCAGCACGTCGGCGCGCGGATCGCCGGCGGTGAACTCCGCCTGCAGCTTGTTCATCACCTCGGTCGTGCCTGAGCGGAAGATCTCGACCGCGACGCCGGGATGGCGCTTCTTGAACGCCTCGACGGTCTGCGCCGCGTCGCGGTCGGGCTGCGAGGTGTAGAGCGTGAGCTTGCCGGCAACCTGGGCCTCGGCGCCGAAGGCGAGGCCGAGCGCGAGGACGAGGGCGGCAGTCAGGCGAAGCATGCGTCATCTCCAATGAGCCCGGGCCGCCACCAGTGCCGGATTTCGACGACGGTTCCGTCTCGGAAATATGCCTATTCGATGAAGGTCGCCACTGTTGCCAGCCCGGTCGGGCCAGATCAACCCCGGACTTGCCGCGGAAGGCGTAGAGTACCATATTGGCGCTGAAATGGCGCCAATATGGAGCCCTCCAATGCCCGTGACCTTGTCGATCAAAAACGCTCCCGACGACGTCGTCCGGCGCTTGAAGGAGCGCGCCAAGCGCAACCATCGCTCCCTTCAGGGCGAGTTGATGAGCATCTTGGAAAGTGCCGTCGCACCGAAGGCCGCGATGACTCCGGCCGAGATATTGGCCGAGGTGCGTCGGCGCGGACTCAAGACGCCTTCAGAGGCAGCCGAGATGATTCGTGCCGATCGAGACAGCCGTTAAGGTCGTCGACGCGTCGGCGATCGCAGCGGCGTTGTTTGGCGAGCCGGGTGGGCAAGGCGTCCTAGAGCAACTGGGCTCAAGCAGCTTGCGAGCGCCGGAATTGCTGCCGTTCGAGGTGGCGAATGTCTGCCTCAAGAAGGCGCGCCTCGATTGGGTGCAAGCCGATGCCATCATCGACGCTTTTAGTCTGCTTGCGGCAATGGCCATCGACTTCGTGCCGGTGAAGCACGGCGAGGTCCTTGATCTTGCGAGGGCCTCCGGGCTCACCGCCTACGACGCGAGCTATCTCTGGCTCGCGCAACAGCTCAATGCTGAGCTCGTAACCCTGGATCGGCGGCTGGCGGCTGCGGCACGCCGCTAAGCCGCCGCCTGACCGATGCCGCCGCGGTTGGCGCCAGGGTCGATCGAGCGCCAGAGCACCTCGTGGCCCTTCGGCAGCGCGCGGCTGTTGGGCATGGCGAGCCAGATGCGCAGCAGCAGCCGGTCCTGGCCCGAGGCGGCGTCGTCCTCGAAGGGCGTGCGGCCGTGATAGATCACATGATTGTTGAGGAGCTGCATGTCGCCCGGCGCAAAGCGCATCTCGAAGGAAAGTTCCTGGGCGAGCTCCATCAGCATGTCGATGCCGGCCTTCTGCTTCGCCGTCAGCTTCGGCACCTCGCCCATCTTCTGGGCGGCCTCGATATAGGTCAGCGAATAGTGGCTGGTGAAGCGGCCGTCGCGCTGGCCGAAGATTGGCAGGGGATAGGCAAGATTCTCGCCGCCCGGCTCCTCGCCGAAGCGGCTCCGCCAGATGTCCTCGTAGAGCGCGGCGCAAAGCTCGGGCGCGCGTTCGAGCATGGTGTTGTGGACCGTGGCCGAACTTGCGAGCTTGCTGGTGCCGCCGGCCTTGGCCTGGCGCACGCAGAGGAGGCCGACGGCATCGCAGCGGTCGGTGTGGAAGCGGAGCTGGCCGTTGGTCAGCGTGCGCGCATAGGAGGAGAGGAAGGTCTTGCCCTGGCCCTCGTCGATCTGGCCGTAGCGTTGCCCGGCGAGCGCGGCGCCGCCCTCGTCGCGGATCGCGCGCATCAGCTCGCCCGACTTGTTCTGATGCAGCGGTGTGCCGAGATTGGCGCCGATGCCGAACCAGATGCGCCTCAGATCCTCCTCGGCATAGCGCGCAACCGGCAGGCCGCGGAGCTGCATCATGCCCGAGCCGTTCTCGAGCTCGTCGCGGATGTCGTCAAGAAGCGGCGTCAGCCCAGGCAGCGGGAAGTTCTTCCGGGTGACCGCCGGCCACTCGATGTCACGACGCTTCACGTCCTGAAGGGCGGCGTCGATTTCGGCAATGTGGGCATCGCCGAGATGACGGATCCAGCGCTTCGACGGTGCGATGTCGCGGCCAAGCCAGGCACAGGCGCCGGTGATGGGGCGGGGAAGAACGGTTGCGGTCATCGTCGATCCCTGGATGAGGCGCGAGGATAGCGCGGCCCGCCGGGGTCGGGCAAAGTAAGGCTCCCCCAAGCCTGACCCGCCCTTCCCCGGAGCCCGACCTGGCCCACCCCTTCATCGACCTTGTCCAAGACCCGCCGACGCGGCGCGTCTGGGCAGGCTTAAGTTTCCAAGCCGTCGCCGAAGAGCTCATGCGCATCGCCGTCATCTGGCTCGCCATCGACATGGTCGGCGCCGCCGCAAGCTTCCTGCTCTTCGGCCAGCTCATTGCCGCCTTCGTCGTCAGCATCCTCGCCGGCGCGGTCGCGGACCGTTTCTCGCCCCGCGGCACCATGGTTTTCGTCAACCTCGTGCGCGCCGGGCTGCTGTTGTTGCCGGTCGGGCTCTCGATGGGCGGTCTCTTGACCTTTCCGACGCTGATGATGGCGGCGGTCGCGATCTCTTCCCTTAGGGGCGTCTACGATCCGGCCCTGCAATCCAGCGTGCCGCGGCTGGCGCCGTCTCCCGATCGCATCCAGGCGGTCAACGGCCTCTTCGACTCGACGCATCGCCTGGCGCGGCTCGTCGGGCCGTTCATCGGCGGGCTCCTGTCGCTGATCCTGCCGGTGATTCATTTCCTGACCGTCTCGGCCGGCAGCTTTGCGCTCGGCGCCTTGGTGATGCGCCGCATCGGCCGCGGCCTCGATCAGCCTCTCGGTACGCACGGCGCCGGCATCCGGGCTGCGCTCGATCGTATGCTGAAGGGCCTGATGATCGCGCGCCGCGACCGGCCGATCGCCCGCATCCTTGCCGCCAATACCGTCAACCTAATCGGCTGGATCCTCGGCATCACGCTCGGCATCCCGATGCTGATGGCGAACCACCCGCCTTCGGGCTTCGAGCATCAGCCGCTGGTCGCGCTCGCCTGCGTGCTTGCCGCCTACGGCACCGGCGACTTCGCTTCCAACGTGTGGGTCGCCAATCGGCGCCCCGCCGATCGCTGGCGCTTCATGTTCTCAGGATACATCGCGCTCGGGCTCGGCATCGGCGCGACGGCGCTGCCGGTGCTGATCGGGCTCGGCCCCATCGAGCTGCCGGCGACCATGCTCGCGGCCTTCATCGGCGGCTGCGGCGGGCCGATCTTCTTCCTGCCGATGCTGACCACGATTCAGACGCGGGTGTCCGGTGCCGAGATCGCAGCGATCTTCCGGCTTCGCATCGCCATCACTTCGGCCTCGATGGCGCTGGCGGCGCTCGCCGGCTCCTGGATGTTCGATGCCTTCGGGGCGATCCCGACCGTGATCGTCGCCGGCCTGTTCATGGCGGCGACCGGGAGCGTCGGGCTCCTCTCCCGGCCGCCCGAGATGAAGATTTAGGAGCCTATCTGAGCAGTGGTCATGGCCTGGACCGCCGCTGCAAAGGCTTGGGCTAGGAGCGTCGAGCGACGCGATGCTGGCGCATCGCGAGCGAGGGCGCGACGACGCCCAAGCCTTTGCAGCGGCAGCCCTTCGGGTTGCGATGCGCCGGGCGATGGCTTTGTCAGGAGCGCTCGGCGATGCGTCAGCATCGCCGTCGCGCCCCTTCCGCGCCCTCGCCGCGGCGCGTCGCAATCCAGGCCGTGACCACTGCTCAGATAGGCTCCTAAGCCGTCGCCACGTAGCCGTCGCGGCGCGGATCGCAGCCGCCGGTCATCGCGCCCGAGTCGGGATCGATGACGATGCCGTGCATGCCGCCGACCGACATGGTCCAGGGCGGGTAGTGCTCGGCCTCGTGGCCGCGCGCCTTCAGCGCGTTGACGACCTCGGGCCGGACGCGGCCCTCGACTTGCACCCGCCTGCCGTCCCAGAGGCGGGCGCGCGGCGCTTCGATCGCATCCTGGATCGGCAGCTTGAAGTCCATGAGATGGACCATGGTCTGGGTCTGGGTCTGGCAGATGCCGTAGCTGCCGGGCGTGCCGAGGGCGAGCACGGGCTTGCCCTCGCGCGTGCCGATCGAGGGCGCCATCGGCAGCGCCAGCGGCCCGCCGGGACGCATGTAGTTGGTGCCCTTCGGGTTGATCTCGCCCCAGTAGAGGAAGTTGTTGAGGCAGACGCCGGTGCCCGGAATCACGACGCCGCAGCCGAATCCGGCGCCGAGGCTCTGGGTGATGCAGATGGCGTTGCCGTCCTTGTCGGCGGCGGAGAAGGAGGTCGTGTGCTCCTTGCGCTCGTCGATCGGCTTCGGCATCCACTGCTCGGTCAGCGCGTCGATCGGCTTGCCGTCGGCGACCCGCTTGCGGAGCTTGGCGACGAAGCCGTCGGAGAGGAGCTCCTTCAGCTTCTTCAGGCTCGGGTTGTTGTGCTCGATGCGCGCCGCGGCGGCGATCCTGATGGCGCGATAGACGAGGTCGAGATGATCGACGCCGTTGTGCTCCAAGCGGCCGAGATCGAAGCCGTCGAGAATGCGCAGCGTCAGCAGATACTGGAATCCCTCGCAGGGCGGCGGCAGCGTGTGCACGGTCATGCCGCGGTAGTCGGCGGCGACCGGATCGAGCCATTCGGGCTCGACTGCATCGAAGTCGTCCTGCGTCAGGCAGCCGCCGAGCTTCTTGGTGTGTGCGAGCAGCGCCTTGCCGAGCGGGCCCTTATAGAGATGGTTCGGGCCGTTGGCGACGATCGCTTCATAGGTCTTGGCGAGATTCGGCTGCTGCAGCACCTGGCCGGCTTTCACCACGCCCTTGCCGAAGGCGTAGTTGCGGTTCCAGTCCTCGTAGAAGGCCTTGTAGGGCTTCAGGTCCCGCGCCGCCTCCATGTACTTGTCATCGTTGAAGTCGGTCAGCACGACGCCGTCGCGGGCAAGCTCGATCGCCGGCCGGAACACGTCCTTCAGCGACTTCTTGCCGTAGGTCTCGACCAGCGTGCACCAGCCGGCGAGGTTGCCAGGCGTCGAGCAGGCGAGGGGTCCGCGGTGCAGATCCTCGCGATCCTTGAAGCGCTCGACCGGCAGCTTAAACGGCACCTTGGTGATGAAGTCGAGGGTGCGGACCCGCCTCTCCTTGGCGACGAACATGGTCGCCATGCCCATGCCGGCGAGGCCCGACATATAGGGCTCGGCGACGTTGAGCACGGCGGCCGTCGCGGCGATCGCATCGAAGGCGTTGCCGCCCTCGCGCATGAGGCGGGCGCCGGCCTGGGCGGCCAGCGGATGGGCTGCGGCGACGACGCCGTGGACGGACGAGATGCGTGGACGCTTGCCGTTCATGTTTCCCCCCAGGACAGGCCGGTTTGATGTGCCTCCGGAGGCTAGACCAGCCCTGCCGCGCTGTCGCTTTTCCCAGGCACAATCCGAAACGGAGCCGTGCTAGCGTCGGCGCCATGGGCATGAACACACCGGGCCGGAAATTCCCGCGTTTCGAGGATGAGGCGGCCGTCCTGGCGGTCATCGAAGGGTTCCGGGCGCGGAGCCTGCCGTTCGAGCGCTGGACCCATCAGGCGCATCTTGCCGTCGGGCTCTGGCATGTGCGGGGCTTCGGCGAGGAACCGTCGAAGGATCTGCTCCGCCGCGGCATCAGCACCTACAACGAGTCCGTCGGCGTGCCCAACTCCGACACCCGCGGCTACCACGAGACGGTGACGATGTACTTCGTCTGGGCGGCGGCCCGTTACCTGGAGTCGCCGCGACCGCCTGCGCTCGTCGACCTCGTCAACGACTTCGTCGAGAGCCCGCATGGCTCCAAGGACGGCATCTTCATCTTCTGGAGCCGCGACCTGCTGCTCTCGACGCCGGCGAGGCGCGGCTGGATCGAGCCGGACCTCCGCCCGCTCTCGGTCGCGGCGCTGCCTGCGGCGGAAGCCGTGGCCTGATCGCGGGGGGTTCATCATGGAGTATCGCCGTCTCGGCCGCACGGGTCTCAAGGTTTCGGAGATCTGCCTCGGCACCATGACCTTCGGTCATGGCGCCGACCAGGCCGAGGCCGAGCGGATACTCGGCACGTTCTTCGAGGCCGGCGGCACCTTCATCGACACCGCGAACTCCTACAACGGCGGCGTCTCCGAGACCATGCTCGGCAAGGCACTCGGCGCGAAGCGCAAGCAGGCGATCGTCGCCAGCAAGGTCTTCAACCCGATGGGGCCAGGGCCCAACGACTCCGGCATGTCGCGCGCGCACGTCCTGGAGGCGGCCGAGGCCAGCCTGAAGCGGCTCGGGACCGACTATCTCGACCTCTACTACATCCATCACGTCGACATCGAGACGCCGCTGGAGGAGATGCTACGCGCCTTCGACGACCTCGTACGCCAAGGCAAGGTCCGCTACATCGCCTGCAGCAACTACGAATGCTGGCGGCTTATGGAGGCGATCTGGTTCTCCGACAGCCGCGGCTGGGAGCGCTTCGCCTGCCACCAGCCGCAATACAGCCTGGTCGTGCGCGACATCGAGGAGGAGATCGTGCCGGCCTGCGAGCTCAAGGGCGTCGGCATCGTCTGCTGGTCGCCGCTCGCGGGTGGCTATCTCGGCGGCCGCTACAAGCCGGGCGAGGCCAAGGTCGCCGGCACGCGCTCGGCCGAAGGCTGGGCCTATCCGTCGAAGTACTTCGCACCGAGCGCCGAAAAGACATTGGCGGCGCTGCTGGAGACGGCCAAGGAACTCGGCCGCAGCCCGGCCGAGGTGGCGCTCCGCTGGGTGCTCGACCGCCCGTTCATGACCAGCGCCATTGTCGGTGCGCGCGATGCGGCCCAGGCGGCGCAGTCGATGAAGGCGGCGGGCTGGCGCCTGCCGACGGAGATCGACAAGCGCCTCGGCGAGGTCTCGGCGCCGGGATGGCGCTATCCGCGTTCGATGGAGACCGGCATGGACCAGCGCCGCGCCAGCGCCGTGAAGATGCCGGGGATGAAGAGCGCATGACCTCGCCTGCCGACCGGCTCCGCAGGGCCCTCAAGCGCGGCGGTCTCACCGTGCCGAGCTGCTACGACGCGCTCGGCTTCCGCATGATCCATCAGGCCGGCTTCCCGGCCGCTTTCCTCTCGGGTTTCTCGGTCTCGGCGGCGCGGCTCGGCGTGCCGGATGCCGGGCTCCTCTCCTATGGCGAAATGGCCGATCAGGCGCGCAACGTCGCCGCCGCAGCGCCGCTGCCGCTGATCGTCGATGCCGATACCGGCTTCGGCAATGCGCAGAACGTGCAGCGGACGGTGAGGGGGCTCGCTTCGTCAGGCGCCGCCTGCCTGATGCTCGAAGACCAGGAGAGCCCGAAGCGCGATTTCGGCAAGCCGGGCGCGGTCGTCTCGCGCACCGATGCGCTCCGCCGCATCAAGGCCGCGGTTCAGGCGCGCGATGCCGGTGCCGATATCCTGATCATCGGCCGCACCGATGCGCGTAACGCCGCAGGTCCCGCCAGCGGTCTCGACGAGGCGTTGTGGCGCGCGGAGGCCTTCGCCGATCTCGGCGCCGACATCCTTTTCGTCACCGGCCCGCATGACCGCCGCGAGCTCGCGCGCATCGCCCGGTCGACGACGCTGCCGCTAATGATCCAGGTCGACGAGCCCGGTCGTCCGGCCTGGAAGTCCTCGGCGGTTCACAAGATAGGATTCGCCATCGCGCTCTACGGCGTGACACTCGTCTTCGCCGCTGCCGGCGCCATCCGCGATGCGATCAAGGACATGAAGGCCGGACGCCCCGTGCCCGCCGAGCGCGTCGTCAGCTGGGGCGAGATGGCGGAGATCGTCGGCGTCCCCGCCTATCTGAAAGTCGATCGCGACCTGAAGCGTCAGCGTTCGTAGCGGTTCGTCGCTTCCTTCGCGGCCTCGGTCTCGGGCTGAAGGCGGGCGCCGGTCATGTACATCTCGGCGACCTTGCCGCGCTTCCTGATGCGGCGGACCTCCTCGCCGAACGAGGCGAAGCCGCCGGCCTGCACGACGCGCCCCTTGTCGCGGCCGGAGACCTCGATCTCGCTCGCATCCATGAAGGGATCGAGCAGCGTCGGGGTCGAGACCAGCACCCGGTCGCCGACCGGCACGAGATCGAAGCAGCCCCAGAGGCTCCACCAGCGACCGGTCCAGTCGGCAACGCGGCGTGTCGGGGCGCCGCACTCATGGAAGCGGCGCAGGATGTGGATGCAGCCGTCGAGGAACTGGTGCGACAGGCCGTCGGCGGCGTTGGTCAGGACCGAGATCGTCAGGTCATGCGCCGGGATCGTCGCCGTCCGCGTGATGAAGCCGGGGAAGCCGCCGGAATGGCCGAAATGATCCCAGCCGGCAAGCGATCCCGAGATCGTGCCGAGCCCGTACCAGCGTTCGATCTGCGAGTGCGGCACCTTCCAATGGCGCCGGCTCATCTCGCGCCGGCTGGCGACGGAAAGGAGGCTCTTCTTCGCGCCCGGCGAAAGCTGGTTGAAGAACAGCGCGAGGTCATGCGCGGTCGAGATGAAGCCGGTCGCCGAGGCGAGCCCGTTGGTCGGGGTGTCGGGCGGCAGGATCACGCGCCGGCCGAGCGGCACCTTCGAGGAATGGCCCTTGGCCAGCGGCCCGCCTTTCGGCGACGGCATGTCGGGGCGCGTCTCCTTGAGCCCGACCGCCTCCACCACCTCGCGCTGGATCCACCTGTTGTAGCTCTCGCCCGTCACCGCCTCGATGACCAGGCCGGCGAGGCCAAAGCCGTGGTTCGAGTACTTCATGCGGAGATTCGGTTCGATCGGCTGGGGCTCGGCGAGCTCCTTCATGAATTCGGCGACGCTGAGGAACGGCCGCCGGTGCGTCCACTGGCCGGTATCCTTGCCGTCGCGGATGATGCCGGCGGTGTGCGAGATGAGCTGCGCCACGGTCGCCTTGGCCACCGTCGGGTGCAGGCCCTTCACAAACTTGCCGGCCTGATCGTCGAGCTGCAGCTTGCCTTTCTCGCGCAGCTTCATGATCCCTGCGGCGGTGAAGCTCTTGGAATGCGAAGCGACCCGCATGCGGTGCCGCGGCGTCAGCGCCTGCTTGCGGTCGGCATTGGCATAGCCCCAGGCCTGCTCGACCACGACCTTGCCCTTGTGCGCGATGGCCAGCGCGCAGCCCGGCTGCTCGGTCCAGCGCATCTGGTGGCCGATCCAGTCGGGGACGTAGTCGAGGGCGGCGGCGAGCCATTTATCCATCGGGCATCTCTATCGTGGGAAAGGAAGCGGGCGCCAAGACGGCGCCCGCATCAGCATAGCCGAGGCCGATCGGATCGTCAGTCCTTGGCGACGTTCCAGAAGACCAGCAGCCCGGTCGGCAGCACGCCGGTCACGTTCTTCCGCCAGACATAGGGCTGGTCGTACTGGCCGTTGAGGATGTAGGGCGGGCCGGCGGCCCACATACGCTGCTGGAGCGCCTGCGCAGCGGCCACCTGCGCCGGACGGTCGGGCGCGCGCAGCACGGCATCGCGCAGCTTCGCCGCCTCCTCGTCGCACGGCCAGCCCGCCCAGTTTGTGGCCCCGCACGTCATGTTGGCGCCGAGATTGGTCAGCGGATGATGCCAAGTCGAGCCCGAGCCGAAGGCATGGAACAGATGCCAGCCGCCTTGCTCCGGCGGATTCTTGACGTTCCAGCGCGAGATGAAGCTGCCGCCGTCCATGCTGAGGACCTCGACATTGACGCCGATCTTGCGCAAGCGCTCGGCGGTGACGAGCGTGACGGCGTTGACCGAGGGAATGTCGGTCGCGTTGATCAGCACGACCTTCTCGCCCTTGTAGCCGGCCTCCGCCATCAGCGCCTTGGCCCGGTCGAGATCGGGCTTGCGGAAGCGGTCGGCGCCGGAGACCTCCTGACCGTAGGGCGTGCCGCAGACGAAGAAGGAGAAGCACTCGCGATACCATTTCGCCTGGCCGATCGAGGCCTGCAGGTATTCCTTCTGATCGACCATGTAGGCCAGCGCCTCGCGCGCCTTCGGATGATTGAAGGGCGGGAAGAGCGTGTTGGGCCGGAGGAAGAAGAACCAGGGCAGCGGCTGTACCTTCTGCACCGTGAGGTCCGCGTTCCGCTCCAGCGTCGGGATCAGGTCGATCGGCGGCGTGTCCCAGAAATCGACCTCGCCCCGGCCGATGGCCGCGGCAATCGTCGCCGAGTCGGGCATCACCACGAGCTCGAGCCGGTCGACCTTGACGACATGACCGCCGGCGAGACCGGAAGGCGGCTCGGTGCGCGGCATATAGTCGGTGTTCTTGACGTAGGCGACCTTCGAGCCCGGCACGTAGTCGGATGCAACGAACTTGAAGGGGCCTGAGCCGATATTGGTGCCGACCGGCTTGAAGGGATCGGTCGCCGCGTCCTCGGCGCGCATGATCACCGGGATCACGCCGCCGGACGAGCCCAGGGAGTACTCGACGAAGCCGTAGGGCTCCTTGAGCTTCAAGACGAAGGTGCGGGCGTCGACGGCCTCCATCGAGGCCGTCATCTCGTTCAGCTTCTGGCCGATCAGATCGCGCACCATCCAGCGCTTGATCGAGGGAATGACGTCGGCGGTGGTGACGGGCTTGCCGTCATGGAATCTGAGGCCGGGGCGCAGCGTGAAGGTCCAGGTCAGCTTGTCCTGCGACTGAGAATAGTCGCCGACCATCTGCGGCTTCGGGACCAGCTGCTCGTCCCAGGCGAGCAGCGTGTCCCAGACCATGAGCCCGTGCATGCGCGTGATCAGCGCCGCGGTCTGAATCGGATCGACGATCTTCAGATCGGCATGCGGCACGACCCGCAGCGTCTTCTGCTGCGCCAGTGCCGGTGTAGCTAGAATGAGCGTGGTTGCAAGCGCCGCAAGCGTCCGCTTAAGCATCGCTTCCTCCCTTGGCAGATGACCGTTCGAGTATTGAAGCTCGTCTGGCCGGATTTGGCCAGAGGTCGGGCGATCAGGCGCGGACGTAACGGAGGACCGTGTCGATGACGATGGCGCGGCGCTTGGCCAGCTCCGTCGCCGAACCCATGTCGCGATCGAAGATCTCCGAGAACGTCGCGCGGTTGGAGACGTTGAAGAAGCAGAGCGCGCTGATCGTCATGTGGATGTCGACCGGATCGAGGTCCTTGCGGAAGACACCGGTGGCGACGCCGCGCTGGTAGAGGCGCTTGACCTTGTTGATCGCAGTTGCGTTCACGTCGCGGATGGCGCGCGACTTCTTCAGGTACTCGCCATTGTGGATGTTCTCGACCATGACCAGGCGGATGAAGTCCCGGTTCTCGTTCTGATAGTCGAAGGTGAAGCCGGCGAGCTTGGCCAGCGCCTCCTCGGGCCCGAGATGGTCCAAGTCGAGCGTGTCCTCGATCGTTCGGATACGCCGATAGGCTTCCTCCAGGACGGCGAGGTAGAGGCCTTCCTTGTCGCCGAAATAGTAGTAGATCATCCGCTTCGAGGTGTTGGTGCGCGCCCCGATCTCGTCGATACGGCTGCCGCTGTAGCCTTTGCTGGCGAACTCCTCGTTGGCGACCTCAAGGATGTTCCGGCGCGTGCTTTCGGCGTCCGGCGTGCGCGCCGGCTGGCTCCTGTCCTCGACGTCGCTATGCTGACGCATACCCGAACTCGTCTCCGCTTGGGCGGGGCACTATACGCGCTCATCCCGTCGGCCGATGCGCCTCGGCTTGACTGAACTAACTAGTTCGTACATTACTACCGGCAAGAGTACAACCCGACTGGAAGCGGGGAACGCGGGAGGATGTCATGCGGCCGCAGGCGCGGCTCGAGCGCATGCTGTCGGATTCTGACGCGGTGGCGCGGCCGGAAGTGCCAGCACGCTCGGTACTGATCGGCCTGATCGGCGCCGGCATCCAAGCCTCGCGCTCGCCCGCGCTGCATGAGCGCGAGGCCGAGGCGCAAGGGATGCGCGGCATCTACAAGCTGATCGACCTCGACATGCTGAATCTCGGTGCCGAGGCGGCAGGCGAGCTTCTGACCGCGGCGCAGAAGCTCGGCTTCGCCGGGCTCAACATCACCCATCCCTGCAAGCAGGCGATCATTGCCACGCTCGACGCGCTCTCTCCGGAAGCCGAGGCGATCGGCGCGGTCAACACCGTCGTCTTCGAGGGCAAGCGGCGCGTCGGCCACAACACCGATGCCTACGGCTTCGCCGAGAGCTTCCGCCGCGGTCTACCCGGGGCGCGTATCGATCGCGTCGTGCAGCTCGGCGCCGGCGGGGCGGGGGCCGCGGTTGCGCATGCGCTGCTGTCGCTCGGCGCCGGCACGCTCACGCTCGTCGATGTCGATGCCGGCCGCGCCGAGGCGCTCGCCGCGCGGCTGCGCGGCCGCTTTGGCCAAGGCCGCGCCTGGGCCGAATCCGATGCCGTCACGGCGATGGTGGATACCGACGGTATCGTCAACGCGACGCCGATCGGCATGGCACGGTATCCGGGGACCCCGGTTGCACCCGCGCTGATGCGCCCCGGTCTTTGGGTCGCCGACATCGTCTACACGCCGCTCGAGACCGCGCTTCTCGCCGCCGCGCGACGGCTCGGCTGCCGGGTGCTTCCAGGCGGCGGCATGGCCGTGTTCCAGGCTGTTGAGGCCTTTCGCCTCTTCACCGGCATCATACCCGATGCCGTCCGCATGCTCCGGCACTTCGAGTCGATGATCGCCGGAGACCCTTCTTCCGCTTCAGCCAAATCTCAGAGGGAGGATGATCATGGACTACTCGGTTAGCCGTCGCACGCTGCTCGGGGCCGGTGCCGCGCTGATGGCGGCCTCGGCTGTGCCCGCCTTCGCTCAGGCGAAGCCCAATCTCCGCTTCGCCGCCGTCTTCTCGGACAAGGACATCCGCGCGCGGATGATCGAGATGTTGGCCAAGGAGGTCGAGGCCGACTTCAAGGTCGAGCCGCATCTCAACGGCTCGCTGTTCCGCCAGGGCACCGAGCTGGTCGCGCTCCAGCGCAACAACCTTGAAATGGCGAACATCGCCCCGCAGGACGTCTCGAACCAGATCCCGGCCTGGTCGATCGTGACCTCCGCCTATCTGTTCCGCGACGCCAAGCACCTGCACACTTTCTTCGCCAGCGCCCCCGGCGCCGAGATGACGAAGATGGTCGAAGACCAGCTCAAGGTGAAGATCCTCGGGCCGACTTTCTTCGGCACGCGCCAGGTGGGCCTCAAGCCCAGCAAGAAGATCACCACGCCCGCCGACGTGGCCGGGGTCAAGCTGCGCATGCCGGGCGGCGATGTCTGGCAGATGCTCGGCCGCTCGCTCGGCGCCAACCCGGTGCCGGTCGCCTATGCCGAGGTCTATACCGCGCTCCAGACGGGCGCGATCGACGGCCAGGACAACCCGCTACCGAACGTGCAGAACATGAAATTCTACGAGGTCATGTCGCAGATGGTGATGACCAGCCATCTGATCGGCTTCGACCTGCTTTGCATCTCCGGCAAGGCCTGGGGCGACATGTCGGCGGCGCAGAGACAGAAGTTCCAGGCGGCGGCGACCAAGGCGATCCAGTGGAGCGCAGACGAGCACCTGAAGCAGGAAGCCGAGCTGGTCGAGTTCCTGAAGAAGCAGGGACTCCAGATCAATACACCGGACGTCAAGGCTTTCCGCGAGCATGCGCAGAAGATGTATCTGGCCTCCGACCAGGCGAAGACCTGGCCGCCCGGCATGCTCGACAAGATCAACGCGCTCTAGAATACGCATACTCTCTCCCCGTCGGCTGCGCGGCCGGCGGGGGGAGAGATGTCCGATGGCTCAATTCATCGAGAAAGCCGGGCCCTGGCTCCGGCGCCGGGCCGAGAACGTGATCGCCGGCCTCTTCGCGGTCATGTTCGCGGCTTTTCTGATCCAGATCGTCTTCCGCTACGTCTTCAACTTCCCGATCGGCTGGACCTCCGAGCTCACCATCGTCTGCTGGATCTGGCTGGTGCTGTGGGGCGCGGCCTTCGTCGTCACCGAGCGCGATGAGATCCGCTTCGACCTGATCTATGCCGCGGTCGGCGACCGCACGCGGCGGATCATGGCGATCGTCACCGGTGTCTCGCTGATCGGCCTCTATCTGATCTCGCTGCCGGCGGTCGTCGACTACGTGACCTTCATGAAGGTCGAGAAGACGGCGTACATGAAGATCCGCTTCGATCACCTCTACTCGATCTATGTCGTCTTCGTCGTCGCGGTCCTCGCCCGCTACATCTGGCTCGTCGTTGCCGTGCTGCGCGGCAAGGCGCCAGCCGCCTTCGATCCGACCCAGGCGAGCTCCGGCGTATGAGCGCTGCCTTCACCTGGTGCATCGCTGCGATCCTGACCCTGAGCCTGCTCGGCCTTCCGATCGGGCATGCGATGATCGGCGGCTCGATCCTCTATCTGCTGCTGGCCGGCCTCGACATGTCGACGGCGGCCGAGCAGCTGCTGAACGGCCTCTATACCGGTTTCGTGCTGCTGGCGATCCCGCTCTTCATCCTCGCCGCCGAGTTCATGAACGCGGGCGCGATCACCGGCCGGCTGCTGCGCTTCTGCGATGCGATCGTCGGCCGCTTCCGCGGCGGCCTCGCCCATGTGAACGTCGTGCAGAGCATCATCTTTGCCGGTATGTCGGGCTCGGCCATCGCCGATGCCGCCGGCTCAGGCAAGCTGATGCAGACGATGATGACCCAGAACGGCAGGTATCCGCCGGCCTTCGCCGCGGCGCTGACGGCGGTCACCTCAGTGATCGGCCCGATCATCCCGCCCTCGATCCCGATCGTGATCTACGCGCTCGTCTCGGATACCTCGATCGGCTACCTGTTCCTGGGCGGCGTCCTCCCCGGCGTGCTGATCGGCCTCGCCCAGATGGCGTTGATCGCCGCCGTGGCCAGGCGGCGCGGCTTCCCGGTCGAGAAGCCGACGCCGCTCCGCGCCCTGCCGAAGATCACGCTGGATGCGCTGCCGGCGCTGCTGATGCCGGTGGTGCTGCTCGGCGGCATGTACAGCGGCGTGTTCACCCCGACCGAAGCGGCCGCCATCGCCGCCGCCTATGCGCTGGCGGTCTCGACGCTGCTCTACCGCAACATGGGCTGGGGCGACATCTACCGCTCGCTGCTGGCGAGCGCCCGTACCACGGCGTCCATCGGCATGCTGATCGCTGGCGCGCTGGCCTTCAACTATGTGGTCACCATCGAGAACATCCCGAAGGCGCTCAGCCTCTATCTGCAGGCGATCCAGTTCACTCCCTTCCTGTTCCTGATCGCGGTCAACATCCTGCTGCTGATCCTGGGCTGCCTGCTCGAAGGCACGACCATCCTCCTGATCGTCGTGCCGGTGCTGATCCCGACCGCCGAGGCGCTCGGCGTCGACATGGTGCATTTCGGCATCGTCGTCGTCGTCAACATCATGCTGGGGCTGGTGACGCCGCCCTACGGGCTGCTGCTCTTCGTTATGACCAACATCTCCGGCGTCAGCCTGAGCGCGCTGGTGCGCGAGGTCCTGCCCTTCCTCTGGGTGATGATCGGCGCGCTGGTGGCGATCACCTTCATCCCCGACCTCGTCCTCTTTCTGCCGAAGCTGATGGGATACCGAGGCGTGTCATGACCGGACCGATCTACATCCTGAACGGCCCCAACCTGAACCGGCTCGGCAAGCGCGAGCCCGAAATCTACGGCACCACGACGCTGGCCGAGATCGAGGCGATGTGCCGGAAGGCGGCCGGCCGCCTGCCGCTGGAGTTCCGTCAGACCAACGCCGAGCATCAGATGGTCGAGTGGATCCACGAGGCGATCGACGCGCCGGCTTCCGGCATCGTCATCAACCCGGCCGGACACTCCTTCACCTCGGTCCCGATCATGGACGCGCTCAAGATGTTTCCTGGGCCGGTCTTCGAGCTCCACATCTCCA
This sequence comes from Alphaproteobacteria bacterium, assembly GCA_016869285.1. GTDB lineage: Bacteria > Pseudomonadota > Alphaproteobacteria > SHVZ01 > SHVZ01 > SHVZ01. The sequence continues at coordinate 33,166 of VGEN01000023.1, forward strand.
ACATCCACCGGCGCGAGGCGGTCTACCACAACTCGCTGATGTCGAAGGTCGCGACCGCCGTGATCGCCGGCCTGGGGCCTGACGGCTATCCGACTGCGGTCGCAGCCATGGTGCGGCTGTTCGACAAGGCTTGAAGTCATGCGCACCGCGATCGCCACCGTGTCGCTGAGCGGCACGCTGGAAGAGAAATTCGAGGCAATCGCCGCTGCCTGCTTCACCGGGGTCGAGATCTTCGAGAACGATCTGCTCTCGTACTCCGGCTCGCCGGCCGATGCGAAGCGCATCGCAGGCGATCTCGGCCTCGAGATCGTGACCTTCCAGCCCTTCCGCGACTTCGAAGGGCTACCGGAGCCGGCACGGTCCCGCGCCTTTGCGCGCGCCGAGCGGAAATTCGACCTGATGCAGGAGCTCGGCACCGACCTCCTGCTCATCTGCAGCAATGTGGCGCCGGACGCGCTCGGCGGCATCGACCGCGCCGCCGAGGACTTTCGCCTGCTCGGCGAGAAAGCGGCGGCGAGAGGGCTCCGCGTCGGCTTCGAGGCGCTGGCCTGGGGCCGGCACATCAACGACTATCGCGATGCCTGGGAGGTAGTGCGCCGCGCCGACCATCCTTCCGTCGGCCTCGTCCTCGATACTTTCCACGCGCTCGCGCGCAAGACCGATCTCAAGGCGATCCGCGCCATCCCGCGCGATCGCATCTTCCTCGTCCAGGTCGCCGACGCGCCGCTGCTCGACATGGACTATCTCAACTGGAGCCGGCATTTCCGCTGCCTCCCCGGCCAGGGCGACCTGCCCCTCGACGATTTCATGGACGCGCTCGGCGCCACGCGCTTCGACGGCATCCTCTCGCTGGAGATCTTCTCGGACCGCTTCCGCGCCGGCTCGACCCGTGCGGTTGCCGTTGACGGACGGCGCTCGCTCCTTTTCATGCTGGACGAGTTGCGCAAGCGCGGCGGCGGCGAGCTGCCGGGAGTCGCTCCCTTGCCCGAGCGCTCCCGCTGCCACGGCGTCGAGTTCATCGAATTCGCGGTCGATGACGCCTTCCAGCCGGGCTTTGAGACGCTGCTGCGCGGCCTCGGCTTCCGCCGCTCCGGCCAGCACCGCTCCAAGGCTGTCACGCGATGGAGCCAGGGCGGCATCAACCTCGTGCTCAACGCCGAAAAGGAAGGTTTTGCGCACTCCTACAACGTCGCGCACGGATCGTCGGTCTGCGCCTTGGCTCTCCGCGTCGACGATGCCGAGGCGGCGATGGCGCGCGCCCGCGCGCTGCTCGACCAGAGCTATCGCGGCCGCATCGGGCCGGGCGAGCTTGCGATTCCGGCGCTGCGCGGCCTCGGCAGCAGCCTTCTCTATCTCGTCGACCAAAAGACCGCGTCGCTCTGGGAGACTGACTTCCGGGCGGTCGAGGATGACGGCGATACGCTGCCAGCCGGCCTCACGGACATCGACCATGTTCAGCAGTCGATGCCCTATGAGGAGATGCTGACCTGGCTCCTCTTCTACGTCGCGCTGCTCGACGTCGCGAAGTCGCCGGTACAGGAGGTCGTCGATCCGGGCGGCGTCGTCCACAGCCAGGTCGTGCAGACCGCCGACGGTGCGCTTCGCCTCGTTCTCAACGCCTCGCAGAGCCGGCGTACGCTCTCGGCGCGCTTCCTCGATGGGATCGTCGGCTCGGGCGTGCAGCACCTCGCCTTCGCCACCGACGATATCGTCGCCACGGTCGAACGGCTCAAGGCCGCCGGCGTCGACCTCCTGCCGATCCCCGAGAACTACTACGACGATCTCGAGGCCAAGGGCCTGGCACCGGAGGAGATCGACCGGCTGCGCCGGCTCGACATCCTCTACGACCGTGACGGCAGCGCCGAGTACCGGCAGGCCTATACCAGAAGCCTCGCCGAAGGGTTCTTCTTCGAGATCGTCGAGCGCCGGGGCTATGTCGGGTTCGGCGCCGTAAACGCCCCGATCCGGCTCGCCGCCCAGACGCGTTTCGCCCGCCCGGCTTCGCCGCTCTAGGCGGTTCCGCGTCCGAGCCGAAGCGCCGCGACGCTCTCTCCCCTTTCGCTATAGGATGGGGCGCCTTCGTGCCTGGGAGCGCTCCCGATGCCCGCCGCCGACCCCATCGTCGCCTCCGTCATCCAGCATCGTCTCTTCGCCATCGTCGAGGAGATGGGCGAGGCGATGCTGCGCACCTCCTACTCGCAGATCCTGAATTCGAGCCGCGACTTCTCGACCGGCATCTGCGATCCGGAAGGCCGCCTGATCGCCCAAGCAGAGCACGTTCCCATCCATGTCGGCGCCCTGCCCTGGGCGGCGAAGTCGGTGACCGACTTCTTCAAGGGCGACATCCATCCCGGCGACGTGTTCCTGCTCAACGATCCCTATCACGGCGGCAACCACCTGCCGGACCTGACCGCCTTCGTGCCGGTGTTCGAGGACGGCAAGCACACCTTCTGGTCGATCAACCGCTCGCATCAGTCGGATATCGGCGGCGCCACCCATGGCGCCTATAACGCCGGCGCCACCGAGATCTGGCAGGAGGGGCTGCGCATCACGCCGCTCCGCCTCTACGACAAGGGCGAGCTGCGCCGCGATGTCTACGAGATGATCGTGACCAATGTCCGCCACCCGCGCGACTTCCGCGGCGACCTCGCGGCGATGATCGGCTCGGCCCGCATCGGCGAGCGCCGCCTCAACGCGCTGGTCCAGGAGTTCGGTTCGGAGCAGGCGCATGTCGCGATCGAGGCGGTGCTCGACGGCGCCGAACGCCAGACGCGTGCCGTCATCGCCGGCTGGAAGGACGGCGTCTACAAGGGCGAGGCGCTCCTCGACGATGACGGCCACAGATACGAAGACGTGCATATCCGCGCCGCGGTGACCAAGAAGGGCAGCGACCTCACCATCGACCTGACCGACTCGCATCCGCAGGTGATCGGTTTCATCAACTCCTCGTACCCCAACATGCGCTCCGCCGTGGCGATGGCGCTGGCCTACCTGATCGATCCGCACACGCCGAAGAACGATGGCACCTTCCGGCCGCTGACGGTTCTGGCTAAGCCCGGCACCGTGGTCTGGGCCAATCCCGGTGCGCCGGTGACGCTGGCGACCAACCACTGCGCCCAGGAGATCATGGAGGCGATCATCAAGGCCTTGGCGCCGGCCTGCCCGGATCGCGCCATGGCGGGATGGGGCCGGCGCTTCCGCATCGCCATCCAGGGCGTGGACCCGCGTCTCGGCCGCCCCTTCATCTGGCACCTGTTCCAGGCGCGGCCGGGCGGCGGCGGCTCCTCGGCCGGCGACGGCTGGCCCGGCGGCGGCGAATGGCAGTCGGCCGGCGGCATCAAGTTCGGCAGCATGGAAGTGACCGAAGTCCGCTTCCCGCTCTTCTTCGAGCGTCATGAGTTCCGGCCGGACTCAGGCGGCGACGGCAAGTATCGCGGCGGTCCGGGTTGCGTGCTCGACCTCCGCATGGAGATCGACGAGCTCGCGCTCGGCAACACGGCCGGCGATGGCGCGCGCTACGGTGCTTGCGGTCTGCTCGGCGGCAAGGATGGGCTCCCGCATCGCTACGTGCTGAAGTCCAAACGTCGACCCGACCGCGTGATCAAGACCAAGGAGGTCGGCATCGAGATTCGCCCCGGCGACGTCTTCCACATTCTCTCCGGCGGCGGCGGCGGCTGGGGCGCCGGCAAGGAGCGCGATGCCGAGGCCCGCGCCCGCGACGCCGAAAACGGCTTCACCTTGCAAGCGGCGTCGCGTGCGAAGCTGAAGAAAGCGACGAAGAAGAAGGTGACGAAATCGAAGGCGCGCGCATCCAAGCGCACCGCGAAGAGGCGCTGACCATGCTGCACTCGTTCATAGAAGCGATCACATCGGAACCCTCTCCCGCCGAAGGCGGGGGAGGGCAGGGTGGGGGCCGAGCGAAGCGAAGAGCCCTCTCCGCACACTCGACTGACGACCGACGAGATCGATGGTCGACACTCCCTTGCCCTCGGTCGGCCCCCACCCTAGCCCTCCCCCGCGCACTGCGCGGGAGAGGGGATACGATGAGGCGCCGCTAATGCTGCGCATCGGTATCGACGTCGGCGGCACCTTCACCGACCTGGTCGCCATCGACGAGAAAGGCGGCTCGACCATCGCCAAATCGGCCTCGACGCCGGCGGACCCTTCGATCGGCGTCGTCGACGGCCTTACAAGGCTCGCCGAGATGCTCTCGACCGACCTCGCCGGCTTGCTGAAGCGGACCGACCGCATCGTGCATGGCACCACGGTTGCGACCAATGCGCTGCTTGAGCGCAAGGGCGCCAAGGTCGGCCTCCTGACCACCGAGGGCCACCGCGATGTCATCGAGATGCGCGAAGGTCTGAAGGACGATCGCTACAATCTTCGCATGCCGGCGCCGGAGCCGTTGGTGCCGCGCGCGCGTCGCCTCGGCGTCAAGGAACGCATGCGCGCCGACGGCAAGGTCGGCCAAGCTCTCGACCGCAGGTCGCTCGACCGCGCCGTCGCGGCGCTGAAGAAAGAGGGCGTCGAGTCGGTCGCAGTTTGCTACCTGCATGCCTATCGCGACCCGCGGCACGAGAAGGCAACCGGCAAGGCGGTGCGCAAGGCGATGCCGAATGCCTATGTCTCGCTCTCTTCCGAGGTCTTCCCGCAGATCAAGGAGTTCCAGCGCGTTTCCACGACGGTCGTGAACGCCTATGTCGGCCCGATCCTGTCGCGCTATCTGACCCAGCTCGAGAAGCGGCTCAAGGATGCGGGCTATGCCGGGCCGGTGCTGATCATCCAGAGCCATGGCGGTGTCACGCCGATCGACGAGGCGATCCGGCTTGCCGCCGGCTCGGTTCTGTCGGGTCCCGCCGGCGGTGTCGCCGGCAGCCGGCATGCGGCGAGCCTAATCGGCTCGGGCGACCTCATTCCCTTCGATATGGGTGGCACCTCGACCGACATCTCGCTGATCGTGAACGGCGAGCCGTCGCTGGCACCCGATCGAGCCGTCGGCGGCCAGCGTGTCGCGCTCAACAGCCTCGACATCGTCAGCCTCGGCGCCGGCGGCGGCTCGATCGGCCGCGTCGATGCCGGCGGGCTTCTCTATGTCGGGCCGGAAAGCGCCGGGGCCGAGCCTGGCCCCGCCTGCTATGGCCGCGGCGGCCTTGCCGCCACGGTGACCGACGCAAACCTCGTGCTCGGCTATCTCGATGCCGACAACTTCCTCGGCGGGCGCAGCAAGCTGGATGTCGCCGCGGCCAATGCGGCTCTCGATCGCCTGGCCAAGGAGCTCAAGGTCGACCGCGTTGCGGCCGCGGCCGGCGTGCACCGTGTCGTCAACACCAACATGGCCGAGGGCATCCGGCTGGTCTCAGTTCGTCGCGGCGTCGATCCGCGCCGTTTCGCGCTGCTCTCCTTCGGCGGCGCGGCGGGGCTGCATGCGACCGATGTCGCGCGCCAGCTCGACCTCACGCGCGTGATCGTGCCGCGTGTCGCCGCGGTGCTCTCCGCCTGGGGCATGCTCGCGACGGATCTCCGCTACGAGATCGCGCGCACCCATATCGGCGATGCCAAGCGGCTCTCGCCCAAGGCGCTGAAGGATCTCTACGCCGAGATGGCGGCGGAAGGACGCTCTCGCTTGCCCGCAACCTTCGACGGGCCTATCCGCATCCACTACGGTGCCGACATGCGCTATGGTGAGCAGATCTTCGAGCTCGCGGTCCCGCTCGACGGCGTCGATTGGACCAAGGACGACCCGATGCCGGACATCGTCGAGCGTTTCCATCAGCGCCATACCGAGCTCTACACCTATGCGCTCCGCGACCAGGAGGTCGTGCTGGTGAATGCTCGGGTCGCTGTGGTTGGCGTGCTGCCGGAGCTGCCCAAGGAGCCTGCGCTCCCGGATCGCTCGCCGGTTCTGCCGGCGATGCGCCGGCGCATCCATCTCGGTGCCTGGATCGATGCCCCGGTCTACGACTTCGACGCGCTGGCTGCAGGTCAGCTCATCGAAGGTGCGGCCATCGTCGAGTCGGCGACCACGACGGTGCTGCTGCAGCCTGGCGATCGTGCTTCCGTCACGCGCGAGGGGTGGCTCGATATTGCGGTGCCTGCGCGCTAGCGCACGGATGACGGCATGACCGATGTTGGAACGGCGCTGGCGCGCGCCGCCGCGGCGCTCGGCGAAGGGCGCCTCGCCGACGCCGACCAGCTCTATGCGGCCGTCCTCCAGGCAGCCCCGGGTCACGCCGAAGCCCTGTTCAATCGAGGCACGGCGCTCCTAGGCCTCGGGCGCTGGTACGAGGCGCTGGCGCACTATGACGGCTTCTTGTCCGCTATGCCCGACTTCGCCGACGCCTTCGTCAACCGAGCCTTTGCCTTGGCGCAGCTCGGCCGCGCGGCGGAAGCGCTGTCGAGCCACACGGCCGCGATCGCGCTTAACCCCACTCACATCGGAAGCCTCGCCGGCCGCGGCACTCTTCTCCAGAGCGGCGGAGACCCGTCGGGGGCGGTCAGGCATCACCGTCGCGCCGCACTGCTTCATCCGCTCGACCAGGGCATGCACGAGGCGCTCGGCAATTCGTACCGGCTGAACGGCGAGATTTCGGCGGCGACCGGAAGCTATCGGCGCTCGCTTGTGCTGGACCCAGGCAGTGCCAGCGCCTTCAGCAACATGGGATATGCGAGGCTCGACGCCGGCGACGCAACGGCCGCTCTGAGGCTCGCGCATCGGGGATTCCTGATCCGGCCGTCCTGGGAGATCGCAACACTCCTGGTCAAATGCCTAGAAAGCGGCCCTCCAGTGGGGGCCGGGCTCTGGCCGGCGGCAGAGCGCATCCTGTCCGAACGCTGGTCACGGCCGGGATCGCTGGTCGCGCTGGGCTGGCACATCCTTCGTTCCGGCGGCAGCCTCGCATCGACCGATCTTGCCGCCCTTGGCGGCAATGCCTTGATGCGGACGCTGCTCCCGCTCGCTCCGGTGCACGACATCGAGATCGAGCGGCAGCTCACCGGGCTCCGCGCGGCGCTGCTCGATCTCGCTGCCGATGAGAGAGAGGAACAGCTCGGCTTTTTCTGTGCGCTTGCCCACAGTGCTTCCTCAACGAGTACGTCTTCGACGTGACGGATGCCGAAGAAGCGAAGCTGGGCCGCCTGAGAGCGGAGCTTCATGCGGCGCTCGCGGCGAATTCCCGGATCGCGCCCGCGCACCTCGTCGCGCTGGCGGCCTACGCGCCGCTGCATGCTCTTCCTGACTCTGAGCGGCTGCTTGGCCGGGTGTGGCCTGAAGAGGTCGAGCAGGTGCTGACTCAGCAATTGCGTGAGCCTCTGGCCGAGCGCGCCGGCATGGCGTCTATCCCGCGCCTGACGGCGATCGAGGCCAAGGTCTCGCAGGCGGTGCGGCGTCAATACGAGGAGAATCCCTATCCGCGCTGGGTCAGCACCATCAGGCCGCGCGAGGCGTTCGCGCTCGAAACCTACCTTCTCGAGACATTTCCCGGCTCCGCGCTCCGTCCCGCCGGAACCGGCAGGGACGCCGACGTCCTGATCGCCGGGTGCGGCACCGGCCAGCACGCGATCGAGACGGCCGTGACTTTCCGTAGCCGGTCGGTCCTCGCCGTCGACCTGAGCCTCGCCAGCCTTGCTTATGCGCAGAGGAAGTCACGGGAGCTCGGCGCTCCGCCGATCGAGTACGCTCAGGCCGACCTGATGGAGCTGCGCGACCTCGGCCGTTCCTTTGACTTGGTCGAGGCGGGCGGCGTCCTGCATCATCTGGCCGATCCCTTCGCCGGCTGGCGTGTGCTGCTGGGGTTGCTGAGGCCCGGCGGCGTCATGCGGGTTGCGCTCTACAGCGAGATCGCGCGCCGGCATGTCGTCACGGCGCGCGCCTTCATCGCGGAGCGGACCTACGGCTCGAAGGCTTCCGACATCAGGGCACTTCGGCAGGAACTGATCGCGCGCCGCGACCAGCCTTGGGCGGCGAGCGTGGTCGGAAGCGGCGATTTCGCCACGACCAGCACATGCCGGGATCTCCTCTTCCATGTCCAAGAGCATCGCCTGTCACTGCCGCAGATCGCGGGCTTCCTCGAGGCTGAAGGGCTGGTCTTTATCGGCCTGGAGGCCGGCTCCGCGACACGCGCGGCCTATGCCGCGCGTTTCCCGGAAGACCGCGCGATGCGAAATCTTCGCGCCTGGCATGTCTTCGAGTCCGAGAATCCGGATACGTTTCTCGGGATGTATCAATTCTGGGTGCAGAAGCCCGCTTGAGGCAGGGTGAGGTCATGACGACGACGCAAATCGCGAAGATCGGCGACCTGCCGCTGAGGCTCGGCGGCACGCTGCCCGGTGCCGAGCTCGCCTATGTGACCTACGGCCGACTGGCGCCGGACGGGAAGAACGCGATCCTGGTCACGCATGGCTACACATCGAGCCATCTGTTCATCGACGGCGGCGCCGGCGCGTCGGAGGGTTCCTGGGGCGCGCTGGCCGGGTCGGGCAAGCCGATCGACATCGACAAGTACTTTGTCGTCAGCTCGAACATGCTGGGCTCGGCCCATGGCTCGACCGCGCCGCGCAGCACGAACCCGAAGACCGGCAGGCCCTATGGCCCGGACTTCCCGACGCTCTCGCTGCCCGACATCGTGGCGGCGCAGAAACGGCTGCTCGATCAGCTCGGCGTCAAAGGACTGGTCGCGGTCATCGGCCCGTCCTATGGCGGGTTCCAGTCCTTCACCTGGGGCGTCGAGTACCCTGGCTTCGTGAAAGGCCTGGTTCCGGTCGTCACCGGCCTGCGCCGCCCGCCCCAGGCCGATCCCGATGTGAGCTGCCCCCGGATTTTTTGGACACCGATTTGTCCAACCGGAGGCATTTATGATGAAGTCGAGCATGAACCAAATCGAAACCAACGATGTGAATGATGATACCGAGGTCGGCAGGGTCGAGCGCAGTTCGTCCGGGCAGTCTCCTGGCCATGTGTTCCCTGGCCAGGGAACGACGC
>VGEN01000024.1 GCA_016869285.1 Alphaproteobacteria bacterium
CCCGCGCCCCTTCCACGCTTTCCCTTGCGCCGGCCGCCGAAGTAGCTCTCATCCACTTCGATCTCGCCGCCGAACATCGCCTCGCTCTCGGCTTCCAGCTCGCGGGCGATCAGTTCACGAAGGCGATGAAAGAAAAACGCCCCTGTCTTGCGGTTCACTCCGCAGAGACTCGATGCGGTACGCGCCGTCGTTCCTGCTACGAAATGTTCGATCAGGCGATCCTGCTTCGAGACCCCCAATCGGCTCCGTCGTATCCGTCCCATGATAACTCCATAACCGAGTTATCTGGGACAGCCCCTTTTTCCGCCCGAAGACAGCCATTTGACATTCCTCTGCTCGCTTTCGAGGATTGGATCATGGCCTTGAAGATGCCCGCCCCTGATCAGGACGTGCTTGCGCGGCGACGAGAAATCGTGGCCGCGCTGCGTGAGATTGTGCCCGGCGAGGGTGTGATCGACGCCGAAGACGAGCTTCGTGCCTATGAGTGCGACGCGTTGTCCGTCTACCGGCAGCTGCCGATGGTCGTCGTCCTTCCCTCGACCACCGACCAGGTCGCGCGCATCCTCGGGTATTGCCATGAGAACCGCGTCCGCGTCGTGCCGAGAGGCGCCGGCACCTCGCTCTCGGGCGGGGCGCTGCCACTGGCCGACGGCGTCCTGCTCGGTCTCGGCAAGTTCAACAAGATTCTCGACATCGACTATGCCAACCGAACGGTGATGGCTCAGCCTGGGGTCACCAACCTCGGCATCTCGACCGCGGTCGCTTCGGCCGGCTTCTACTACGCGCCCGATCCGTCGAGCCAGATCGCCTGCACCATCGGCGGCAACATCGCCGAGAACTCGGGCGGCGTGCACTCGCTGAAGTACGGACTCACCACCAACAACGTGCTCGGCATTGAGATGGTACTGGTCACCGGCGAGATAATCCGCCTCGGCGGGAAGCATCTCGATTCCGAAGGCTACGACCTGCTCGGGTTGATGACGGGGTCCGAGGGATTGCTCGGCGTCGTCACCGAAGTAACGGTGCGTATCCTGAAGAAGCCATCGACCGCGCGCGCACTCTTGATCGGCTTCCCCTCGAACGAGACCGCCGGCGACTGCGTCGCCGCCATCATCGCCGCCGGCATCATCCCGGGCGGCATGGAGATGATGGACAAGCCCGCGATCCACGCCACCGAAGACTTCGTCCATGCCGGGTATCCGCTCGATGTCGAGGCGATCCTCATCGTCGAGCTCGACGGGCCGAAGGTAGAGGTCGACTACCTGATCGAGCGAGTTGCCGAGATCGCCCGCCGCTGTCAGTCGATGACGCTGCGCATCAGCGAGAGCGAGGAGGAGCGCGCGCTCTTCTGGGCCGGGCGCAAGTCGGCGTTTCCCGCGGTCGGCCGGATCACGCCGGACTACATGTGCATGGACGGAACCATCCCGCGCAAGAAGCTGCCCGAGGTGCTGGCGCGGATGCGTGCGCTCTCCGAGAAGCATCGCTTGCGCTTCTGCAACGTCTTCCATGCCGGAGATGGAAATTTGCACCCGCTGATCCTCTTCGACGCCAACAAGTCAGACGAGCTCGAACGCGCCGAGAAGTTCGGCGCCGACATCCTACGACTCTGCGTCGAGGTCGGCGGCGTGCTGACCGGCGAGCACGGCGTCGGCATTGAAAAGCGCGACCTGATGGACACCATGTTCGACGAGGTCGACATGGCGCAGCAGCTCCGCATCAAATGCGCCTTCGACCCGGAGTCGCTGCTCAACCCCGGCAAGGTGTTCCCGGTGCTGCATCGCTGCGCCGAGATGGGCCGCATGGTCGTCTCGAAGGGAAATCTCCCCTTCCCCGACCTGCCGCGGTTCTAGTGGTCGCGCCCCGAGACAACGAGGACGTCCACCAGATCCTGGCCGACGCCGCCGCCTCCGGCACGCCGCTGGAAGTCGTCGGACGCGGCAGCAAGCGCCGGCTCGGCCGACCGATGCAGACGGCGGCGAGCCTCGATCTTTCCGGGCTTGCCGGCATCACGCTCTACGAGCCCGAGGAGCTGGTGATGACGGCGCGTGCCGGGACGCCGCTCGCCGAGATCGATCAGGCGCTCGCTGAGAGAAGCCAGCGCCTCGCCTTCGAACCGATGGACATGGGGCCGCTCTATGGCGAGCCAGAGAATAGCGCCAGCATCGGCGGCGTCTTTGCCGCCAACCTCTCGGGCTCCGGGCGTCTCCGCCATGGCGCCGCGCGCGACCACCTGCTCGGCTTCAAGGCGGTGAACGGGCGCGGCGAGTTCTTCAAATCGGGCAGCCGCGTCGTCAAGAACGTCACCGGCTACGACCTCTCGAAGGTAATCTGCGGCTCCTATGGAACGCTGGCAGCGATGACGGAGGTCACCTTCAAGGTGCTGCCGGCGCCGGATAAGACCCGCACCGTGCTGATCTTCGGCCTCGACGACATGCGCGCGGCCGAGGCGATGTCGGCCGCGCTGGGCAGCCCGCATGAGGTCGTCGCCGCCGCGCATCTGCCAGCGTCGATCGCCGCGCGTTCCTCGGTTTCCTACGTCAGCGGTGCGGGACGCGGTGTCACCGCCGTCCGTGTCGAAGGCCCCACGCCTTCGGCCGAGCATCGTTGCAGGGCGCTGCGTGAGGAGCTTGCGCGCTTCGGCGAGACCGAGGAGCTTCACGGCATGAACTCGGCGAAGCTTTGGCGCGAGGTCCGAGATGCCAGGTTCTTCGTCGGCGACCCGCGCCCGCTCTGGCGCCTTTCGCTCGCCCCCACCGACGGCCCGAAGGCGATTTCCCGCATAGTTCGCGCGCTGCAGGGCGAGTGGTTCTACGATTGGGGCGGAGGTCTCGTCTGGCTTGCGATCCCGATCTCCTCAGATGCCGGGGCTCACATCATCCGCGGCGCGATCGAGGGCGGCCACGCGACCCTGGTCCGCGCCGATGCCGCGGTTCGCGCCGCAGTGCCCGTGTTCCAACCGCAGCCTGGGCCGCTGGCGGCGCTTACAAGACGCGTCAAGGAGAGCTTCGACCCCAAAGGCGTCCTGAATCCCGGGCGCATGGGCTGATGCAGACGAACTTCACCCTGGCCCAGCTCGCCGATCCGGACCTGCAGGTCGCGGAGAAGATCCTGCGCGCCTGCGTTCATTGCGGCTTCTGCACAGCGACATGCCCGACCTATGTGCTGCTCGGCGACGAGCTCGACTCGCCGCGCGGGCGCATCTACCTGATCAAGGACATGCTAGAGAACGACCGTCCAGCTTCGGCCAAGGTTGCCAAGCACATCGACCGCTGCCTCTCCTGCCTCTCCTGCATGACGACCTGCCCCTCGGGCGTGCACTACATGCACCTGGTCGACCAGGCGCGCATCCGCATCGAGGAGACTTTCCAACGTCCGTTCCTCGACCGGTTGATGCGATGGCTGCTGGCAGCGATCCTTCCTTTTCCCGGTCGTCTCCGCCTGGCCCTTGCCGCGGCGATGCTCGCCAAGCCTTTCGCTGCGCTCTTTCCGGACCGCATTGGCGCCATGCTGAGGCTGTCGAGATCGCCGATGCCCCCGGCCCCGGTCGACGAGCCTCAGGTCTTTCCCGCCGAAGGCTCGCGCCGGATGCGCGTCAGCCTGCTGAACGGTTGCGTCCAGCAGGTGATCGAGCCGGCGATCAACGAGGCCTGCGTGCGGTTGCTCACGCGCCTCGGCTGCGAGGTAGTCATCGCACGCGGCGCGGGATGCTGCGGCGGGCTCGTCCATCACATGGGCCGCGAGGATCAGGCGCTGGCGCAGGCCAAGGCCAACATCGATTCCTGGCTGGCCATCGACAAGCTCGATGCGATCATCGTCAACACCTCGGGCTGCGGCGTGACGATCAAGGACTACGGGCACATGCTGCGCACCGATCCGGCCTGGGCGGGGAAGGCCGCGAAGGTCTCGGCGCTCGCCAAGGACGTGACGGAGGTCGTGGCCACCCTCGGCCTGCCGAAGGGTGCGCCCAGGGATCTCAAGGTCGCCTACCACGCCGCCTGCTCGCTTCAGCACGGGCAAAAGATCCGCACCGAGCCGAAGACGCTGCTGGCGCAGGCCGGCTTTACCGTGCTCGAACCGGCTGAACCGCATCTCTGCTGCGGCTCCGCCGGCACCTACAACATGCTGCAACCGGAACTCGCCGCGGCGCTCGGTCAGCGCAAGGCAGCCAGTCTCGCTGCGACCGGGCCCGATGTCGTCGCCGCCGGCAATATCGGCTGCCTCGCGCAGATCGGCGCGCATGGCTGGCTGCCGGCGGTACACACGGTCGAACTTCTCGACTGGGCGACCGGCGGGCCGAAGCCATCCGCGCTCGCGACGTGAAGAAGCGCTTCGTCGCGCTGCGCGAGGCGCAGCCCGGCGATGCCTGGGCGGCGCGCTTCGCCGCAGGCCGCGCCGAGGCGGAGGCATGGTATCCCGGCACCGATCGCGCACCGCCGCCTTCTGCGAGGGAATGCCGCAAAGCACTCGGCCGGCACATGCCGGAGCTGCTGACTCTCTACGATCGGGCGTGTGCGCTCGTCGGCGACGACGAGATGGCGCACCGAGTCATCAGCCACTGGCGCCCGGCGCCGCTCGCGCATGGTTGCACGCAGGCGGTATGGCTCGGAGACGGCGGGCCGGCGCTGGTGCGCAACTACGACTTCCCGCCTCACGTCGTTTCCGACCACTTCGAGTCGACCTCATGGTTCGGCCGCGAGGTGATCTCGAAGGGCCAACGCGCCTGGGGCGGCTGCATCGACGGCATGAACTCAGACGGCCTGGTCGCGAGCCTCACCTTCGGCGGCGGCGCCGCCCAAGGCCAAGGCTTCGCCATTACGCTCATGCTGCGCTACGTGCTGGAAACCTGCCGCACCGTCGACGACGGGCTCGCCGTGCTCAGCCGCCTTCCAGTCGCGCAGTCGCAGAACGTGACGCTGCTCGACCACAGCGGGGCCTACGCAACCCTGTTCCTCGGCCCCGTCCGCGCGCCGGCGATTTCTCGCCTGCCGGTCTGCGCTAACCACCAGGAGGCACCTGCTGTCGCCAACCGTTCGGTCGCGCGGCAACAGGCCGTGTCGGCGGCGCTTGCGGAACCCGGCATCACGCTGGAGAGCCTGGCAGCGCGCTTCCTCGCGCCACCGCTCTACGCGCGCGAGGTGAAGAACGCGACGGTCTATTCAGCGATCTACCGGCCTTTCGAAGGTTCTGTCGACTATTTCTGGCCAGGTAAGACCTGGCGGCAGCGTCTCGGCGCCTTCGAGACCGGCGTCTACACGCACGACTACGGCGATCTCGCGCCATGAACTCGGGCCGGGGCATCGAAGCCCCGGCCCGCTCAGTACCTAGAGCATCGCGAACTTCACGATAAACAGGATCGCCAGCACCGCCACCACCGGGCTCACATCCTTGTACCGACCCGCCGCGATCTTGATCGCGGCATAAGAGATGAAGCCGAAGGCGATGCCGTGCGCGATCGAGAAGGTGAGCGGCATCGACACGGCCGTCACCACGCCCGGCGCATACTCGGTCACGTCCTCCCAGTCGAGCTCGGCCAAGCCGCGCGCCATCAGGCAAGCGACGAAGAAGAGTGCAGGTGCGGTCGCATAGGCCGGCACCGTGGTCGCCAACGGCGCCAGGAACAGCGCCAGCAGGAAGCACACGGCAACGGTGACGGCGGTCAGGCCGGTCCGCCCACCCTCCTTGATGCCGGCGGCGCTCTCGATGTAGCTGGTCGTGGTCGAGGTGCCGAGCGCAGCACCGCCCATGGCCGCGACGGAGTCGGTGACCAGCGCCTGCCGGATGCGCGGAAGCTTGCCTTCCTTGTCGAGGAAGCCGGCGCGATGCGCGAGGCCGATCAGCGTGCCGGCATTGTCGAAGAGGTCGACGAAGAGGAAGGCGAAGACGACGGCGATGAGACCCAGCGACAGCGCGCCGGCGATGTCCATCTGCATGAGGGTCGGCGCCAGCGACGGCGGCGCCGAGGCGATGCCGTTGAAGGGCGAGAGGCCGAAGACGATGCCGATCGCGGTCACGCCGAGGATCGCGATCATGATCGCGCCCCGCACCCGCATCGCATCGAGGCCGACCATGATGAAGAAGCCCAGGCAGGCGAGGATCGCGGTCGGCGCCTTGAGATTGCCGATGCCGACGATGGTCGCCTTGTTCTCGACGATCAGGCCGGCGTTCTTGAGCGCGATGATCGCGAGGAAGAGCCCGATACCGGCAGAGATCGACAGCTTCAAGGCGCGCGGGATGGAGTTGATGATCCATTCGCGTACCTGGGTGACAGTGAGCACGAGGAAGAGGAATCCCGAGACGAAGACGGCGCCGAGTGCCACCTGCCAGCTCACCCCCATACCGAGAACGACGCCGTAGGCGAAGTAGGCGTTGAGGCCCATGCCCGGCGCGAGCGCGATCGGATAGTTGGCGTAGAGGCCCATCAGCAGCGTCGCGCCTGCCGCGGCAAGGCAGGTGGCAACGAAGACCGCGCCTTTGTCCATGCCGGCATCGCCGAGGATCAGCGGGTTGACGAAGATGATGTAGGCCATGGTCAGGAAGGTCGTGATGCCGGCCAGCACCTCGGTCCTGACGTCGGTCTTGTTCTCGTCGAGCTTGAAGTAGGTTGCGAGCATTGAGGTCCCCCTTCCTCGCGGTGGCATCGGCGACCCGACGTCTCCGACGGATCGTCACCCCTCAGGGAAGAAAGACCTGTTCGTCAGACGCCGCTGCGCACCAGCGGACGATCAGCGGAGGGCACACCCAGGGACTTGAGCTTCCGATGGAGCGCGGAGCGCTCCATGCCGACGAAGGCGGCGGTGCGGGAGATATTCCCGCCGAAGCGGTTGATCTGGGCCAGCAGATACTCGCGCTCGAACAGCTCCCTTGCGTCCCGGAGCGGCAATCCCATGATCTCCCCGCCCCTTTCCCAGCGCAACACGGTGGGTGTGTTCGAGCCGATCTCAGGCGGCAGCGATTCGGCCGATATCGGCTGCGAGGGATCGCCCGAGGCCATGATCAGCAGCCAATCCGCGACATTGCGGAGCTGGCGGACATTGCCCGGCCAGTCATAGGCCTGGAGCGCCACCATCGCGTCCTCGCCGACCTCGCGCTTCGGCAGGCCGGCATTCTCGGCCGCCTGGCCGAGAAAATGCCGAATCAGTACCGGGATATCCTCGCGCCGCTCGCGCAGCGACGGCACGCGCAGCGGCACAACGTTGAGCCGATAGAAGAGGTCTTCGCGGAAAGTCCCTTCCTCGATCATCGCCGGCAGCTCGCGATTGGATATCGCCAGCACACGGGCGTCGACCTCGATGCGCGCTGTGCCGCCGACGCGGCGGAAGGCCTGGTCCTGCAAGACGCGCACGATCTTGCCCTGCGTCTCCGCAGGCATGTCGGCCACCTCGTCGAGCAGCAAGGTGCCGCCATGCGCCTGCTCGAAGGTGCCGAGCCTGATCTCGGTGCCGTTCTCGCTGCCGAACAGCTCGGCCTCGAAGTGCTCGGGCTCCAGCGTCGCGCAGTTGAGAACGACGAAGGGGCCGTCCGAGCGGCGCGAGCGCGCATGGATCATCCGCGCGGCAACCTCCTTGCCGGCACCGGCCGGCCCGGTGATGAGGACGCGGCTCCCGGTCGGTGCGACACGATCGACGGCGAGCTTCACCTGCATTAACGCCTGGCTGACACCGTTGAGCTCGCTGGCCCCGCCGGAACGGAGCTTGAGTTCCTGGTTTTCACGCCTGAGCCGCGCGGTTTCGATCGCGTGCGCGACCACCAGCAGAAGCCGGTCCGTCTGGAACGGCTTCTCGATGAAATCGTAGGCGCCGAGCTTGATCGCCTGCACCGCCGTCTCGATCGTGCCGTGCCCGGAGATCATGACGACAGGAACGTCCGGGTGCTCCTTGCGCACGACGTCGAGCACCTCCAATCCGTCCAACGTGCTTCCCTGCAACCAGATATCGAGCACCAGCAGCGACGGCCGCCGCTGGCGCAGCTCGGCCAGCGCCGTGTCGGAGTCCGCGGCGACGCGCGTGACATAGCCTTCATCCTCGAGCACGCCCGCGATCAGCGTGCGGATATCGGCCTCGTCGTCGACGATCAGTATGTCATGCGCCATGTCTGGCGACCCTCGCTCCCGTCCGCTCTACCTCGCCGAGCGAGCCGCCCGGAAGAATCAGGGCGACTTTCGCGCCGCCGCCTTCGTTGTCGCCGAGCACCAGGCGGCCACCATGGTCCTCGGCAATCTTCTTGACGATGGCGAGGCCGAGCCCGGTGCCCTTGGTGCGGGTCGTCACATAAGGTTCGGTCAGGCGGTCGCGCCCGTCGACCGGCAACCCCTTGCCGTTGTCCGTCACCTCGATCCGCGTCTCGCCGCTATCCAGCGCCAGCGTCAGCTTGATCCGCCCCGGCGGCAGCGCGCCGGAGATCGGCGTCGGCCGACCATCGATCGCATCGCCGGCGTTCTTGAGCAGGTTGGTGACCGCCTGACGGAGCTGTCGCGCATCGCAGGGAAGGATCAGGGGCGATTCCGGCATATCGAGCTCGACTGCCGTCGAAGAGCGGTTCTGGCGCTGCAGGAAGACCGCCTCGTCGCAGATCGACTGGATCGCTTCCGGCTTGATCGTTGCCCGCGGCATGCGGGCGAAGGAGGAGAACTCGTCGACCATACGACCGATGTCGCCGACCTGGCGCACGATCGTGTCGGTGCAGGCACGGAAGGTGTCCGGATCGGACTGGATTTCCTTCAGATAGCGGCGTTTCAGCCGCTCGGCCGAGAGCTGGATCGGTGTCAGCGGGTTCTTGATCTCATGCGCGATACGTCGGGCGACATCGGCCCAGGCAGCTTGGCGCTGCGCGGTCAAGAGCTCAGTCACGTCATCGAAGGTCAGCACATAGCCGTGCGTCTGTTCCTCGCGCGTATCGACGCCGAGACGCGCCAAAAGAATGCGTGTGCGCCCACCGCGGACGATCTCCACCTGATCCTCGGCAAGCTTGTCCGGGCGACGGCGGACTTCGTCCCACAGCGGCGCTAGCTCGGGGATCGCCTCGACCAGAGGCCGTCCAGCGAGGCTCTCCGGCTGTACGCCGAGCCGCATCGCCGCGGAGCGGTTAGGGAGCGTGATCCTGCCTTCGCCATCGATACCGATGACGCCGGCGGAAACACCGGAGAGCACCGCCTCGATGAAGCGGCGCCTGACATCGAGCTGACGGTTCGCCTCCATCAGGTCGCCGCGCTGCGCCTCGAGCTGCTCGGTCATGCGATTGAAGGCCTGTGCCAGGACGCCGATCTCGTCGGTGGCCGGGCGTTGCTCGACGCGGGCGCCGAGGTCGCCGGCACGCACCCGCTCCGCCGCCCGCGCCATGCCGCTGATCGGCCGCGCCAGCTGATTGGCGAAGGTAAGGCCGAGCCAGATCGCCGCCAGCAGCAGAAGGAGCGCCACGGCGGCGAACCAGACGATGAAGCTGAACTGCAGGCCGGCGGCACGAGTCTCGATCTGCTGATAGGCCTCGACCGCGCGTCGGGTACGTTCGGCATAGGCCAGCGCGGTCGAGTCGACCACGCGGCCGATCATCAGATAGGCGCCGATGAAGCGGTCGAGCTGGACGACCGCGCGCACGCGATCCTCATTCTCGCTGGAGAACAGCACGACCTCGCCCTCGGAGGCGCGGTCGACGATGTCTGCGCCTAGAGGTTCGAACTCAAGAGCGAAGGTAAGGCCGGCGCGCGCCAGGATGCCCCCCGACTCCGTGAACACCACCGCCTCCGAGAGCGAACGCGAGGAAGCCCAGGCGGTCAGCAGCGCGTTGAACCGCTGCTGGCTGCTCATCAGTGCCGGAGCTTCGCGCGCGATGTTCTGCGCCATCAAGAGAATGTCGCCGCGGATGCTCTTCTGGTGCTCATCGAGATAGAGGCGGGCAACGGCATGGCTCTCGTTGACCGCCTTGCGGACAACGTCATCGAACCAGCTCTGGATGCCGAGGTGGAGGAAGAGCGCGGCGAAGACGGTGACGACCAGCGTCGGCGCCAAGGCGACGAAGCTGAACAGGAGCGCAAGCCGCCGGTGCAGGCCCGAACCCATCCCCTCCCGCCGCCGGTCGGCCCAGATCCCGATCAGGCGGCGCGAGACCAGCGCGGCCAGGAGCAGCAGCAGAACGACGTCGAGCGTCAGAAGAAGAACGATCGGCCTCGGCTCGCGCGGCAGCGCTTCGACGCCGGAGAAGGTCAGGTAGGTGGCAATGGCGGCCACGACCGAGGCCAAGCCGAGCAGGATCGCGATCTTCCGCGCCAGACCTACCTGCTCGGCCCAGCCCTCAAGGCGCCGCCACAGGCTGAGGATGTCTCCGGACGCGACTTCCGTCATAGGTGCAGAATAGCCACAGTGATGCCGGTTTACGACACCGCGAATAGCCTCGCAACTGGGAGTTTTCTCGGCATTCAGCCGAGAAGATAGGCCAAGACCCCGTTCAGCCGCTGCCGACCGGCTGCGGTTGCCTTGAGCAAGCGCCGATCGTCCGCGATGTAGCCCTCACCCACCAGAGCCGCGAGGCGGTCGGCATCGGGTTGTACACCGAGCCGCCCGACGGGGACGCCCTCCGTCAGCCGGAGCCCCATTATCAGGATCTCGCGCCGCCGCTCCTCGGACGAGAGCGCAGCCTCTTCGGCGGTGCCGTGCCCCCCGGCTTCAACCGCCGCAAGCCAGGTATCCGGGGCTCGTACCTGGCGCGTCGCCCACCACCGTTCCTCGCGCTCGATCCGCCCGTGAGCGCCAGGGCCGATGCCGAGATAGGGCCCCATGCGCCAATAGGTCAGGTTGTGCCGCGACTCTTCGCCGGGCCTGGCGTGGTTTGAAATTTCGTAGGCCGGCAGGCCTGCCCGATCGAGGATCTCCTGCGTCACCTCGTAAAGCTGACCCGCCAGATCATCGTCGGGGATCGCGATCTCGCCTCGCTGGAACCGGGTCTGGAACTGCGTACCCGGCTCGATCGTGAGCTGATAGACGGAGAGATGCGAGCCGGCATGGGCAAGCGCCCGCGCCAGCTCCTCGCGCCAGGCAGCGACCGACTGCCCGGGACGCGCGTAGATGAGGTCGAAGCTGAAGCGCGGAAAGTGCCGCGCGGCGAGCGCCACCGCAGCGAGCGCTTCCTTCGGGTCGTGCTGGCGGCCGAGGAATCCGAGATCCGCTTCGTTGAGCGCCTGCACGCCGAGCGAGACGCGGTTGACGCCGGCCGCGCGGTAGGCAGCGAAGCGACCAGCCTCGACGCTGGTCGGATTGGCTTCGAGCGTGATCTCGGCATTCGGCGCGAAGCCAAGCCGGGCTCCCGCCCGCTCGATCACGGCGGCGACTGTCTCAGGATCCATCAGCGACGGCGTACCGCCACCGAAGAAGATACTGGTCAAGGATCGCCGCTCGACGCGATCGGTCCACCAGTCGAGCTCGGCCAGCAGCGCACGCCGCCAGCGCGCTTGGTTCACACCCTCGGCGACATGGCTGTTGAAGTCGCAGTAAGGACATTTCGACCGGCAGAACGGCCAATGGACATAAAGACCGAAGCCGGGATCGGTCATCGCCTCTCGAAGCAGGCTTTCACCAGCTTCGCCAGCGCGCGGGCACGATGGCTGGTGCTGTGCTTCTCCTCGGCCGACATCTCGCCATAGGTGCGCGGGCTGCCTTCGGGCGCGAACATCGGATCGTAGCCCCAGCCGATGTTGCCGCGCGGCGGCCAGACGAGCTCGCCATCGACCTTGCCCTCAAATACCTCCTCGTGCCCGTCGGGCCAGACGAGAGCGATTGTTGACATGAAGGCGGCGTGGCGGTCGGGATTGCCGCCAAGCTCATCCTGCACGCGTCGCATCGCCCTGGTGAAGTCGCGCGGGCTGCCGGCCCAGTCGGCGGTGTGCACACCGGGTCGGCCGCCAAGACCTGCGACGATCAGGCCGGAATCGTCTGCAAGCGCGGGTAGTCCGGTCGCCGATGCGGCCGCACGCGCTTTGAGCAGCGCGTTATCGACGAAGGTCTCCCCGGTCTCTTCGGGCTCCGGCAGGCCGAGCGCGCCGGCAGAAACGATTTCGACGCCCCACGGCGCCAGCAGCTCCTCGAGCTCGCCGACCTTCCCAGGGTTATGCGTGGCCAGAACCAGCTTGGACTCCGTGAACTGCCGGACCATATCGCTCACCTGAAGACCACGATGCCGTACTCGCCGACGACGCGGAAGCCGATAGCGCGATAGGCGGCCTGCGCCGAGGCGTTCTCCTTCGGCGTGAACAGGACCGAGCGTTCGACACCGGCATGCCTCGCAGCGACCAACGAACCGGCGACACAGGCGCGCGCAAAGCCGAGACCGCGGAGATCGGGCGGCGTGTAGACGCCGCCGATCTGGACCATGTCAGGCAGCGTGGCGTTATAGGCGTTCATCGACACGACCCGGCCATCGACTTCCAGCACCCAGAGCGTCCCTTCCCGCTCCCATCGCCGGACGTTTTCATCCGCTTCGGCGCGGGCCTGGGACACATCATCGGCGGCCCGGGTCTCGACGACACTCGCCGTCCGCCAGTCGATCAGCATCTCAAGCTCGATCCGCTTCGGCCTGCGGGAGCACCAAGTACCGGATGCCAGATGCTCCGGCACCACGAGCTTGTCGAGAGCGAGCGCGAACAGATCCTCTCGGCTGTTCTTGCGCGTCGCCGTCCTGCCCATGCCAAGAATCTGCCGTGCCTCTTCGGTCTGCTCGAGCGGCCCGAGCAGGCCCTTGATCGGGCGTACCTTCAGCGCCGTCAGCGTTTGCAGGATCGGTCCCTGATGATAGGGAGCCTGCATGGCAAAAAAGCCGTTCCACATCAGGGCCGCCGCGGCCTCGATCTTCCGGTTGTTGTAGGCGGCGACATAGGTCCCGCTATAGGGCTGCCCCGTGTCGATAACGCCGGCCCGGCGAAGATTAGCGCGCAGGAACATTGAGCTGTCCGCCCGCCTCTCGAGAAAATCGGAGAGCAGGAGGTCGTCGCCCGGCTGAAGCTGGCGGACCTCGATCGCCATCAGGGAAGACCTAGGGCCCGGCGCTGCAGAGTGGCAAGGTGGCCGGCGCCGGCACGGGCGAGCTCCAGCATGCGCAGCAGCTCGGCCTCGGCGAACGGCACCCCCTCGGCCGTCGCCTGAACTTCGATCAGCTTGCCGGCGCCAGTCAGCACGAAATTGGCATCGGTCTCGGCGGCCGAGTCCTCGGCATAGTCGAGGTCGAGCACCGGCATCGCCGAGACGATGCCGCAGGAGACGGCAGCAACCGAGTCCGTCATCGGAATCGAGGGCAGCATCTTCAACTTCTTCATGTGCTCGAAGCACTGGTGGAGCGCGACATAGGAGCCGGTGATCGCCGCCGTTCGCGTACCGCCATCGGCCTGGATCACATCGCAATCAATCTTGACCTGGCGCTCGCCGAGCCGGCCGAGATCGGTCACGGCCCTGAGCGCCCGACCGATCAGCCGCTGGATCTCCTGGGTCCGGCCGGACTGCTTGCCCTTGGCCGCCTCGCGATCGGTCCGCGTATTGGTCGAGCGCGGCAGCATGCCGTACTCGGCTGTGACCCAGCCCTTGCCGGAACCCTTGAGAAAGGGCGGCACCCGCTCGTCGAGCGAGGCCGTGCACAGCACATGCGTATCCCCGAAACGCACGAGGCAGGAGCCTTCGGCATGCTTGGAAAATCCGGGCTCGAGAACGACAGGACGCATCTGATCGGACGTGCGACCGGAAGGCCGCATGGCAAGACCTCTTGGCTGGGCTGGAGCAGCGCGCACCCTATCAGCTTCGCCCCGGTTTTGCACGCCTCGTTGACGCACCGCCGATGCGACACTAAGTATCGGACGGAGTTAGCAGAACCATGATCGTCGAGCTGAACGAGAGATCCCGGGAGATCTTCCGGCGGGTGGTCGAGGCATTCGTCGAGACCGGCGAGCCGGTCGGCTCGCGCACGATTTCGCGCCGGCTCGGCGTCCAGCTCTCGCCCGCCACCATCCGTAACGTCATGGCGGATCTAGAGGAAGCGGGACTCCTCTACGCACCCCATACCTCGGCCGGACGGCTTCCGACCGAGGCCGGACTTCGCCTCTTCGTCGACGGCCTGCTCGAGGTCGGCAGCCTGACCGATGACGAGCGGAGCTCGATCGACGGGCAGTGCGCCGCCGTCGGCCGCAGCCTGCCCGAGGTGCTGGAGCAGGTTTCGGCGACGTTGTCCGGCCTGACCCACTGCGCCGGCCTCGTCTATTCGCCGAAGATCGAGAAATCGCTGAAGCACATCGAGTTCGTGCCTCTGGGACCTGGCCGGGCGCTGGTCGTGATTGTCAGCGAAGGCGGCATGGTCGAGAACCGCGTGCTGGAGCTGCCGCCCGGGATCACGCCGGCGATGCTGACCGAAGCCAGCAACTTCCTCAGCGCGCGCGTCACCGGCAAGACGCTGGACGAGGCACGCGGCAAGGTGATGAACGAGATCCAGGAGCAGCGCGCTCAGCTCGACGAGCTGACCAAGCGCGTGGTCGAGGCCGGCGTGGCCACCTGGAGCGGCAGCGATGGCGGGCACCTGATCGTGCGCGGCCGCTCGCATCTTCTCGACGATGTCAGCGCCGTCGGCGATCTCGAGCGAATCCGCTCGCTGTTCGATGCGCTGGAAACCAAGCAGTCGCTGCTGCGGCTGATCGACGCGACCTCGCTCGCCGACGGCGTGCAGATATTCATCGGCGCCGAGAACGAGCTGTTCCGGGTTGCCGGCTGCACCATGATTGTGGCGCCTTTCTCCAACGGCCGCGAGCGCGTGGTCGGCGCCATCGGCGTCGTCGGCCCCATGCGCATGAACTACGCGCGGATCATTCCGATGGTCGACTACACTGCGAAGCTGGTCGGCCGCCTCTTGGGCTAGTTTGCAAGGATCGACGAAGGACCTATCGATGAGCGATGAGAATAAGACCGGAGGGCAAGAGAGCGAGCCGAGACCGGCCAATGACACGCCGCCGCCGACCCGAGAAGCCGAGCTCGAAGTCGAGCTGAAGAAGGTCAAGGACCAGCTCCTGCGCGCCGTCGCCGACGCCGAGAACGGCCGCCGCCGGGCCGAGCGCGAGCGCGACGATGTAAGGCGCTACGGCGCCGTCGGACTTGCCCGCGACGTGCTGCAGATCTCGGACAATCTCAGGCGCGCGCTCGAGCTGGTGCCGGCCGAGGCGCGGAAAGCCAGCGAGGTGCTGGACGCGCTGATGGTCGGCCTGGAGGCGGCCGAGCGCGAGGTGCTGGCGGCCTTCGAGAAGAACGGCATCAAGAAGGTCATGCCGCTCGGCGAGCGCTTCGACTACAACCTACACCAGGCGATGTTCGAGGCCGAGAACACCGGCAAGCCGCCGGGCACCGTGGTCCAGGTGATGCAGCCGGGCTACGTGCTGCACGATCGCCTTCTGCGCCCGGCCATGGTCGGCGTCGCAAAGGGCCAGCCTTCGGATCAGCCCCCGGTTGAGCGCGTCGACGAAAGAGCCTAACTCGCCGCCGTCGGCTAGCGGCGAGCGTTCAACCGGCGATAGAGATAAGGACCGACAAGGGCGATCGCCGCCAGGACGAGCAGCGTCAGCGACAGCGGCCGTGTGACCAGCACCGTGACATCGCCCTGGCTGATCGTCATGGCGCGACGGAACTCCTGCTCGGCGAGCGGGCCTAGGATCATGCCGATGATCACCGGCGCGGTGGGAAAATCGTATTTCCGCATCAGGAAGCCGATACCGCCCAGGATGTAGAGAAGGATCAGATCGATCGGCGACTGGCTGATGCCGTAGGTGCCGATCGTGGCGAAGACGAGGATGCCGCCATAGAGCAGCGGCGCCGGAATCGCGAGAATGCGGACCCAGAGCCCGACCAGCGGCAGGTTCAGCACCAGCAGCATGACGTTGCCGATATAGAGGCTGGCGATCAGTCCCCAGACCAGGTTGGACTGTGTCATCAGCAGCTGCGGCCCCGGATTGATGCCGTAGCTCTGGAAGGCCGAGAGCATGATCGCCGCCGTCGCCGAGGTCGGCAGGCCAAGGGTCAGCATCGGGACCAGCACGCCCGCGGCGGAGGCATTGTTGGCGGCCTCGGGACCGGCAACCCCCTCGATCGCGCCGTGGCCGAACTCCTCGGGCTTCTTCGAGAGCTTCTTCTCAAGATAGTAGGAAAGAAAGGTCGGCACCTCGGCGCCGCCGGCCGGCAGCGCGCCGATCGGGAAGCCCATCGCCGAGCCGCGCAGCCACGCCTTCCACGATCGGCCCCAATCCTCGCGGGTCATCCACAACGAGTCCTTGACCGGCAGGATCTCGTCCTTGCCGTAGCGGTGCCGCGCGGCGAGATAGAGAGTCTCGCCGACGGCAAAAAGGCCGACGGCGACGACGATGACATTGATGCCATCGAGCAGCTCAAGGATGCCGAAGGTGAAGCGCGCCTGCCCGGTCTGCAGATCGACGCCGATCAGTCCGAGCCAGATTCCGAAGAAGAGCGCCGCAAGGCCCCGGATGGCCGAGTTGCCGAGCACGGCCGAGACCGTGACGAAGGCAAGGATCATCAGCGAGAAGTACTCGGCTGGCCCGAATCTGAGCGCGAAGTCGACGACGATGGGCGCGACGAAGGTGAGGCCCAGCGTGCCGATGGTGCCAGCGACGAAGGACCCGATCGCCGCGGTGGCGAGCGCCGCGCCGCCGCGGCCGCGTCGAGCCATCTTGTTGCCTTCGAGCGCCGTGACGATCGTGGCGCTCTCGCCCGGCGTGTTCAGCAGGATCGAGGTGGTCGAACCGCCGTACATGGCGCCATAGTAGATGCCGGCAAACAAGATGAAGGCGCCGGTCGCATCGACCTTGAAGGTGATCGGCAGCAGGAGCGCGATGGTGAGCGCCGGCCCCAGGCCGGGCAGCACGCCGATCGCGGTGCCGAGCAACACGCCCAAGAACGAGAAGGCGAGGTTCATCGGCGTCAGCGCCACGGCGAAGCCGTTCGCGAGCTGGCTCAGCGTATCCATCAGAGGAACCTCTCGACGAGGCCCGTGCCCATGTTGATACCGAGCAGCTTGGCGAAGCCGATGTAGGCGACAGCGGCAAAGACGAAACCGATGGCAAGATCTCGCGCCGGCTTCACGCTGCCGAAGGCGCGCGCGACCGCAGCGAACAACACGGTCGAGGCGAGGATGAAGCCGACGACGCCGATCAAGACGACGTTGAAGAGGAGCCCGAACCCGAGCCAGCCGAGCGCAGGCCAGTCGATCGGCGCGCTCTCGTCCGCATCCTCCGCCTTCCACCGGCCGGACCAGGCATCCCACAGAAGCGCAAGGCCGAGCAGGATCAGGCCGCCGGCGACCAAGCTCGGAAAGACCTTGGGCCCGACCTTGGCGTAGAGCGGGGTCAACGCGATCTGGCTCGTCTCATAAGCGACGACGAGCCCAACGATGACGAAGCCGATGGCGACGGCGATCGCACCGGAAGAACGTTGCTGCATTTCAGGAGACCGCGTTCGTGTTCCCTCTCCCGTGCGCAGCGCGGGGGAGGGTCAGGGTGGGGGCCGAGCGCAACGAGGTCGGAAGACCGCCAAGTCTATTGTTGAACCTCGTCACCTTGCCAGCGTCCCCCTCGCTTCGCTCGGCCCCCACCCTTCGACGCATCGCGTCGAACCTCCCCCGTCTGCTGCGCAGCCGGGAGAGGGGGTACGAGGCGACGACGCCTACGACTTACGCCAGCCCGAGACCCTTCAGGATGGCCTCAATGCGGATGTTCTCCGACTTGATGTAGTCCTCATAGGCCTTGCCGGTCTGGAGGATGCCCATCCAGTCGCGCTTGGCGAGCTCATCCTGCCAGGCCTTGCTCGCGGCCATGTCCTCGATGAGCTTGGTCAGCTTGGCGCGGTCGGTGTCCGCAATGCCCGGAGGCGCAAAGACGCCGCGCCAGTTGAACAGCTCGACGTCGATACCCTGTTCCTTGAGCGTCGGCACATCGACGCCGGCGACACGCTTGTCGGCGGAGATCGCCAGCGCCTTGAGCTTGCCGGCCTTCACCTGCTCCGAGAACTCGCCCCAGCCCGAGACGCCGCAGGTCACCTGGTTGCCGAGGAGCGCCGCCTGAGCCGGTCCGCCGCCGGCGAAGGCGACATAGGCCACCTTCTTGGGATCGACGCCCTGGGACTGGGCGATCATGCCGACGAGGATGTGGTCGGTGCCCCCTGCCGAGCCGCCGGCCCAGGAGACCGAGCCGGGGTCTTTCTTGAGCTGCTCGACGAGAGACTTCATGTCCTTGTGCGGCGAGGTGCCGGGGACGACGATCACCTCGAATTCACCGGTCAGCCGCGCGATCGGCGTGACCTGGCTTAGGTTCACCGGGCTCTTGTTGGCGATCAGCGCGCCGACCATGACCATGCCGGCGACCATCAGGCTGTTCTGACGTCCCTTCCACTGGTTGACGAATTGCGGAAGGCCGACGGCACCGCCGGCACCCGGCACGTTGGTTACCTGTGCCGTGTTGATCTGCTTGTTGGCCTTGAGCACCGCCTCGATGGTGCGGCCGGTCTGATCCCAGCCGCCGCCGGGCGCGGCGGGCACGAAGATCTGCAGCGTATCGATGGCTTGCGCCCGGGCCGAGCTCCAGCCGGCGGCCAAGGCGGTCGAGCCGGCGAGCGTCGCCAACATCATGTCACGACGAGTCAGCATGTCTTTCTCCCTTGTGGGCTTGTCCGGGGCCGTTCCGGAGCTTGTCGCGCGCAACCGGCCTTCGCCGCTCAGTGAAGCCCATTCCGGCGAAAAAGCAAAGCCGGACCAAAGGCTAGAGAGCTCAGTCCCCGGCTGAGGCGAGCCGCCCGCGGACCCAGTCCTGGAATTGGATCACGCCGGTTTCCAGCACGGGTGAGAGTCTCCCGGTGTCATAGATGCCGGCATCGAGGTTGCGCTGGACCTCGCGGCAGATCTGCTTGTCCTCTTCGACGATGGTCAGCGACCAGGTCATCATCTCGTCGCGCCGGGCGCGCGTCTCCGGGCTGTCATCCGTGAACAGATACCAGTAGACGAGCTGCGAGCGGAGGTGGTCGAGGGGCTCCAGCCGGACAACGCTCATGCCCCAGTCGTAGATGTTGAAGAAGAGACCTGGAAACTTCCAAAGCCAGAGCCCGCTGGTGCCGCCTCCGGCCGCGGCCGCGCGATGGACCTGAACGCCCTCGGCGACCGCGCATTCGACCTCATAGGTATCCATCCGGATCGCGCGGTTGAGCGCCGGATGAACGGTCGGCACATGGTAGCCCTCGGCGTAGTTGTCACCATAAGTTTTCCAGTTGACGCCGAGATCGATCACCATCATCCGGTGGAACTTCATGCGTTCGAGCGGGTAGCCCGCGGCGCGCTCAGTTAGGCTCCCGAGCCATAGCGCGAGCGGCGGCGCCTTCCGGTCGAGGCAGACGAAGACGAGGCTGCGCCAGCTCTCGACCCGGATCGGGATCAGGCCGAATTCGGCAAGATCGATGTCGGCGCCGAATCCCGGCGTTCTCCTCAAGGTACCGTCCTGGTCGTAGACCCAGCCGTGATAGCGGCAGCGCAACACCTCGCAGCGCCCCTGCCCGTCCTCGACTATCGGCGAAGCGCGATGCCGGCAGACATTGTGGAAGGCGCGAAGAGCGCCGTCGCGTCCACGCAGCACGAAGACCGGCCAGCCCGCAACGACGTGCGCGACATAGGAACCTGGTGTCTCCAGCTGGTCGGCACGCGCGATCAGGTTCCAGGAGGTGCCATAGATCGCTTGGCGCTCGCGCTGCCAGAGCGCGGGGTCGCTGTACCAGGAGGCGGGCAGCGACAGGGGCGCTTCGATCCTGGTAGCTGCATCCATCGTGACCTCCGCGACGCTCAGCGATTCGTGGATTGTCGCGGATTTCGCCTCTCGATGAAATGACTACTTGGTTACGGGAGGCTTTTCCCTTAAGTGCACACGCGGCCTCACGCCCTAAGCGCACAAGAAGAACGAGACGATGACCAGCC
Organism: Alphaproteobacteria bacterium; assembly: GCA_016869285.1. GTDB lineage: Bacteria > Pseudomonadota > Alphaproteobacteria > SHVZ01 > SHVZ01 > SHVZ01. The sequence goes on from VGEN01000024.1 coordinate 19,969, forward strand.
GACACAAGCTCGGGCCGACCGATGATCCGCATCTGCTCTATCAGGAAGCCGTCCAGTCACCCGAAGTCGATGCACGCCTGATCGACAGGCACTTCAAGAAGCTCACCGGCCGGCCGGCCAAAGCTTTCCGCGAGGACTTCTGCGGCACCGCGCTCCTCGCCTGTGCCTGGGTCGCGCTCGGCCCCGACCGCAAGGCGGTCGGCATCGATCTCGACCGCCCGACTCTGGCCTGGGGCAGGCAAAACAACCTTTCCAGGCTTTCCGACGACGAGCGCAGACGCATCGACCTTGTCCGCGCCGATGTACGCAAGGTATCGCAGCCCAAGGTCGATGTCGTCGCCGCGCTCAACTTCTCCTACTGCGTGTTCAAGACGCGCCACGACATGCTCGACTACGTGAAGAATGCGCGCCTTTCGCTCAAGCCCGGCGGCATGCTGTTCATGGACGTCTGGGGCGGCAGCGAGTCGCAGACCGAGCATCGTGACCGCACGCGCCGCCGCGGCTTCACCTATGTCTGGGAGCAGCGGAGCTTCGATCCGATCAGCTTCCATGCGGATTGCCGAATCCATTTCGAGTTTACGGACGGTCGCAAGCGGCGCAATGCCTTCACCTATGACTGGCGCTTGTGGACGCTTCCCGAGCTCCGCGACATTCTCGAAGAGGCAGGATTCAAGGACATCCACGTCCTGTGGGAGACTTCCGACAGGAACGGCCGCGGCACCGGCGTCTTCCGCCGAGCGGAGAGAACCGCCGCCGAGAAGAGCTGGATCGCCTGGGTCGTCGGCCGAACCTAACCTGCAATCGGCGCCACCAGCGGCCTGGCGACGGCAAGATATGACTTCGTCGCCAGGAACATCGAGCGGTCGAGACGCCCGGCATTGAACGCGAGCTTGTCGTGGTTCAACAGGTTCGGATCGACGAGCAATGTCAACTCGCCAGAGAAGGAGAAGGGCGGCACCGCACCCATCTCGCATTCTGTGAGCCGCTTCGCCTCCTCGGGCGCGGCGAGCGCCGCCTTCCTGCCACCGACTGCCTTCGCGATGCCGGAAAAGTCGACGCGGCGGTCGCCGGGCAGCACGGCAAGCACGAATTTCCGACCTTCCGGCCCCTTGACCGCGACTACCATCGCCTTCGCTGCCTGCGAGGGATGGTTGCCGCGGATCTTGCTGATGTGCTCGCTGCGCCCCTCAGGCTCGTGCTCGATCACCCTGAAATCGGCCTTCTCGCCTTCGAGAAGGGCGACCAGCCGGTCGAAGACGTCGGGCATCCTTAGGTCATCTCCATCCGCTGCTTTTTCTTCGGCGGGGGAAAGGCCTTGTCGATCTCGGCCAGGTCTTCCGGCGTCAGCTTGATGTCCAAGGCGGCGGCGTTCTGGCGGAGATGCTCGGGCTTCACTGCCTTCGGGATGACGATCGAATCCGGATGGCGCAAGCCCCAGGCGAGGGCCACCTGGGCCGCCGTCGCGCTATGGCGCTTGCCGATCGCCGCCAGCGTGCGGTCGGTCGCGAGTTTGGCCTGGTCGACCGGTGAGTACGCCATGATCGGCACGCGGTGCTTGCGCTGCCAGGGGAGCAGGTCGAACTCGATGCCGCGGGCGGCGGGATTGTAATAGACCTGATTGACCTGGGTGAGCGGACCACCATCGACGCCCCAGAGCTCTTCCATGTCGGAGGTATCCAAGTTGCTGACCCCGTAGTGGCGGATCTTTCCATCCGCCTTCAGCTTCTGGAACGCCTCCATGGTCTCGGACAGGGGCGGCCGTCCGCGCCAGTGCAGGAGGTAGAGGTCGATCCGGTCGGTGTTGAGCCGGCGCAGGCTGCGCTCGCAGGCCACCTGCGTGTTCGTGCGGCTGGCATTGTGCGGATAGATCTTGGAGACGAGGAAGAGCTTGTCGCGGCGGCCGGAGATCGCCTCGGCGATCATCTTCTCGGACCCGCCCTCGCCATACATCTCGGCCGTGTCGATCAGCGTCATACCGAGGTCGATGGCAAGCTGGACCGCGGCGATTTCCTCCCTCTTCGAGCCGCCGCGCTCACCCATCTTCCAGGTGCCGAGACCGAGCTGCGGCACCTTCTCGCCGGAGAGAAGCTGGACTGTTTTCACTTCTTCTTCGCCTTGCGCGTCTTGGCCCAGCGGCGCGCGAAGAAGAGTTCGCCATCGACGCGGATCTTCACGTCGATCGACAGCTCATGCGTCGTGGCAATGACCTCGGTGTTGACAATGGTAGCGCCAACCGGGCGGCTGACGGTGGCTTCCTGCTTGGCCACCGACCGGGCGAGTCCGGGCCGGCTCTTCTGCACCGAGACGCGATAGGTGTGGCGGTTGATCATTGTCGTCTCGGCGTCGAGCTTCTGGCTCTCCTCACGATCGCCGATCAGCGTGACCACGTCGTTAGAGAGGTCGCGATCGATCGACCAGCGCTGCCAGCCACCGAGATCCCCCGGCCCCTTCATCTTCTCAGGCTGCAACGGTCCCCAGTTCGGCACGCGCGCCCTTGCCGGCTTCGCGGTCGGAACGACCAGCCGCGTTCCCGCATGGCGCAACGTGATCGCCGACGCTTCGTTCGGCCAGATGCGCGGAAAATCGGCGAGCGCCACCGACAGACGCAGGCGATGGCCTGGCGCCAGCCGGTAGGCGGTCGGCCGCAATGTCACCTCGATCACAGCCTTGCCGGCGCCGATCTCCTTCCAGCCCATGGTGATCAGCGTGGAGCGCCCGTTCGGCGCGACATCGGACAGCTTGACCGACACCGTCGCCGGTGCCGTCGCCTCGAGATCGAGCGTGGCCGCAGCGGCGCCGAGAATGTCGAGCGCACCGTCGAGCCGCTCGCCCGTGATCGCCAGCGACTGCGCATCGTCTCGGCTCTGGTCCCAGGGCCGCTCCTGGGCGAGGCCGCTCGACCACGGGTCCCAGGCGATGGACTCGGCACCGACGGTCGGATCCGAGGCGTAGACCGTGCGGCCCTTCCCCGCCGTCTTGCCGAGCGTCAGCTCATCGGAAACCTTGAAGGTCGTCGTCTTCGCCCGCGCGATCGGCCACGCGTCTTCGTGCCGCCATTCAGCCGCATGGCCCTGGACATGGAGGTAGATCGGCGGCTCGTTTTCGATGCCGTTCTTCTCGCCCTTGAGCCAGCGGTCGAACCAGCGCTCCATCTCGCGCAGCGCGGCACAGGGCGCATCGAGCGCGAGGTCGGGAAACGCGTGCTTCCACGGCCCCATCATCAGCCGCTTCGGCGCCTTGATCGCGAGATAGTCGGCGATCGTGTCCTCGGCATAGAGATCGCGCCAGCCGCAGATATTGAAGGTCGGGGCCTTGATCTTCGTCATATCGGCGGCGCGCGAGCTCCAGTACTTGTCGGGCCCCGTGTGCTCCCACCAATCCATGATCCAGGGCGGGTTGTTCTCCAGGCGCTCGCGCCAGATCCTGGCCCAGCGCCCCTTGGTGTCCTGATGCAGCGGCGGCATCAGGTTCCAGCCGACCATGCGCGGTCCCCAATCGGCATCGCACCAGAAGCCGGTTCGGCAGCCCTGGATCTGCAGGAAGCCCCGGCGGATGTCGGCCGTCGCATGGATCGGTACGATCGCCGCCAGCGATTTCGGCCGGGTTGCGGCGACCGACAGCGAGGTGATGCCGGGATAGCTCACTCCCCACATGCCGACCTTGCCGGAGCACCAGCTCTGCTTGGCGATCCATTCGACCGCCTCATGCCCGTCCTTCGCCTCCTGCGCCGCCATCGGCTCGGCGGCGACGCCCTCGGAGCTGCCGAGGCCGCGAATGTCGAGCGACAGGCAGGCATATCCGCGCTGCGCCATATGGCGGTTGAATCCATCGACGGCGGTTCGACCGCCGCGTCCGTCCTTGTGATAGGGCCCGTAGTTGATCAACGCCGGCCACTTCCCTCCGCCCTTCGGCAAGTACAGGTCGGCCGCCAGCCGCACGCCATCGGACATCGGGATCAGCAGATTTCGTTCGATCGCGACCTCGGCCATGACACTACCCCCGGATTGGATCGTTCAGTCGCCGGACTCGGAGCGTGGCACCGCCAGCGCGAGCGCGTTGGCGGCGAGGATGCACGCGCCGAGGAAATAGAAGACCGCGGAAAGCCCGTAATGGTCCGCGATCAGCCCGCCGATCGGCGGCGTGATCGCGGTCAGCGTCGACTGGGTTCCGAACATCGCGCTGGTCATGGTCGCAGCGAGCGAGGGCGGCGTACGGTCCATCAGCCAGGAATGGATTACCGGGCGCATCGCATACATGCAGAAGCCTAGGATCGAGATCGCGGCGATGAAGATCGTCGCATCCGAAATGAAGGTCAGCGCCAGAACGAGGACCGTCGTGCCACCCATGCCGGCAATGACGATCGGCCGCCGCCCGATGCGATCGGAAAGCACACCCGCAATCGGCGAGGCCACGATACCGCCGATCTGCAGCATCATCAGCGCCAGGCCCATCCAGAACGGGTTCAGCTTCAGCTCATTGGCGAGATAGAGCGGCAGGAAGACCAGGAGGCCCCCCTGCATCATCGATCGCATGCCGGCCATCAGGCAGAGCGACCAGACGGCGCGCTGCTTGAACACCGTGATCGTCTCGGCGATGTAGGATTTCAGACTCTTCTTCTTCGCTTCCGCCTTGGCCGAGGTGTCGCCGCTGTTGAGGCATAGGAAGATCAGCGCTGCGACCGCGACGCCCATGAACGCATTGATCTCGGCGGTCGCGTGCCAGGTGAGCGTGAGCATGAGCGCGCCCGCGACCAGAGGTGCCACCGCGTCGCCGACATTGGCGCCGAGCGCGTGGATCGAGAGCGCGTAGCCCCGGTTCCTCGGCAGATGCCCGGATAGGTAGGCGATCGCCGCCGGATGCCAGAGCATATTGGTGGCGCCGATCAAGGTCACTGACGCAGCGAGCGCAACGTAGCTCGTGGTTACGCCGACAAAGAACAGGCCTACGGCCCCGCCGACCAGAGCGATCGCCTGGATCAGGATGCGCCGCCCGGTCAGGTCGACGACGCTGCCGCTCGGTAGGTTGGCAAAGGCCGACGCGACGTGGAAACAGGTAACCAGAAGCCCGGCCTGAGCATAGGAGAGGCCAAGATCGCGGGTTATGAACGGGAGAACGATATAGAAGGTCGCGGCGATCCAATGCGTGGCGCCGTGGCCGAGGCTCACCAGGATGACGGGGATTTGGACCTCGCGGCTGGCGAGCGAGGCGGTCGGGGCGGTCATTCCCCTATTTTACCTTGATCAGGTCTCCGGTCTTCGCGGATTTCCCGATCGCCTCGAAACAGGCGACGCCGTGGACCACGTCATCGAGCGGCACGGGGTAAGGTACGCCGCGATTGACCGCGGCGGCGAAGGCCTCGAGCTCGGCGCGTTCCTTGTTCACCGAGGGGAAGTTACGCGTCTTCGGCTGGCCGTCGACGAGACAGACGGTGAGCTCGGTTTCGCCCTTGAGCTCGGCCCAGCCTTTCGAGCCGAAAACGGTCAGCCGCTGCATCGGCGCCGTCGCCTGCAGGCAGGAGAGATAACCGGACATCTTGTGCTTGAAGCGGAACAGCATGCTGGTGGTGTCGTCGAGCGGCACGTCCAGCACCAGCCGGAAGCTCGAAACCTGGATCGTCGCGATCGGCCCGACCAGATAGATCATCGCATCCACCCAGTGGATACCGCTGCCGCCCATGCCACCGGCCGGGCTCTCGGCCGGATCGGCCCGCCACATGCCCTTGCGATAGCGGAAGCCTCCGGGACCGGAAGTGTTGCCTTCCAGGTGCAGGATGGTTCCGAGCGCGCCTTCGTCGATCAGGCGCTTCATCTCGTGCAGCGATGGCAGGAAGCGGCGGTTGTGGCCGGCAGCGAGAACCACACCGGCACGCTTGGCCGCCGCGACCGCCTTGGCCGCGCTGTCCCTTGTGATGGTGACCGGCTTGTCGACGAAAATATGCTTCTTCGCCTTCGCCGCCGCCATGATCTGCGCCGCATGGACGGAATGCGGACTGGCGAGAACAACGGCATCGACTTTGGGGTCCGCCAGCGCCGCCTCGTAGTCTGAGTCGAGCGAGAATCCATGATCGGCGGCGAAGGTCGCGGCGTTCCTCGGCGTCCGGGTAACACCCCGCACGAAGCGGATCTTGTCGCTCTTGCCTTGGACCGAGTTGACCAGGGTCTGTCCCCAGCGCCCCAGGCCCACGATCGCGCACCTGACCATGCAGCGTCCCCCACCCCGCGAACAGCCCAACGGCGGACCGGACCGGTCCATCAAGTTTCGCACCGTTCCGCTGGACATTCAACGGCTTGCAGGGCGATGTGCTAGAATTACCTGGATTTTCACTCTTCCGGGGTGACCGATGAACACGTCGTCCAGTCGCCGTCTTCGCGATTGCGGGCTGACCGTCGGCGAGTTGCCGACGGGACATCGGAACACCATCACCGACGTTCCCGGCGTCGCGGTCGGCCATGCGACGCTCAAGGGCGGCAACGTCAATACCGGCGTCACCGCGATCTTACCGCATGCCAAAAATATCTTTCGCGACAAGGTGATGGCGACCTCGGTCGTCTTCAACGGCTTCGGCAAGACGACGGGCCTGGTGCAGGTCGACGAACTCGGCGCGATCGAGACCCCGATCCTGCTGACCAACACCTTGAGCGTCGGCACGGCAGCCGAAGGGCTGGTCCGCTACAAGCTTTCGCGCAATCCGGAGATCGGCATCCTGACCGGTACCGTGAATCCAGTGGTCGGCGAGTGCAATGACGGATTTCTTAACGATATTCGTGGATTGCACGTCAAAACTGCTCATGTAGATGAGGCAATTCATGCGGCCTCGGCGGATTTCGCGCAGGGCGCGGTCGGCGGCGGCACCGGCATGTCCGCTTATGGACTCAAAGGGGGCATCGGTTCGGCGTCTCGCCGGATCGAGATCGATGGAATGGCCTACTATCTCGGCATCCTGGTGCTGGCCAATTTTGGCCGGCTCGAGGATCTGACCATCGCCGGCAGGCCGCTCGGCCGGAAGATCGCCGAGGCAAGAAAGGCAAAGGGCGAGGCGGATACCGGCTCGATCATCATCGTGCTTGCGACGGATCTTCCGACGAGCGAGCGGCAGCTTCGGCGGATCGCCAAACGAACGGCGGTCGGTCTCGCGCGGACCGGCTCCCATCTCGGCCACGGCTCGGGCGATCTTTGCATCGCCTTCACCACCGCCAATCGCATCCAGCACTTCGAGAGAAGGGCAGTGATCGATTGGCATGCGCTGGCAGAGCCGCGCATCGATCTCGCCTTTCGCGCGGCGTCCGAAGCGACCGAGGAAGCGGTGATCGATGCGATGCTCGCGGCAGAGCCCATGGTCGGCCGCGACGGCAATCGGCGAGACTCGCTCCGCGATTACCTGCACCTTCTCTAGGCGAGCATCACCCCGAAGGTTTCGCGCAGGCCAAAGCGTCCCTTCGGCGTCACGGTGACAGCGCGTGTTCCCTCTGCCCGCCGGATCCAGCCCTTGGCGAAGCATTGCGCGCAGAGTGCGGCACCGACGGCGCCCGCGAGATGCGGCCGCCTCTCGCTCCAATCGATGCAGGGCCGGCAGAATAGGCGCTGGCTACGCTTGGCCGCCGAAAGCGCCTGAAGATCGATGCCGAGCCCGGTCAGCAGCGCTACGCCGGAATCGGTCAGGGCGCCGGCGTCACTGGCGAGCTCGACATGACCGCCCTCGATCATCGCATCGGCAAGCGCGACGCCGAGCCGGCCGGCGAGGTGGTCATAGCAGGTCCGTGCCGCCCGCAGTGCTTGATCGCGCGGGCCGACGACGACCGGCTTTCGCGTCGTCGTCTCGGAGGCGACCTGCATGATGCTCTCCATCATGCGTGCGACCGAAGGCGAGGCGAGCCGATGATAGCGATGCCGGCCCTGCTGGCTGACGGCAAGCAGACCCGCAGTCACCAGCCGAGCGAGGTGCCCGCTCGCCGTCTGCGGCGTGATCGCGGCAGCCCTCGCCAGCTCGGAAGCGGTCAGCGCACGGCCGTCCATCAGCGCATGCATCATGCTGGCGCGCGCCGGATCGCCGGCCAGCGCTGCGATTTCGGCAAAAGATGCGTTGGTGGCCATGCAGTCAGTTTAGCCGACCGCCCGACCCGATGCTTCGGCCGCGGCCGTACGATCGGCGTGCGAGAACGAGGCTGTTTCGCGCCAATGAGATGGCCATCCCGACTTAGAGGTAGCCCTCGCGCAGCAGACGGACCGCCCCTAGTGTCGCGCGCATCTGCGTGGTGTGCGCGAGGCGGAACGCATCGCCGTAGATCGTCTCGTCCGGGTACTCCGTGATGAGCTGGAACGGCGTCACCTGACGCGGATGATCGGAGATCATGCAGGGGATGCCGTTGATCACCGGGAACGGCACCTCGCCGGCATGTGCCTCCCAGGTTGCGAGCTGGGTCTTGTTGAAGGCGGCAAGCGCGGCGTCCTCGGCCAAATGGGCGGTCAGCGCCTCCAGGAACGGACGCGCCTTGGCCTCGAGTTCGGGAAGATGACGGAAGATCAGGAACATGCCTTTTGGAATCGTCCACAGGGCGAATCCCTGGGGAATGTAACCAGTGAGCGGCCGCGTCCATTCATGGGCCGGATAGCCGTGAAGGTTCAGATGCAGCCGCGCGCCGATCGCGCGGGCAAGATCGCCGCGCGCCGCCTTCTCGTAGAGCGGTTCGGCCGTACGCCCCTCGACGTCGTCGCCGAGTGCGCTGTAGCGGGCGGCGTGATGCATGTGCCGCGGATTGCGTGCTCGGAGGCAGTGATGCAGCGCGTAGCCGTCCGGGTTCTCGCAGGGGATGAAGGCGAAGCGTCGCCCCTCGGCACGGAACATCTGCACAGCGCGGAGCGCGCCGACGATGCCCGACGTCTCGTTGGCGTGCTGAGCGGCTGACAACAGGAACGGCGGCCCCTCGCCGTCATAGACACGAGCGCGCACCGAGCGCCCTTGGAAGGACGTGACATCGCGTTTCTCGCCGCCGAGCGCATCGGTGAGTTCCGCAATCTGCGCCGGCGCGAGCGGCCGGTCGGCATCCTCCAGCCGCGCGGGTCCGGACAGAAGCACCCGCTCGATAGACTCGCCTATGGCGACGATGACCCGCGCCGGACAGTCGGCGGTGACGATGTCCGGCACAATCTGACCCGGCTGCAAAGTGCGATCGTTGGCGGCGAGGCCGGCGCGATGCTTCAGATATTCGAGGATCGAGAAGTAAAGGTCCTCGTGCAGCGCCTCGGAGGTGCTCAAGACTTCATCGCCATAGGCAAGCTCGGTCTCGGTGCCGGGCAAGGTTGCGGAGATGTCGAGCGTCGGGAAGAAGGGCGGGGATGGAGGCCAACGATGCTCGGCGATCGCCGACATGACACGGTGAAAGACCGCCTCGTACTCGGTCTCGATCGGGCCATCTTCGACGGTCTTGCCCGCCGTGTCCCGGACGCGGAGCCAGCCGCAGGGCGTGAGGGTCGGCTTCCCCAGATGGTCGATGCCGAGCCTGTTGGGTGAGAACACGCTGACCCAAGGCCCCTCACCTGACCGAACCCGGTAGGCGAGCGCCTCACTACCGGCCGAAAAGTCAAGGCCAGCCTTCCCGACCAACGCCGCCAACGGATAGGCCTCGAGCTTGAATCGTCCTTCGGGCGCCGCCTCATGAGAGGGAAGCTCGACGCTCAGATGTCCGCCCGTTGCCGGCGCCTCCTCGAGGAAGTGATGGATCAACGGCTTGTAAGCGCTGCGGAACCGAGCGACCACGCCAACCGTCTTCAGCCGCGCCTCAGCCGCACGCCTTGCCGCTGGCCCCTCGAACAACCAAGCCTCAACGGTGAAGCCACGATGGCCGTTGCTGAAACGCTCGACCAGGGTCTCCAGCGTCCGCGGAACGGCGAGATCGAGCAGGATCGTCATGCCTCGGTCCTCGGCGGCGAGACGAGTAGAATACTCACCCGACGATCGAGGCCAATCACCTACTTGCTGCGTGCGACGTAGACGCCGTCCCAATCAGGGCCTGGCGGGAACTGGCGGTAGTCGGCCAGACGCTGAAGATAGAGATCCCACAGCACACCGAGCTCCGGCGCGAGCGCACGCAGGCTATGGAGCGCTGACGCGGCGGCATCCCAGCGCTGGGCGCGATAGGCAGCAAGCATCTCGCCTTGCGCCGCCGACAACGCTTGGTGCGCGGCGTCCGATTCTGTCGCACGCAAAGCATAGATGCGCACCGCCTCGGCCTTGCCCTTGACCGCGATCAGGTCGAGCTCGAGATAGGCAAAGCCCGGAGCGGCCTCTTTGGTGCTCTCGCCGACGACGATGTCGACGCCATAGGTCTTCGACTGGCCTTCCAGGCGGGAGGCGAGGTTCACCGCATCGCCGAGGACCGAATAGTCGAAGCGCTGGTCGGACCCCATATTGCCGACGACGACCTTGCCCGAGTTGAGCCCGATGCCGATCACGAGCGGAACGAAGCGCCGCCCGTCCCTCTCCGCCTCTTGCTTGAGCCGTCCGTTGAGCGCCACGAGCTCGGTCCGCATGGTCAAGGCGGCGCGGCAGGCGTTGACCGGGTGCTCCGGATCGTCCAGCGGCGCGTTCCAGAACGCCATGACGCAGTCGCCCATATACTTATCGATGGTGCCGCGATGGGCGAGGATCCGGTCGGTCATCGGTGTCAGGAACTGGTTGATCAACCGCGTCAGTGCCTGAGGGTCGCTCTTGAAGCCCTCGGAGATCGTCGTGAAGCCGCGGATATCGCTGAAGAGGAAGGTCATCTCGCGGGTCTCGCCGCCGAGCCTGAGCTGGCTCGGGTCGGCGGCCAGGCGCTCGACCATTGCCGGCGACAGGTACTGCGCGAAGGCCGTCCGGACTTCCCGCTTCTCGCGCTCCGCCGCGAGATACTTGACCAGCGTGCCGGAAATGTAGACCGCGACTGTGGCGCCGACCGGCGTCACCGGGTCGACGAGGAAGCCCAAGAAGCGGAAGACCTGCCATGAGGCCAAGACCGCCAGAACCGCCGCGCCGCCGCCGATCAGGGCCGACCATGCCGCGCCGACCCGACTTAAGGCGAGCAACAGGACGATGCCGAGAACGCTGACATAGAGGAGTTCGGCGCCATTGGCCCAGTCCGGGCGGCCGATGAAGCGTCCGGCGAGGATCTGCTCGATCGCCTGCGCATGCGCCTCGATGCCAGGCATCGCCGGATCGAGCGGACTCGGCCGCAAATCCTTGAGGCCTGCGGCGCTGGTCCCGACGAGGACGATGGTGCCCTCGAAGATGTCCTCGCCGGCTTCGCCGGAAAGGACCTTCCACGCCGGGACGATGCGCTCAGGATGCGGCTTGGCGAAATGGACCCAGAACTGGCCATTGGCATCGGTCGGCACAGCAAACTCGCCGATCTTGATCGAGTCGATGCCGGTCTCGGCGCCGAAGCTCGCAGCCGCCTGGGCGCCGGACGCACGGATGATCGAGGTGCTGGCGTTCTGAGCGACACGGAGCGTCTCGGTCACGAGCGAGGCATAGAGCCGGTCGCCAAGCCTCAGCACCAACGGCACCCGGCGCAACATGCCGTCGCGGTCGGACACGCTGTTGATGCTGCCATTGCCGCGCGCGGCACCTTCGAGCTCCGGCAGCGACGTGACCGCGCCGGAGAAGCTCGGGATGAAGGGCGCCGGATCGATGCCGGCATGCGCAAAGTTGACCTTGCGTAGCGGTGCGCGGGTACCCTTCTCCTGGGTCAGGACAAAGCCGGTAATCGTCGGCGTCGCCGCCAGCACTTCAGCGAGGAGCGCATCGTGATCGGGAAGCCGCGCCAGCAGCGCCTTCAGCTCTTCGGCCTGCGGCCAGAGCTTGGCGGCTTGTGCCGGCGAGGTCCGATCCGGCTCCGGAAAGATGATGTCGAGGCCGATCGCAACTGCACCGGCGGTACTGAGATTCCCGATCAGGTCGGCGACTAGCGTCCTGGGCCAGGGCCATTGACCGATCTTCGACAGGCTTTCGTCGTCGATGTCGACTACGCGGACTGCCGAGATCTCTGACTCGCGCGGTGCCAGACGCTGATAGTTGTCGAAGACGCGAAGGCGTATCTCCTCCAGAACGCCGCCTGGATCGAGGATACGAAGCGCGAGGACGAGAACGAGGACCGCGCCGGGCACCGCAAGGGATGCATACCGGCGCAGCTCCAGTAGGCTCATTGCTTCTTCCCGACGAAGACGCCGTTGACGGCATATTTGTCTGTACTGCCCGGCGCATTGCTGATGGAGAACTGGCCGCCCGTTTCCCTCACCGGATCGCCACCACCGGAGAAGAACGAGCCCTGCGCTGTGCCAGTCAGGCCGGGCTTGCCGGTGATGCTCAGGTTGGCGGCATAGTCGCGGCCGTTCTGCGACGCCATGTTGCCGGTGACGTTGAGGCCGTCGAAATTGCTGATCGCCATGGTGCCGGACCGGCTGCCGAAATTGTACTGGGCGGAGAAATTGCCGGCAGCGATGTAGCGCTGGGTCTGGTTGATCACCGTACCGACGGCGTGACCGGAGTAGCTGGCGCTGCCGGTCGTCGGCATCTGGGTCTGCGAAACGATCGGGCCCGCTACCCAGTTGCCCATGTGCAGATGATTGCTCTTCTGGACTCCGTCGGAGCTCAGGGCGTCGACGACGCCGCCCCACCACCCCCACTGTACGAACTCGCACTGACAGGCCTGGACGCCGCCGGGAAGGCTGACATTGGCGAAACCACTCGAAGCCATGTAGAGCCGGGTCGAGTCGGCGGTCTTCGTGCCTCCCCCGTCGTTGACGACCGCACCCGTGTTCGACTCGACCGCGGCGAAGCGCGATCGGTCAACATAGGTGCCGCGCGCCGGGTCGGCGCCGAAATTGAGCGCCACGCTGGTCAGCCCATCCGATCCGGCGGGCGCGCTAGGGTCGTTTAGCGACTTCAGGTTGAACGTCGCCGCCACGCGGCCGTTCGCCGCGTCCGTGTTAATCGAAACGTTTACGGGACCGCTGGGCTGTCCGTTCTGACCCGCAAGGAGGGACGTGCTCGGCTCGAGCCTGCCATCGGCGCGGTGGGATTCAACGAATGCACTGGCGTAGCCATTGAGAACCGTTGTCTCGCGCGCGCCGACGACGGGCGTCGAGGTGATGCGCTGGCCGGTCTGGCGATAGCCGTAGGAGGCGCTGCCGCCGGAGAGCTGGGCGTCGGTGCCGCCGCCGGTCTGCACGAAGCCGGCGGGCATGCGGCCGGCGGCAAAGCTGGTCATGGCACCCGTGCCGGACAGAGTCGAGCTCGAGGCTATGCCGGTCGTGTCGCGATCGCCAGTGTTGCGCGAGGTCCCGCGGGTCGAGGCCAGCATGCCTGCGCCATCGCCGACTTCGCCGGTGGTGACGGCGACGAAAGACTTCTGCGTGCTGCCGGTGCCGTCGACGGCGATCGACACCTGGACGCTCTTCACCGTTCCGGTCGAGCCGCTCGACACGCCGAAGAAATTGCTCGACGAGCCGTTGGCGTTGCCCGTCGCCTGACCGCGCACCGTCGGGGCATTCGAGGCCAGCGCCGGGTCGCTGTTGACTTGATAGCTTACGATCGCGCCTGCGGGCAGCGCCGCGGTCGAGAGCGCGTTCTTCTGGCCCTGCTGCGTCGCGTCGCGGTTGGCCGTCGTGCTCGTCGTCTGGGTCGCCCCTGGGGCTGGTCCGGCCGGCTTCGCGCCGCTCGGAGGCGGAGGCGGAGGCTGCGTCGGCGCCTGTCCGGGCATGCGCTGGGCGACCTGGCCCGAGGTCGGCTGCTGAGCAGCACCGCCGGTCGCGTCCGCGCGGCCGTTGAGCTGCTCGAGATTCTGCTTGATCTGCTCGGTCGTCGCCCTGGTCGCAGGTGTCGGCGCGGCGGCCCTGCTCTCGACCGTGGTGGTGAAGCCGGCGCGCGAGATCTTCTCGGTCGAGCCGCTCGCCGAGGTCACCGTCATCTCGGCGCCGAACAGGAAGGTGGCGCTAGTCGCGCCGGTCGAGGCGTCGATTGAGACGATGCCGATACCGCCACGGATACCGATGGTCGCGGTCGGCGTGGTGATCGTCACCGGCTGGTTCTTGCTGAGCTTGCCGCCGACGAAACGGACGACCCCCTTCGCAGCCGTCGCGGCGAGCTTGCCGGTGCCGCTCGCCGGATCGTAGACAAATTCGTCGAGCACGAGGTCCGAGTCGGGACCGACGGTGAAAGCGGAGCCATCGAGGAACAGCATCTGCGCTTGGCCGCGCGCGTCCGTCACCAGCCGCTCGCGGGGGAACACGTCATTGCCGATATTGACGACACGGCCGGCGGCAGCGGGCGGCGTGCCGGTCAGCTGCTGATTGACCGCAGCGGCGACGCCGACCTTGGTCGGCGCCCCCGGCGCTTGCGCGAAAGCGCCGCTCGCGAGCGCGGTCGAAGCCAGCAGAGCGAGGATGGTCGAATGACGAAGCATGGCGATCTCCCTGCACCCCGACTTAAGCCTAGAAGGGGTGCAAACCCGGCGAAGTGACCGGGCTCACAAGGATCGTGTGACGGTGCTCACACTCAGAAGGCATATCCCAATCCGATCGTGCCGCTCGTATTCGTGTACATGTAGTTGGCCACGGAGGATCTCACCCATTGCTGGGTGAGTTGCAGATTTACCGACCAGCTGTCGAAAAAGCGCATTGAAAGGCCCGCCCCGAGAGACCATTCCCGATCGTAGCGCGTGGTCGAAGGATCCACCGTCGTGTCGACGCCGTCGTAGTAGCGAAGCGTCCGGCCGCCGCCGAGGTTCGCGACCCAAGGCTGCCGGGTCAGCGCGAATGGCGAGGCGAACTGGCGGAGATAGGTGACCTCGCCCGCATACTCGAGGTTTCGCTCGGATTCCGCCTTGGCGTTGGCGAAGGTGATGGTGCCACCTAAGCGCAGCACGTCCTGGGACCCAAGCACATGGCGGGTGCCGAGGCGTGCGCTGTGCTCCCACCCATCCTTGTCGGCGACGGTCGTGCGCGCCTCCGACACATGAAAGCGCCGGAACCGCGACTTGAGTTCGGCCTCGATGCCGAAGATCGGTGTCACCGCCATGTCGGCCGAGATCCCGCCGCCATAGCTGACGAAGTAGCGGGAGTCGTCGAGGGTCACTGCGCTTCCCAGCACAAAGGGGCGAAGCATCAGGCTGTTGTCCTCGCCGAAGCGAAGCCGGGGCCCGAGATCAGCTTGCACCACCTGGAGGTCGAGCGAGGAGACGTCCTGTTGGCGCGTCCCGTAGACCTGCAGTCCGGCATCGAGCGTGTCACGAGCCTGGGTACCGAGGTCGTAGGCGAAGGTCAGCGAGGCCTGCGCATAGGCGTTCCAGCCCGAGCGCTTCTGCGAGGCCGGGTCGAGCGTCGCGTCGAGGCCGAACAGCTTGACGACGCCGGCGGAGTTCGCCGCGTTCGCATTAGACTGCCAGCGCAGGCCGGTCTGCGCGGTGAAGGCGAACGTCGTTGCCGAAAGCCGTTTTTCGATCTCG
This sequence comes from Alphaproteobacteria bacterium, assembly GCA_016869285.1. Taxonomy (GTDB): domain Bacteria; phylum Pseudomonadota; class Alphaproteobacteria; order SHVZ01; family SHVZ01; genus SHVZ01. The sequence continues at coordinate 35,448 of VGEN01000024.1, forward strand.
ACCAGGTTCTCCCGGGTCGAGGCGCGGACATCCGCGGGAACGTCGTCGGACTTCGCCACATCCTCGAAATAGCCGCGCGCGATCTGGTAGGAACCGAGCCGCATGTAGAGAAGCCCGAGCTCGTAGCGGATGCGCGTCAGGCGAGGGTTGAAGATCAGGAGCCGCTCGAAGGCCGAAACCGCACCTTCGAGGTCGCCGGCGGCCATCGCCAGCTCGGCGAAGCGAAAGGTGAGGTCGAGGTTGGCCGGATCCGCCATCATCGACCGAAAGGCGCTGTTGTAATCGGTCGGCAGCGCCGGACGCGGCGCGGCCGGCACTACCTGGGCAACCGGAGGGAGAGCGTTGCCGGGGATCAGCCGCCAATCGGGAGTCTGCGCGGCCACGGGCGTGGCCAGCATCTTAGTCGATGCCGTGAGGCCGACTATGAGAACGCGCCACATCTCACCGATCACGCAAGCTCCTCTCTGCTTGTCGCGCCCGCCGCTAAGTCCTTTAATACCAGAAGGAGACGCCGCCTTCTACCGCCTCAGGCGACCGCTTGAGCCGATTCCGGAGGGACGAGATGGCAGGCCGTCATGTGCTCCCCGGCCGCGACAGGGACAAGCGGCGGCTCAACCTTGCGGCAGACATCTTGGGCGATGGGGCACCGGGTGTGGAAACGGCAGCCGGTGGGCGGGTTGATCGGGCTGGGCACGTCGCCCTTGAGCACGATCCGCTCGCGCCGCCCCCTCGCCTTCGGCACCGGGATCGCCGAGAGCAGCGCCTGGGTATAGGGGTGCTTCGGAGCGGCGTAGAGCTGACGCTTGGGCGCGATCTCGACGATCTTGCCGAGATACATGACCGCGACCCGGTCGGAGATGTGCCGGACGACGCCAAGGTCGTGCGAGATGAAGAGATAGGTGAGCTTGAACTCGGCTTGCAGGTCCTGCAGCAGGTTCACCACCTGCGCCTGGATCGAGACGTCGAGCGCCGAAACCGGCTCGTCGCAGACGATCAGCTTCGGATTGAGGGCAAGCGCACGCGCGATGCCGATGCGCTGGCGCTGGCCGCCGGAGAATTCGTGCGGGTAGCGCTCGGCATGAAACGAGGCGAGCCCGACCAGGTTGAGCAGCTCGACCACGCGCTTCTTCACCGTCGGGCCGAAGCGCTCCCCATGGATCACCATCGGCTCCGCGACGATTTCTTCGACAGTGAGCCTCGGATTGAGGCTTCCGTACGGGTCCTGAAAGATGATCTGCATCTCGCGGCGGAGCGGCCGCATCTCCGCCGGAGGCAGTCCGACGATGTCCTGACCGTTGATCAGGATGCGGCCCTTGCTCGGCTCGATCAGCCGGAGGACCAGCCGGCCGGTCGTTGTCTTGCCGCAGCCGGACTCGCCGACAAGGCCCAGCGTCTCGCCGGCACCGATCGCAAATGAGATGTCGTCGACCGCGCGCACGGCGCCGACCTGGCGCGGCACGATGAAGCCCTCGAAGATCGGGAAGTGCTTGGTGAGGTTCCGGACCTCGAGCAAGGGCGCGGTCATCGCGCCACTCCATCGATCGCCGGCATAGCCGCGGCTGGGCGATAGTCAGCGTGGCGGATGCAAGCGGCCAGGTGGCCGGCGGTGACGGGGATCAGCGGCGGCAGCCCGGCGGCGCATTCGTCGCGCGCATAGCCGCAACGAGGTTGGAATCGACAACCGGGCGGCAGCTCGTGCGGGCTCGGCAATGTGCCGGGGATCGCGGTCAGCCGATGCACATCGGCATCGAGATCGGGAATGCTGGCAAGCAGTCCCTCGGTATAGGGATGCGCCGGCCGCTCGAACACGTTCTCGACACCGGAATGCTCGACCGTGCGTCCGGCATACATGACCAGCACGCGGTCGGCGAACTCGGCGACGACGCCCATGTTATGGGTGATGATGATCACCGCCATCCGGAACTCCTCCTGGAGCTGGCGGAGGAGATCGAGGATCTGTGCCTGGATGGTGACGTCGAGCGCCGTGGTCGGCTCATCGGCAAGCAGCAGCTTCGGATTGCAAGAGAGCGCCATCGCGATCATCACGCGCTGTCGCATGCCGCCGGAGAGCTGGTGCGGGTAGTCGGCGAGCCGCCTCTCGGCCGAGGGAATGCCGACCTTGTTCAGCATCTCGATGGCGCGGTCGCGTGCCGCCGCCGGGCTCACCTTCTCGTGCCAGCGCACGGCCTCGGTCAGCTGATCGCCGATGGTGAAAACCGGATTCAGCGAGGTCATCGGTTCCTGGAAGATCATCGAGATTTCGGCGCCGCGGATATTGCGCATCTCGTTCGGCGGTTTCTTCAAGAGATCGGCGCCCTCGAACAGGATCTCGCCGGCGACCACACGGCCCGGCGGCTGCGGCAAGAGGCCCATGATCGCGAGCGCCGTGACGCTCTTGCCGGATCCGGACTCTCCGACGATGCCGAGTACCTCGCCCGCGTGGAGGTCGAAAGAAAGGCTGTCGACCGCTCTCGCCAGCCCCTGATCGGTGCCGAACTCGATCGACAGACCACGGACGGAGAGCAGCGGCGGAGCTGCGGCCACATCCATGCTCCGTCAGTCCTGCGAAATCTTCAGGCGCGGGTCGAGCACGTCGCGAAGCCCGTCCCCCAGGAGATTGAGGCTGAGCACGGTCGTGGCAAGCGCTAAGCCTGGGATCAGCGTGATCCAGGCGGCATCGCGGATGTACTGACGGCCCTCGGCAATCATGTTGCCCCAGGTCGGGGTTGGCGGCGGCGAACCCAATCCGAGGAAGCTCAAGGTCGCCTCTGTCACGACGGCGAAGGCAAAGACGAAGGTCAGCTGGACGATCAGCGGCGCCATGCAATTCGGCAGGACGTGCTTGCGCAGGATACGCCAGTTGCTCGCGCCCATTGCGAGCGCCGCCTGCACGAACTCCATCTCGCGCACGACCAGGACCGAAGCGCGCACGATGCGCGCCGTACGCGGGATGTAGACGGCGGCCAGCGCGATTGCCGCGGTCATGCTGGAGGGACCGAGCGCCGCAGCGATGCCGAGCGCAAGTAGGATAGGCGGAAACGCCATCAACGCATCTGTCACGCGCATCAGGACGTTGTCGAGGCGGCGGAAATAGCCGGAGGCCGCGCCGAGCGCGACGCCGAACACGGCATTCATGACGACTACCGCAAGCCCTATTGCGAGCGACAGCCGCGCCCCGTGCACAATGCGCGCATAGATACTGCGGCCGAGATTGTCGGTGCCGAAGAGGAACTCTCCGCCCGGCGGCCTGAAGCGGAAGCGGATCGCCATGCGATTGGGATCGGCGGTGGTGATCCAGTCGGCGAAGACCGCGACGAAGACGATGATCGCGAACAGCGCCGCACCAACAACGAAGGCCTTGTGCCGTATCAGCCGGCGGACGACCGGGTAGCGCTGCAGGAAGGTGCGCTTGCGGACCGCAACCGCGGCGGCATCAACGGCCGTGGTCATAGCGTACCCTGGGATCGAAGTAGGCGTAGAGCACGTCGACGAGGATGTTGAGCAGCAGCAGCGACCAGGCGACGAGCAGCAGCCCGCCCTGGATCATCGGGTAGTCGCGCCGAAGAACAGCCGATCCCAGCAGCGAGCCGACGCCCGGCACCGAGAACACCGACTCGATGACCAGGGAGCCCGAGAGCAGCACGCTGAAGATGATGCCGATCACGGTGATGACCGGGATCATCACGTTCTTGAAGGCGTGCTTGCCGATCACCACGAATTCGGGGAGTCCTTTAGCCCGGGCAGTGCGGATGTAGTCCTGGCGCAGAACTTCGAGCATGGTCGAACGCGTGATGCGCGCGAGCAGCCCGATCTGCAGCAGCGCCAGTGACACGGCCGGCATCGTCGAGGTCCTGAGCCACCCGTAGAAACTCTCCTGCCAGGGCACGTAGCCGCCGGTCGGCAGCCAGCCGAGATGCACGGAGAAGAGAATGATCAGCATGAGGCCGAGCCAGAAATTGGGCAGCGACACGCCGATCAGCGCGAAGATCATGGCGCCCTGGTCCGCCCAGCCGTTGCGGTTGAGCGCAGCGACGACGCCGCAGGCGAGTCCTATCAGGAGCGTCAGGACCATCGAGTAGAGCGCGATCGACAGCGACACCGGGATGCGCTCGATCGTCGCCTCCAGAACCGGCTTGCCGAGCAGCAGCGAGGTGCCGAGATCGCCTTGCGCCAAGCCTGCATAGAACTTCCACATCTGCACATGAAATGGCTGGTCGAGGCCGAGGTTCTGGCGGATGACGTCGAGCTCGGCCGGCGTAGCCGACGGCCCACCGATCAGCGTCGCCGGGTCGCCTGGAACCAGCTTCATGATGCCGAACGAAATCACGCTGACCAGAATCAGCACCGGGATCGACTGGATCAGTCGCGCGACGATATAGCGACCCATTCCCTGCTCTCAAATGCTCCCGCAGCGGCCGCGCATACAGGAAGCGGGCGGCCGCGACGGCCGCCCGCCCCCCAAACGATCTCTATACGGCCTTTAGCCTTTGAACCAGACGTTGGAGACGCGCGGGATGCGGAAAGGCTTGAAGTCCTCCACATTGGCGCGCACGGCCTGCACCTTGGTCAACGACCCGAAAGGTAGCGCCAGTACCTGATCGAGGACGCGAGCCTGCATGCGGGCGAAGGCAGCCTTGCGATCATCGAGCGACTTCGAGTCCACCAGAGCGTTCCAGTGCGTCATCAGCTCCGCGTCCGGTACGTTGCCCTTCGGCTTGTACGTATTGAACGGGTGCGAGTGGAAGCGCAGCGGCTCGGCGCCGCCGAGCGAGGTGTTGGTGCCGTAGCCGGTGAAGAAGAAGTTCCAGCCGTCGGTGGTGTTCTGCTGCTTCTGCACGGAAGCCGGCCAGTCCATGACCATGAGCTCAACATTCATGCCGACGGCCTTGAGCTGCTCGCTCATAACCAGCGCGGCCGTGTACATGTTGGTGTAGTCCTGGTTGGTCAGCAGGATGAGCTTTTCGCCCTTGTAGCCTCCCTCGGCCAGCAGCTTCTTGGCCTTGTCCTTGTTCTTCTGATTGTAGGTTTCCTTGCCAGCCTCGGTGTAGAAGGCTTGGCCCGGATACTGGAAACCGATGTTGAGGCGATAAGCGCCGTCGGTCGCCGCCTCCATGATCTCTTCCATATCGAGCGCCGCCTGGATCGCCTGACGGACCTTGAGATTATCCGTCGGCGGGAATGACAGGTTCGGCGTCGCGATCTGGACCCAGAAATTACTCAGCGGCTTGAGGACAATGTTCTTGTTGTCCTTGAGCCGCGACTGAGCTTTGGCCGGCAGATCCTCAACGCCGTGGAACTCGCCGGTCTCAAGGCCAGCGACGCGGGCGCCGGGCTCGGTGACGATACGGAACGTCACGGTATCGAAGCAGGCAACCTTGTAGCCGCCGAAGCCGTTCGTCGTCAGCATCCGCCTGTCCGGCGTATAGCCGGCATAGCGCTTCACCCTGACATGGCTGTCGGCGATGAACTCGACAAACTCCCAGGGTCCGGTGCCGACGGTCTTGAGCTGCATCGCCGCCGCATCAGTATTCTCGCGCGGCACGATGACGATCGGCACCGAGAAGGAACTCAGGTTCTCGAGGAAGGTCGGCTGCGCCTGCTTCATCTTGATGACGAAGGTCTGGGCGTCCGGCGCTTCCCACTTCTCGACCGGGTCGAGCATGCCCTTGAGGATGCCGACCTTCTTATAGCGGTCGAACGAGGCCACGACGTCGTCCGAGGTCATCGGCTTGCCGTTGTGGAACTTGACGCCCTGGCGGAGCTTGAAGGTGTACATCATGCCATCAGGGGCCTCGACGACCTCCTGGGCGAGCTCCGGGATCGGGCTCATGTTCTCGTCGCGGGTCATCAGCGACTCGAACATGTTCATGGCGACGTTACGGGTCGAGATCGTCGACGAGGTGTGCTGGTCGAGGCTGTTGACCTTCGCTTCCTGGGCGAAAACGAAGTTGCCGCCGGTTTTCCCACAGGAAAACTGCTGGGCGGCGACCGGCCCGGCGGCCAGCGCCAGGGCCGAAACGGTCCCGAGCACTATATTATAGTGTGTCAGACGCATGGTGCCTCCTTGTTCCCCGCTACCAGGCCGCGAAATCGCGGCCCTGGACTTGTTTTCCGATCAGCCTAACGAAGAGGCGGAGGCCCGCACAAGGCGAAAACGCCGCCGGCGACCGGCTTGCCGGCCGGGGCAGAGAAAGCTAGAGAGGCGCCAGGGACGGGCGGCCGAACGGTTCAAGGCACCGGTCTTGAAAATCGCCGGGAGAACGAAGGTCTAGGCTAAGGATGGGTGGCCGAGCGGTTTAAGGCAGCAGTCTTGAAAACTGCCGTGGCGGCAACGTCACCGTGGGTTCGAATCCCACCCCATCCGCCACTAGAAAGCGAGAAATCCCGTAAAATTTGGATGGGGCTGTCCCAGATAACTACCTGAGATGACGCTTAACCCATTGTTTGATCTGGGTTAGTTTCTTGGATGGGTCACTGGTGTTGAAGCGCCACTCGCACGCTTTCAA
>VGEN01000025.1 GCA_016869285.1 Alphaproteobacteria bacterium
GCGCGCGCTGGCGCCGCCGTGGCCTCCGTCACACCCGGTTCCAGCCCATTATTTCCGTCCATGCTCTACCTCCGTCTTTACGATCGGTAGCGCAGTGCGCTGTCTCAGGAAACCGTGCCCCACCCCACTCACTCACACTTTCCGGCTCCGACCAAACCTCCGTTTCCATGACGGCACGCCCGTGCGGGCCTCGGACGCCGTGCAGTCCATCACACGCTGGTCAAAGAAGGACTCGAACGGCCAAAAACTGACCGAGTTCGGCATGGCCCTATCGGTCGTCAACGATTCCACATTCACGATGACGCTGCGCGAGGCATTCGGCCCGGTTGCGGCATCTTTCGCCAAAATAGCGGCGAGCGGCCTCGTCGTGATGCGCGAGGCTGATGCCAAGACCGACCCCAATACTCCGGTTACTGAGACAATCGGCTCGGGACCGTTTCGCTTCAATCGCGAGCTGTGGTCGCCCGGAAACCGCCGCGTGTACGACTGAAACACCGACTACGTCCCTCGTTCCGAGCCTGCCAGCATGTTCGCCGGCGGGCGCGTCGTGAAGGTCGATCGCGTCGAATGGAAAATCATCGCCGATGCCAACACCGCAGTCGCGGCGCTGGGGTCCGGCGAAGTCGACATCTACGAGACACCGCCGAATGACCTCGTTCCGGTGCTCAAGCGCAATTCCAGCATTACGGTCAAGGTTCACAACAAGGCCGGGAATATGGCCTACCTTCGTCCGAACCAGCTGTTCTCACCTTTCAACGATGCGCGTGCCCGCATGGCCCTGATGCACATGGTACAGCAGGAGGACTATCTACGATCCGCGTTCGGCTCGGACGAGTCCAACTGGAAACCCTGCTGGGCTGTCATGGTTTGCGGGTCTGCGATGGGCAGCGAGGCCGGAGCCGAGCGCTTCGGCAAGCCGGATCTTGCCAAGGCACGTCAGCTTCTCAAGGAGAGCGGTTACAACGGGGAACCCGTCCTGGTGCTGCAGCCGACCGACCAGCAGGTATTGCGCGACTTGGCCGAGGTCGCCATCGCTCAGATGAAGTCGATTGGCATCAATGTCCAGGTGCAAGCGGGCGATTGGGCGCAGATCAGCCAGCGACGGGCTCGGAAGGAGGAGCCTGCCAAAGGCGGTTGGCAGCTCTTCGCAACGACCACCCTGTCGGTTCTGATGTTTGATGGCGTCTCAAACTTCCCGATCGTCTCGACCTGCGACAAGGCGTGGTTTGGCTGGCCATGCGACAGAGAGCTGGAAGCGTTGCGCGACCAATGGATTCGCGAACCCGATGACGCGAGGCGGAAGGCCATCGCCGTCAAGATGCAGGAGCGCGCCATGGCGAGCGTGCCTCTGGTTCCCGTCGGGCAGGCATTTTCGCCGATTGCCTACCGGTCGAATGTACGCGGGTTCCTCGAGGCACCAGTTCCAGTCTTTTGGAACGTCGAGAAGGGTGGGTGAGCAATTGACGTGCGGCGAAGACCTGCGCCAATGCGGGCCTGCCGCTTCCGGAAACTCAGCGGGAGATCGATAGAGTCCCGCTCGGTCGATACCGTTGAAAGAAACCGAGTGAGCATCGGCGAATCGTGATTCTGTAGTCGTTACCGGCGGCGATGGAGCGATGGCCATGATCGGTCGGCTTTCGGGCGATCGGGCAAAGCTTTTCTACAAGTTTGATCTCGATCGGCATTCGGGGCATCGCGAGCCATCGAGCAGATATGCTCCGTCCAGCACTTTCGGGATTTCGGCAGCACCATGCGCACCAGATTGCGCCTCAAGAGAGAAAAGAAAATCCGACTCAGTAGGTTGATCGTCTTTCGTACCAACTAGCCGATCGAACGGGAGTCGAGCCAAGGCAGCCATAGTGACTCAGTAGACTTGTCGTGTTTCCTACTAAGAGACCGAATCCGATCGAGGTAGGGCCGGCGATCTCTCGAGTAGCAAGGAATCGATCTACTCCAGCCAGCGTCTCGTCTGGTACTTCTTCAGGTAGCCAATGGCCCGACGGCAATGCATTGCCTGACACATTGGTCGCTCGGTCGCGCCAGACAGCCAGAACATCGTATTTTCGGCCAACAATCCCGGGGGCACCCCAAAGACCGTAAGCGGTGCTTATTCCCCACCGGTGAGCTGACGGCGCTGCTGTGAGAGTCTCCGGCCCTTTGCGGGTGGGACATTGGGACTATGACGGATAGGGGTGACGATCCTAGGACCAAGGGCGCGCCGGCGCGGCGGGTCGAGATCTTCACGGGAGCCGGGCGGCGGCGGTGGAGCGCTGAGGACAAGGCGCGGATCGTAGCCGAGAGCATGGCGCCTGGCGCGAGCGTGAGCGCGATAGCGCGGCTGCATGGACTGACGCCGGCGCAGATCTTCCGGTGGCGGCGCTCGGGGTCGCTGGCATCGCTGGTGCCCGCGGCGATAGGAGGCTGCCACCACAAGGAAACAATCAGTCGTTGCGAATGCCGATAACCCGTGCAGCGGCCCGCGAAGGCGACTAAGTTGGCACCTGATCCCGGCTGGCTCCAGTCTTCCTCGGGCGCCGCGAGGCGCCCTTTTCGCTGACCGCGGGCGAGAGAACACATGTCGGGATAACTATCGGGGTAACTCCCTTGGTGACGGGAAAAAATCATAGAAATAACAAAAGCATACAGGCGCGATGTGCTTCTCACTCTCTCCGCCACTTTCGAGAGAGCGAAGGATGAGCGTGCTGGCGACATTGGCGGCCCGGGCCGAGGCCGCATCCGGCGAGGAGAGTGCCTATCGTCGGGAGTCGGCGCGGCGCATCGAGACGCTTGAGCGAGCCCGTGCCTTCGCCTATCGCCGCCTCAACCTCCTCAAGAAGGTAGCGGAGACCGCGACCGACGAGGCCGACACGAAGAAGGCGGCCGACGCGCGCATCGCGGCGGCCTTCGTCGAAATCGGCTGGATCGGGGCCAACCTCGCCGAGCTCGACGAGAAGGGCCGCGAGGCCGAGGCGAAGTTCCGGCCCGTAGCGGAGGCGATCGGAGCCAGCGACGAGCCCCGGACTCTGCAGGCGCTTGCCGACTTCGAGGCCTGGTTCATGCAGCGCTTCGGCCGCGATTTCTGCTCGGTCTTCGATCGCTACGCGCCGGACACGCCCAAGGTCGATTTCTGATGGCCGGGGCCCTGAGCGACCTCGTGCTGGTCGGCGGCGGTCACGCGCCTCCATGTCTGAAGCCCTTCTGGCGAAAGCCAGCCTTGCCGCGCCCCGCTGCGTCGGCGAGGCTGCGGCGGTCGTCGGCACGGCGACCGCGGACCCCGTACGCCCTCTCAACCTCGCTCCCCGCTCCTCCCACTCCTAGAGGTCGCCATGGACATGAAGCTTGCTGGCAAAGTCGCGCTCATCACCGGCTCGAGCAAAGGGATCGGGTTCGCGACTGTCAAGGTGCTAACGGAAGAGGGCTGCAAGGTCGTGCTGTCGGCACGCAGCAAAGACGATCTGGCGGCCGCCAAGGCCAAGCTGCCGGCCTCCCAGATCACCACGATCCAGGCGGATGTGACCGAACCGAAGGACGCCGAGCGTCTTGTCGCGGAAGCCACAGCCTGGGCGGGTGGCGGCCTCGACATCCTGGTCAACAATGTCGGCGGCAACTCGGGCGGCATCAAGGTGCTGGACTCGACCGACGAGGACTGGCGGAAGACCCTGGAGGTCAATCTGTTCCAGACCGTCCGCATGATGCGCCACGCGATCCCTAGGATGTCGAAGCGGCCGGGAGCGGCGATCGTCAACATCTCCTCGATCTCGGGCTGGACGCCGCAGCTCGTCGGCTCCGGCCAGTACGGCGCGGCCAAGGCAGCGCTGATCTTCGACACCGAGCGCTGGGCGCTCGAATGCATCCCGCACGGCATCCGCGTCAACACGGTCTCGCCCGGCTCGATCTGGGGCGAAGGCAATGGTTGGGATCGCTACAAGAAGTCCGATCCCGAGGGCTATGACGACTATGTCCGTGGCGGCTTCCCGATGGGGCGGTTGGGTTATCTCAACGAGGTCGCTGACGTGATCTGCTTCCTGGTCTCGCCCCGCGCCAACTGGATCAATGGCCGGAATGTGCCCGTCGACGGGCTGGAGCAGCCCTATGCACGCCGCGACCGCCGGCCATATTGATGCCACAGGCGAGGCCTAGCGTCGGCCAGTCTCCAGCGGAGGTCGCCATGCGTTGGCTCGGTTTCCTTGCCCTTGTCGCGGCGCTCATCGCGGGCGCCCCCGCAATCGCGCAGGACAAGGTCATGCTGCAGCTCGGCGAGTCGGCCGAGCGCGTCGTCGCCCAGGACCGGATCCGCGCCCATCTCCGCGTCGAGCTCGGCGGCAACGACCCCCGCGCACTCCAAGGTCGGGTAAACCAAGCGATGGCGGTCGCCCTCGACAAGGTGAAGGCAATCGCCGCCGTGAAGGCCGAGACCCAGGGCTACTTCGTCTACGAGGACAAGACGATGAAGCGCGGCCAGCGCTGGTGGGGCAGCCAGAGCTTGACGCTCGCCTCCTTCGAGTCTGCAGCCCTTCTCGCCCTGGTCGGCCAGCTGCAGGAGGATGGCCTCCTGGTCCAGGGGCTGGGCTACGAACTCGCGCCGGAGACACGCCGCAAGATCGAACGCGAGCTGGTGCCCGAGGCGATCCAACGGATCAAGGATACGGCGGCAACCGTCGCCAGGTCGCTCGACCTGCCGAAGGTCGAGGTCGTCAAGGTACGGCTCGGCGAAACGCAGGCACCGCCGATCCCCCGCTTCGGCGCTCCGGCGATGGCCATGGCCGAGCGCGCGCAGATCGCCCCGCCGGTCGCCGAGCCGGGCGAAGCGACGGTGACGGTCAGGATCGAGGCCGAGGTCACGCTCTCGCGCTAAGCGACGGCGGCCGGACCGTCGAGTATCTGCTTGACGAGCTCGACGAGCTGCTTGAGCCCGAAGGGCTTCGGCAGGAACCGGGTCGCCGCATCCGAAGGGATGCGCTGGCGCAGCGTGTCTTCGGTATAGCCTGAGATGCAGATGACCTTGAGGTCCGGGCGCTGCTCTCGCGCGATGCGCACCAGCGTCGGACCATCGATCCCCGGCATCATCACATCGGTGATCAGGAGGTCGATCGTCTCTTTCTCCGATCCCAGGAACTCGACTGCCGCCTCCCCGGTCCGCATCCCCACCACCTTGTAGCCCTTGCCGCGCAGCGCTCGCGCGCTGAACAGGCGGACCGGATCCTCGTCCTCGACCAGAAGGATGGTTGCCGCGCCGGTGAGGTCGGCCGCGGTGCGGCGACCGGAGTCCGGCATCGCCTCGGCCTCCGCTGGGCCGGCATGCGCCGGCAGCCAGATCGTAAAGGCCGTTCCTTTGCCGAGCTCGGACTCGACGAAGACATAGCCGCCGGTCTGGCGCACGATGCCGTAGACGGTCGAGAGGCCGAGCCCGGTGCCGGCGCCGATCGGTTTCGTGGTGAAGAAGGGCTCGAAGACGCGCGCGAGATGCTCCGGTGCGATACCGGAGCCGCTGTCGCGCACTTCGACCGTCAGCCACTCTCCGGCGGGGATTGTCTCGGGCCCGCGCGCCTGCGGTGCCTCGAGCGTGGCGTTGGCAGTGCGGATAGACAAAGAGCCACCATCGGGCATCGCATCACGGGCATTGACCGCGAGGTTGATGACGACCTGCTCGAACTGGCCCTGGTCGAGCTTGACCGGCCTAAGGTCGCGGCCATGCACAACATCGACCGCAATGCGCTCGCCCATCAGGCGCGCAAGCAGGTGCGACAGCTCCGCGATGACGTCGGTAAGGTCGAGAACCCGGGGGCGCAAGGTCTGTTGGCGCGAGAAAGCGAGCAGCTGGCGAACCAGGTTCGCGGCACGATTGGCGTTCTGGCGGATCTGCATGATGTCGGAGAAGGACGGATCGCCCATCCGGTGGCGCTGCAGGAGCAGGTCGCAGTAACCGATGATCGCGGTCAGCAGGTTGTTCAAGTCATCCGCCACGCCGCCGGCGAGCTGGCCGATCGCCTGCATCTTCTGCGACTGAACGAACTGCCGTTCAAGGCTGCGGAGCCCGGTCACGTCGAGAAGGTGAAGGACGAGGCTGACCGGCGCACCATCGGGCCCATCGATCCGCCCGATATAGAGGGAGGCGACGCGATCGCCCGGACCTGCCAGACGTACCTCGTCCGGCGCCTTTGCTGAGATGCCGCTCCAGGCTTCGGCGAGCCTTGCCGAGGCGCGTGGACCGTCCTCGCTGTGCAGCAACTGGCCCAGCGCGCGGCCGCGAAGCGCCTGGGGCTCAGCGGATGATTCCGGCGCGGCCAGCGTCTGGAACGCCGGGTTACACTCCTCGATGCGTCCGCCGGCGTCGACGATCGCCCAGCCGACCGGCAGCTCCTCGAAGAAGCGCTGGAACCGTTGCTCGACACCTGCCAGCGTCGCCGCTAGCTCTGAGCCCCGCGTGCGCTGGCTTGCGAGATCCGTCGCAAGCTGCTTCTGGCGCGTTGCCTCCGCGATGCGCCAGACGGCCCAGCCGACGTGTCCGCCGAAAGGTCGAACCGAGATCTCGAGCCAGCCGCCGCCGGCGGCTGCGTCACGCTCCAGCTCGAGCCGGAACCGCCGGCCTTCCGTCGCCGCCGAGGCCACCTCGGCGAGCGTCTGCTCTCCGCCCCGCAAACGCCGCCCGAGCCGCGGCACCAGAAGATCCTCGCCCTCGCCGATCAAGGTGCCGATCGTCGAGAACCCGCCGGTTGCCCGCACTCTCTACGCGACTGTCGAGCTCGACGAGGTGATACCGCCCGAGAACTACAAGGTGGTGGCCGAGATCATCAGCTTCGTCTTCAAGATGAAGCGGAAGGCGCTGCCGCGGTGACCGCCATCGCGCGGCTGAGTGCGGGCAACCGGCGGGTTCTCGACGATCGGCACCTCGTTCTCTTCGGCCAGCTCGCGGATCCGTTTGGCAACCAGATCGGCGCCCTTCGCCACCAGCTTCGGCGCCGGCATCGTGTTCGGTTCGTATTGGAGCGCCACGGCATAGTGCGTCGGGTTGGTGACTACCACCGTTGCCTTCGGCACTGCCGCCATCATGCGCCGGCGGGCGCGCTCCATCCGGATCTGGCGGAGCTTCATCTTGATCTGCGGATCGCCTTCAGCCTGCTTGTACTCCTCCTTCACGTCCTGCTTCGTCATGCGCATTTTCTTGTAGTAGGAGTAGCGCTGGTAGGCGACGTCGGCCGCGGCCAGGACTAGCATGACAGCGATGACGGCAGCGAGAAGCTTGATCGCCTCGCTCTTGAGCTCGATGACGGCAGCGATGATGTCAACGCCGACCAGTTGATCGACGCGAGTCAGAACGGGCGCCATCAGCCAGGCGACGATGGCCCCTATGATGGCGAGCTTCACGATGCTCTTCGCCATCTCGATCGACGCGTGGATCGAGAACATGCGCTTGAGGCCGGCGAGCGGGTTGAGCTTGGCGAGCGACGGCTTGATCGACTCGGTCGCGACGAGGAAGCCGGTCGTCAAGATCGTGGGGATGATCCCGGCGATCGCGAATATGAAGAAGGGAAAGAGGAGCGGCAACGCGATGTCAAAAGACATCTCGAGCAGCACGCGGCCGAGGTTGCCCGGATCGAGCGGGATCTGCTCGGGCTTCTCGAAGAAGGGCGCGATGGAGCGCGAGACGCCGCTGGCTATGCTCGATGCGAAGAAGGCCAGGACCATCACCGCACCGAAAAAGGCGAACCAGTGGCGGAGTTCCTGCGAGTTCCAGACTTGACCCTTGCCGCGCGCCTCGCCCAGCTTTCGTTCGCTTGGGTCTTCTGTTTTTGATGCATCATCATCGGCGTCGGACATCGCTCACCTCACCTCGAGCCGACGAGACCGACCAGCGTCTCGTGGAAGTAGGTCAGGAAAGCAGTCATCATCGCCGAGAAAGACACGATCATGATCAGCATCCCGCCGACGAGCTGCGCCGGGATGCTGACGAAGAAGATCTGGAGCGCCGGCATCATCCGCGAGATCAGTCCGAGCGCGAATGTGAAAAGCAGCGAAAGGACGACGAACGGCATCGCGATCTGAAGCCCGATCTTGAAGCTCGAGCCGACCAGGCGGGTGACGGTGTCGGAGAGATCGCCAATCGGCAGCGGGTCCGTCGGGCGGAACAGGGCGTAACTGCCGACGACGCCTTCGAGCAGCATGTGGTGCAGGTTGGTCTCGATGATCGCAAGGAGGCCGCCCATGCTCAGCAGAATGCTCGGTGGCGTGCCGCTGGTCTGCAGCGCCGGATTGAAGGTGTTCGCGGCCGAAAGGCCCATCTGGGCGGCAATGACCGTGCCGGCAAGGTCCATCGTCGTCACCAGAAGACGCGCCATCCCGCCGAGGAAGAAGCCGATGATGCTCTCGGTGAAGAGGAACGCAACCAGCGAACCGGTGTCGCTCGGCAGTGGCGGCAAGGTCTGACGTACGACCGGCACGACGACCAGCGTGATCGCAAGCGCCAGTATCAGCCGCATGCGCGCCGGGACCACGGCCTCGCCGAAGGCCGGCATCACCGTGAACGCCGCGCCGAGCCGGGTGAAGACAGCCATGAAGGCGAAGATCTCGGCCGGCAGAAATTGCGTCAGCGGCATTCACGCCCTTCCGCCGGCAATGATCTGGTCGAAGATGAACTCGGTGAACTTGATCATCGTCGCCAGCATGAAGGGCATGAAGATGACCATCGTAACGAACAGCACGATCAGCTTCGGAACGAATGTGAGCGTCATCTCCTGGATCTGGGTCATCGCCTGGAAAAGCGAGATGGCGATGCCGACCACGAGGCCGATACCCATCGGCGGGCCGCAGATGATCAGCGTCACCAGCATAGCCTCGCGAAGGATGTCGAAGACCTGTTCCGCGTTCACTTATACCGACCTCGCGCACCCGCCCGAAACCGCGGCAGTATAGCCCGTTTCGCAAGCTGCAAGGAGCATCACATGGCCTATCGAGGGCTGGACCTGACCGGCAAGGCGGTGCTGGTGACGGGAGGCAACAGCGGCATCGGCCTCGGCATGGCAGAGGGCATGGCCGCGGCCGGCGCCGACGTTGCGATCTGGGGCCAGAATCCCGACAAGAGCCGCGCAGCCGAGGCGAGCCTGAAGCGCCACGGCCGCAAGGTGCATGTGCTCAACTACAACGTCGCCGATGAACAAGCGGTCGATCGCGGCATGAACGAGACGTTAGAGCGGCTGGGGCGGCTCGATGCCTGCTTCGCCAACGCCGGCGTCAGCGGTCGCGTCGGCAAGCACACGAGCTTCGCCGAGATGACCACCGAGGAATGGCGCCGGGTGATGAACGTCAATCTCGACGGGGCCTTCTTCACCCTCCGGGCCGCGGTCCGCATCCTGCTCCGGCAGGGGCAGGGCGGCTCGCTGGTCGTGACCGGCAGCCAGTTCGGCCGCATGGGTAACCCCTTGGTCGAGCACTACGCTGCGGCCAAGGCGGGCGTCGAGTCGATGATGCGCTCGATGGCGACCGAGTTCGGGCGCGACGGAATTCGCTGCAACACGGTGGTCCCCGGCTATGTCGACACGCCGCTGACGCATGCCCGCATCAACACGCCCGAGTTCGTTGCCGACGCGATGCATCGCCACGCCGTCGGCCGCTGGGGCGTGCCCGATGATTTCGGCGGCATCGCTGTGTTCCTCGCGAGCGATTCCAGCCGCTGGGTCACCGGTCAGAGCTTCGTGATCGACGGCGGCTTCAACGTCGCCGCCAAGATCATGGGGGCTTAGCGCTCTCGGGTCCAGAATCGTTGCGCCTCGGCGAAGGCGCTCAGGGTACGCCGCGCATCCGCGACCAACGCGTCGATGCGGCCGGCATGGAAGCCCGCGACGGCGCCGAATGCCTTGGCGCCCGACTCCTCTACCCGGTGCGCCAGCGGCTCGAGCAGAGGGGCGAGGCCGCGCGCGTCGTTGAGATGGCCCAGGCTCTGCTGCGGCCGGCTGATCGCCTTGAGATAGCCCCTCGCGCGGCGCTCCGAAAACAGCGGCGCGAAGAACTCGGCAGCGTAGCGGAGCTTCTTCAGGCGCAGCCGCAAGGCATGCAGCTCGGGTTCCGCGAGCCGATCGGCGGCCTTGGCCAGGCGCTTGGTCTTGCGGTGACGGCGATCGAGGATTCCGACGGCGAGGTTGCGCGCGCTTTCGTCCGGCTCGGCATCGTCGGACCAGGGCGGCTCGGCCAGCCACAAACGCGCCGATAGCATGAGGTTCAGAAACCGGCCCGAACCGATCGCCGCCCTGGCATCGGCATAGGCGATCTCGCGCAGAGCCCTGGCGCCGCGCTCGACCTCGCGCAGCTCCGTCTCGCCGGCAAGCGCCACGGCGACCGGCGGCAGAAGCTCGGAAAGAAAGACATCCCAGGACCGCGCCGGCGCCAGGCTCGCGGCGAGCCAGCGAAGCTCGCCCGCCAGATCCTCGCGCGCCGGTGCCTGGAACTGGTGACGGAAGAGGCCCAGTGCCGCCCTGAGCCGGCGCAGGCCGACCCGCATCTGATGCACGCCCTCGGCGTCGCGTCCGTCCAGGACCGCGGCCTGGTTGCCGGCGACATGGGCGAGGCCCTCACGCAGCACCGCAAGAACAACCTCGCCGAGCGGGGCATCGCCGTCGAACCGAAGCGCCTCGGCGCAACGGATCGTCTCGCTGTCGCCGCGATAGAGCGCAAAGCCGCGCGCCGCCTTGCTCGCGACATCGAGCCGGAGCGGCACCGTGCGGCCGAGGTCGCGCGCGAGCCGGATGAGGTCGCGCGGTCGGCCGCGCTTCAGCTCAAGCTCGATCTCGCAGATGGGCGCCTCGGCTTGGCCCGCCTTGAGGAAGCCGACATCGAGGTCGAGATCGACCTGGACCTTCCCGCCGCCGCCGAGCCGCCACTTGGTTCGGCGGATCGCGGTTCCGAAGATCGGCTGCAGGGAATGCTCCTTGAGCGCGCCGCCGACGGCGCGGCGGAGCGCGGCATCCCCGATTGCGGTGAGATCCGGATTGGCTTCCCCGACCGGATGCTCCGACTCTTCGCGTTCAAACAGACCCGTCTGTCTAAGAAGTCCAGACTTCACGGTCTGGACATGCCGCCGGCCGGTGCGACGTACCCGAAGCGTCAGATCGCGCTTTGCCAGGCGGAGATCTGACGTATCGAAATATGTCGATTCCAAGCGGGCCGTCGACCGCCGCGAGCCCTGCAGAAGGGGATGCCGCTTGAGGCGCGGGAGATCCGCCGGGTCGAGTGCGAGCTTAAGTTCGACCTCCCTTCCCACCAGGGAGCCGGCGCGGGCCGCGGCGGGCGGGCGGCGGGGTATGGAGGGCATGCCTGCCGATTAAGACGGTCGCTACTCGACAGGGTCAACGACAAAAAAGTGAAGGTTTTTGCTATTCGTCAACGATGTCCGACGGACGAACGAAGCGGACCAGGCGCAACCGACCCTCGCCGAGCCGTGACCGCGTACCGGCCTCGGTTTCGAGGCTGCAGAGAGCCGCCGTGGGAAACTTCTTGGCGAGCCGCGCATGATCGGTGCCGTGCCCGGCCGACAGCGCGATCGCGAGGTCCTGGAGGCCGGGGTTGTGACCGATGACCATGACTTCGCGTTCGTTCGCCGGGAGGCGCCGAAGCCGCACCAGCAGCTCGTCGACCGAGGCGAGATAGAGGCCGGCTTCGAAGAGGACTTCCGGCCGCTGGGCGGCGAAGGCTTCCTGCATCAAAGCCCAGGTTTCGCGGGTGCGGCGGGCCGTCGAGACCAGCACGAGCCTCGGCGCAACGCCGTTCTCCGCCATCCAGCTCGCCATCGCCGGCGCCGCCTTGCGGCCGCGCGCCGAGAGCGGCCGGTCGTGATCCTCACGGGGAGGATCGTCGCGGTTCGACTTGGCGTGGCGGAAAAGATGAAGGATCGGCATCGCCGCAAACCCTGCCAGCCGTCGATCCGAGGGTCCAGCGCCGATGCTTGACCGGACAGGGCGTCGCCACGATGGTGCGCCATGACGATGATGGCGAGCCTGCGACTAGCCACGGCCGATGACGCCGATACGATCGCGCATCTCTGCCGTGAGCTGCTCGCCTTCTACGGCATCCCGCCCCCCTCCTCGCGCTGGGCGATGGCGGAGGAGATCCGCGAGCGCGGCCTCAGGGACGGACGCCTCGAGGTGTTGCTGGCCGAGCGCGACGGCGTCGCTGTCGGTCTCCTGATCTTCTTTCAGGTCTATTCCGTCGCCCTCTGCCAGAACAGCTTCTTCATTCAGGATCTATACGTGTCGGAACGCTGGCGCGGCGAGGGGATCGGGCGGCAGATGATGGAGTATCTGGGCTTCCTCGCCGAGCAGCGCGGCGTCGGCCAGATCGACTGGACCGCCGATCCGTGGAACGACAAGTCGAGGCGCTTCTATGACCGCCTCGGCCCGCATCAGCGCGCCGACAAGATCTTCTACCGCATCGCCGGCCCGAACCTCCGCCACTTCATCCGGAAAGCCCAATGAGCGCTTCCGATCACGAGATCATCTCGGTCGACACCCCGTTCCGCGGTTTCTTCCGCATCGACCGATACCGGCTTCGCCACCGGCGCTTCACCGGCGACTGGACGCCCGAGCTGGAGCGCGAGATCTTCGTGCGCGGCCATGCGGCGGGGGTGATTCCTTACGACCCGAAGCTCGACCGTGTCCTGGTCGTCGAGCAGTTCCGCACCCCGGCGCTGGTCGCCGGACGTCCCTCACCGCTGACGCTCGAAGTGCCGGCCGGGATCATCCCGAAAGGCGAGACGCCGGAAGATGTAGCGCGCCGCGAGCTTCAGGAGGAAGCGGGCCTCACGGCCAAAGAGCTGATCCCGCTTTACACCTTCATGCCGAGCCCCGGCGGCTGCTCGGAGACGGTCTGGCTCTATGCGGCCCTCGTCGATCTCTCCAATGCCGGCGGTCTCGCCGGGGTCGCCGACGAAGATGAGGACATCCGCATCGTCGTGATGGACTTCGACGATGCGTTCGCACGCATGCTGCGGGGCGAGATCGACAACGCGATCAGCATCATGTCCTTGCAGTGGCTGGCGCTGAACCGTCCGCGCCTCAGGAAGGCGTGAGGCGCCTCACGCCGTCGTGACGGCGGCCCCGGCCTCCCTTCGCCGAGAATGCCCCTCGACGAAGAACGGGAGGTACGCATGCGGACCATCATCGCGATCCTTGGGGCGCTCGCGGTCGCGCTGCCGGCCATCGCCGGCAATGACGACCACGATCACGACACCTGGACGGTCGTCCAGCAGCAGCAGGAGGCGCAAACCGCCGCGCCGGTACGCGAGATCTCCAAGATCGCCGGCGAGATCTATCGCTTCCGCAACAACTTCCACTACTCGGTCTTCGCCGTGACGCCGGCCGGCGTCATCGTCACCAACCCGATCGATGCCGAGGCGGCAAAGTGGCTCAAGGCCGAGATTGCACAGCGCTGGAACCGGCCGATCAAGTACCTCGTCTACAGCCATGACCATCGCGACCATATCGCCGGCGGCGAGGTCTTCGCCGACACCGCGACCGTCGTCGCGCACCGCCGCGCCAAGGAAGTCATCGTCGACGAGAAGCGCCCGACCGCGGTGCCGAACCTGACATTCGACGACTCGCTGACGATCGAGCTCGGCGGCACGGTGCTGGAGCTCACATATGTCGGCAAGAACCACTCGGACAATTCGCTGGTGATCCGGTTCCCGCGCGAGCGCATCCTGTTCGCCGTCGACTTCATTCCGGTCAAGGCGATGCCGTTCCGCGACTTCCCCGACGGCTACCTCCAGGAATGGATCGACTCCCTGAAGCGCGTCGAGGCGATGAGCTTCGACGTCCTGGCGCCGGGCCACGGCCCGCTCGGCACCAAGGCCGACGCCGTCGCCTACCGCGAGCTGATGGAGGAGCTGCGTGCCGATGTGACGCGGCTCGCCCGCGAGGGCAAGTCGCTCGACGACATCAAGAAGGCCGTAACGATGGAGAAGTACAAGGACTGGTCCGGCTACCAGCAGATGCGCGAGCTCAATGTCGAGGGCATGTACCGGATGGTGCAAGCGACGCGCCGGCCGAACTAAAGCCAGCCACTCGACGGTCGTGAGCCGGCGCGGACCGCGGCGATTGTGGCCCGGACGGCGTCCGGATCGGTGACCGTGATGCGATACTCGCGATCTGGCGTCGCCCCCATGCGAACCTGGGCGTTGTGATGGGCCACCGCGCTCAATCGCTGCGCGGGCGCGGAGAAGTGCATCTCCTTGAGCCCCGTCATCCGCTGCACCGAAGCGATGTTCGAGGCATTCAGGCGGCCGCAACCCATGACGGCGATGCGGTCGCCGGCCTGATCGACCAGCGCGCGCAGCAGCCCGGCGCCCTCGAGAGCGGTATCGCGCTGCCCGCTGGTGAGCACGCGACGAACGCCGCAGCGGATCAGCGCCTCGAGCGCCGCTGAGGGATCGGCTGTCATGTCGAAGGCGCGATGGCAGGTGACCTGCATCGGGCCGGCGCGCGCGACCAAAGCCGTCATACGCGCTTCGTCGATCCGCCCGTCGGCCGTCAGGCAGCCGCTGACCACGCCCGGCGCACCCAGCTCGCGCAACGCCGTCACGTCGTCGAGCATGGAGTCGAACTCGGCCGCCGAGTAGAGGAAGTCGCCGCCTCTCGGACGGACAATTGTGAAGAACGGAACCCCGGCCACGCCGAGCGCCTGACGCACGGTGCCGAGGCTCGGGGTGATCCAGCCTTCGACCAAGCTGGCACACAATTCCACACGATCGGCCCCGCCCTCCTGGGCGGCAAGCAGCCCGTCGATGCCCTCGACGCAGACCTCGATCAAAGGGAAACCGGCCGAAACAAGGGAAGCGTCGGAGGCCGCCACGTTCGGCACATTCTATTCGAAGGTGATCAGCTCGCGGGCCCTGGCGCGGTTGTAGCCGAGCGAGGCGTTGAAAAGCTGGCGCGTATAGGCCTCGCTTGCCTCGCCGCGGCGGAGCTCGGCGACATCCATCTCCTCGACGATGCGGCCGGCGTTCATCACCGCGAGCCGGTCACACATATGCGCGACTACCGCCAGGTTGTGCGTCACCAGGATGAAGGTAAGGCCGCGCTCGCGCTTGAGCCGTTGCAGCAGGTTCAGGATCTCGGCCTGCACGGAGACGTCGAGCGAGGATGTCGGCTCGTCGAGCAGCAGCACCTTGGGCTCAAGGATGAGCGCACGCGCGATGGCGACGCGCTGGCGCTGCCCGCCGGAAAGCTGGTGCGGGTAACGGAAGCGGAAGGCCGGGCCAAGGCCGACCTCGACCAGCGCCGTCTCGATCCGGCGGTCGACGTCGACCATGCCGTGGATCGCCAGCGGCTCGGCCAGCACGCGGTCGACGGTGTGGCGCGGATGCAGCGAACCGTAGGGATCCTGGAACACCATCTGGACCAGCTTGTGGAAGGCCTTGCTGCGCCTCTTGCCGAGCGCTTGCCCGTCGACGTGCATGGCGCCGCTCCAGTTCGGGTTCAAGCCCGAGAGCGCACGGAGCACCGTCGACTTGCCGGAGCCCGACTCGCCGACCAGGCCGAAGGTCTCTCCCGCCGCCACCTCGAACGAGATGCCGCGGACGGCACGGATGACGGCCGCGCCCTCGCCGAACGAGACCTCGAGATTCCCGACCTCGATCATCCGACCATCTTTCCGTCGACGACCACCGGGCCGTCGCGCCAAGCGGGATCGCGCGAGAGGACGGAGAGCTCGCCGACCGGCCGGTCGATGCGAGGCAGCGAGGCGAGCAGTCCCTGCGTGTAGGGGTGCTTCGCCTGCTTCAGCTCGCTCGCCTTGCAGGTCTCGACGATGCGCCCTGCATACATGATGATGACGCGATCGCAGAAGCTCGCGACCAGGTTGAGGTCGTGGCTGATGAACATTAGCCCCATGCCGCGCTGGGTCACGAGGTCGTCCAGGATCGCCAGAACCTGCATCGACACGGTGACGTCGAGCGCCGAGGTCGGCTCGTCGGCGATCAGCAGATCGGGCTCGGGGATCAGCATCATCGCCATCATGACGCGCTGACCCATGCCGCCCGAGACCTCGTGCGGATAGAGATCGTAGACGCGCGCCGGATCGCGGATCTTGACTGCCGCCAGCATGTCGAGCGTGCGCTTGCGCGCCTGCTCGGCGCCGACCTTGCGGTGAACGAGATAGGCCTCGGCGATCTGGTCGCCGACCTTCATCACCGGATTGAGCGAGAATTTCGGGTCCTGCATGACCATGGCGATGCGCCGGCCGCGGATCTCGCGCATGGCGACTTCATCGATCGCCTCGAGGTCGTTTCCGTCGAAGACCATGCGCTTCGCCCTGACCTCGCCCGGCGGTCGGATGAGCCGGAGAACGGAGCGCCCGGTCATGGTCTTGCCCGAGCCCGACTCGCCGACGATGCCGAGCTTCTCGCGCCCGACCTCGAAGCCGATGCCGCGCACCGCCTCGACGATGCCCTTCGGCGTGTGAAACCTGACCTCTAGGCCCTCGACGGAAAGCAGCGGCTGGCTCATGAGCTCTTCGGATCGAGCACGTCGCGAAGCCCGTCGCCGAGCAGGTTGAAGCCCAGGCTGACGACGAAGATGGCAAGGCCCGGAATGGTCGCGACCCACCAGTAGTCGAGGAGGTAGCGCCGCCCGGACGAGACCATCGCGCCCCATTCGGCAAGCGGCGGCTGCGCGCCGAGACCGAGGAAGCCCAAGCCCGCCGCCGTGAGGATCACTCCCGCCATGTCGAGGGTGACACGCACGATCAGCGATGAGCTGCAGAGCGGCACGACATGGCCGACCACGATGCGGAAGCCGGAGGCGCCCTGGAGACGCGCCGCGGCGATAAAGTCGCTGGTACGGATGGTCAGCGTCTCGGCGCGGGCGATGCGGGCATAGGGCGGCCAGGCAGTGAGCGCGATCGCCAGCACGGCGTTCTCGATTCCGGGGCCCAGCGCCGAGACGAAGGCGAGCGCCAGAATCAGCCGCGGAAAGGCCAGGAAGATGTCGGTGATCCGCATCAGCGCTGCGTCGACCCATCCGCCGAAATATCCCGACACCGTGCCGACCAAAAGCCCCACCGGCGCCGCAGTGACGGCGACCAGGACGACGATGTAGAGCGTGACGCGGGCGCCGTAGAGAATACGCGAGAGAATGTCGCGGCCGAACTCGTCGGTGCCAAAGAGATATTGCGTTCCCGGCGCGATGAAGCGCTGGGTCAGGTCCTGGGCGACAGGCGACTGCGGGGCGAGCATCGGCGCGAGCGTGGCGAAGACGACCAGCGCGACGACGATCAGGAGGCCGATCATCGTCAGCGGATTGGAGGCGAGCGCCCGCCAGGAGAGATAGGCCTGAATCGCGCGCGCATGATTGCGCGAAACCGGCGTGTCGGCAGTGAGCCAAGCGCGGAGCTGCGTCATTTCGCCCTCGGATCGACCAGCCGATAGAGCAGGTCTGAGAGCAGGTTGATGCCGATGAAGATAGCGCCGACCACGATTGTCGCCCCCAGCACCGCATTCATATCGGCAGCGAGCAGCGAGGCGGTCAGATACTGGCCGAGACCGGGCCAGGCAAAGACGGTCTCCGTCAACACCGAGCCTTCGAGGAGGTTCGCATAAGAGAGCGCAATCACCGTGATCAACGGCACCATGACGTTGCCGAGCGCGTGCCGCCAGATCACCCGAGCCTCGGAAAGCCCCTTCACGCGTGCCGTCGTCACGTATTCCTGGCGCAGCTGCTCGAGCATGAAGCTGCGGGTCATGCGGCTGATATAGGCGAGCGAAAGGTAACCGAGGACCGCCGCCGGCAAGATCAGGTGATGAAGCGCATCGAAGAATACCTCCCATTCGCCCTGCAGTGCCGAGTCGAGCAGAATCAGCCCGCTCCAGGTTTCGACGACGTCGAGGTTGGCGAAATCGACGCGGCCAGGCGCGGCGGCGATGTCGAGGATGCCGTAGAAGAGCAGGAGCCCCATCAGACCGAGCCAGAACACCGGCATCGAGTAGCCAAAGAGGCCGAGCAGGCGCACGATCTGGTCGGGCCAGCGGCCCTGGTTGACCGCAGCGACGACGCCCATCGGCACGCCGAAGGCGACGCCGAAAAGAGTGGCGGTCGTCGCCAGCTCCATGGTCGCCGGGAAGACGCGCTTGATGTCGTCGACCACGGTGTTTGCGGTCAGCACCGACTTGCCAAGCTCGCCCTTCAGCACTTGCAGCACGTAGCTGGCGAATTGCTGCCACAGCGGCAGGTCCAAACCCATCTCTCGGCGGACCTGCTCATAGGTGTCGTGCGAGGCCCGGTCGCCGATCGCGGCAAGCACGGGGTCGACCGGCACCACCCGGCCGATCAGGAACGTGACGAGCAGAAGACCGAAGAAGGTCAGCGCCACCGAGCCGACCAGCTTGAGTCCTGCCCAAACGTAGCGCGACGGGAAGCGTGAGCTTCCCGTCGCTGACGTAACCGTCGAGTCAGTCAAGCGATGGCTACTTCTTCACGGTCCAGTAGTAGGCGCTGGCGACCGGGCCGCCGGAGTGGAAACCCTCGACGTTCTTGCGCATGCCGGTCTGGAGCAACGCCTGGTAAATGATGACGAAGGGCGAGGTGCGCTGATGCTCGCGCTGGATGTCGCCGTAGGTCTGCGCGCGTTTGGCGTTGTCCTTCTCCATGACGGCGGCATCCGTGTGTGCCGTCATCGTCGGGATCGCCCAGGCGTTGCGCCAGGTCAGGTAGCCGGTGCCGCGCGCGTCGTCGGCGTTGTTGGTGGGGTTGCGCGCGAAGGTATCGGCATTGGTGTGCGGGTCCGGATAGTCCGGCCCCCAGGCACCGATATAGAGCTCGTGCGTGCGCGCCCGGTACTTGGTCAGGGTCTGACGGCCGTCGCCCGGGATGATCTCCATCTTGATACCGGCGCGCGCGAAGGTCGATTGGATCGACTGCGCCATCTCCGTGGTCGGGAAAGCCGAGCGCACATCCATCTGGATGTTGAAGCCGTTGGGATAGCCCGCCTTGGCAAGCAGCGCCTTGGCACGATCGACATCGAGGCGGTATGGCGCATCGTCGATGGCACCCAGGAAGGTGCGCGGCAGGAAGGACTGATGGACGACGGCGCGGCCGCGCAGGATCGTCGAGCGCAGCCCGTCATAGTCGACCAGGTACTTCATCGCCTCGACCACCTCGGGCTTCGAGAGGATCGGGTGCTTCTGATTGGCGCTGAAGTAGGAGATGCGGCCCTTGAGGTCGTCGAAGACCTTGAGGTTCGCGTCCTTCCTCACCGCATCGACGTCGTCGGGGCTGAGATCGCGGGCGATGTCGACGTCGCCCTTGGTCAGCAGCAGGCGCTGGGAGGCAGTCTCGGGAACGTGGCGGACGATCACGCGCCTGAGCGTGGCGTTGCCCTGCCAGTTGCCATCGACCTTCTCGAGCGTATAGCCGTCGGCAGCCTTCCAGCTGACCAGCTTGTACTGGCCCGAGGCGGCCGAACGGGTCTTCAGCCACTCATAGCCGAAGTCGCCATCCTTCTGGTTCGCCATCGCGACCTTCATGTCGACGATCGAGGTGACCGTCGCGGTCATGCAGTTCAGAACCATCGACGGCGCAAAGGCCTTGTCGATGGTCATCGTGACCTCGTGCGTGCCGGTCTTGCGCACCTTCTGGTCGACCGTGTCCTTGGTCAGGCCGAACTGGTTCAGGATGAAGGCGGGGGTCTTGTTGAGCTTGACCGCGCGTGCGATCGAGAAGACCACGTCGTCGGCGGTCAGCGGATTGCCGGAGTGGAACTTGACGTTCTGGCGGATCTTGAAGGTGTAGGTGAGGCCGTCGGCGGAGATGGTCCAGCTCTCGGCGATTCCCGGCACATAACCCTTGTCGAGCGCCTTCGGGTCCATCGACAGCAGCGTGTCGTAGACGTTGTTGGCGACGTCGCCGCCGGAGAACTCGAAGATCTCGGCCGGATCGAGGCTGGTGATGTCGTCGATGGTCGCCGCGATCACCAGCGTATCCCTGGGCGTCGCCGCGAGCGCGGGAATTGCGGTCGAGGCAAACAGCACCGCCGCCAAAGCGGCAGAGATCCTCGTCATCTAGAAACCTCCTTGCGAAAAGGCAGAGGCGCCCCGTGGGCCGCCGATCGCGGGAATATCCGCGCGTGGCCACGGGCTGTCAAGGAAATGGACGGACGAGACCGAGGAAAGTCTTTTATCTACAGCCACTTAAGGCGCCTCAACAACCAGAATTCGAGCGGGAAGATGGCGAGCGTCGCGACGCATACGACGAGCCATGCCCAAGGCTCGCCGTGGAACGGAATGCCGTCCAGGTTCATCCCGTAGAAGCCGGCAATCAGGGTCGGCGGCAGCGCCATCGCGGTGATCGCCGTCAAGCGCGCTGCCGTGTGGCTGATGCGCTCGCTGACCATCGCGGTCAGATCCTCGTGCAGGATCATCGTGCGGTCGCGGATCGCGTCCAGGTCTTCGAGGAAGCGCAGCGTGCGGTCGGTGACCTCGCGCAGCCGGACCTTGTCGCGCTTGGTAAGCCAGGTCGCATCCTCGAGCTGAAGCCGGTAAAGCGCCTCCCGCTGCGGCGCCAGATAGCGCCTGAGCTGGATCGCATGGCTGCGATACTCGGCGAGACGGTCGCGTACGATCGTGGTGTCGATCTGCTCGATGTTCTCCTCGAGCTGGTCGACCTGGTCCTCGAGCTCGGCCACCACCGGCTCGACATGGTGCATGATGCGGTCGGCGATGCGGGCGAACAGCTCGCCCGGCCCGATCGGCCCGCGCCCTTTGATCAGCGCCTCGCGGATTTCGCGAAGCGCCATCATGTAGTGGTCCTTGTCGCGAAGCGAGATGACGCGGGAGCGGTCGATCCAGAGCCGCACGGGCACCAGATCCTCGGGATTCTCGCGGTCATGGCGGTTGACGCCGCGGAGCACGATCAGGAGCGCGTCGTCATAGTCCTCGACCCGGGGCCGCGCCTCCTCGGCCAGAAGCGCATCGACGATGACCGGATCAATCCCGCTCTCCTCGCGCAGCCAGCGCTGAGCCTCCGGGTGATCGCGCTCGAGGTGCAGCCAGATGACGCCGTTCTCTGGGCGCCAGGCCTTGATTTCCTGCCAGCCGACATCCCGGCAGGCCCCGCGCCCGTCGAGGAGGCTGGCGAATCTGAGCCCGGGGTGAATTCCGTATTGAAGCTCGGAACTGGGCATGCGCCACGCCGCGGCGGGTTTCGTATCGGCCGGACACTAGCCTAGAATGCGGCGCTCCTGTCTACCGCGAAATGCCCTACCCCCGGCGGAGTTTTCACATGGACGTGCGCGACGGCTTCCTCGGCTCGATCGGAAACACGCCTCTGATCCGGCTCAGGCGCGCTTCGGAAGCGACCGGCTGCGAGATCCTCGGCAAGGCCGAGTTCCTCAATCCCGGCGGCTCGGTCAAGGACCGCGCCGCGCTGGCGATCGTCATGGATGCCGCGCTGGCGATCGTCATGGATGCGGTGAAGAAGGGCGCACTCAGGCCCGGCGGCACCATCGTCGAGGGCACCGCAGGCAATACCGGCATCGGGCTCGCTCTGGTCGGCAACGCACTCGGATACAAGACCGTCATCGTCATGCCCGATACCCAGAGCCAGGAGAAGCAGGACTTCCTAAGGCTCTGCGGTGCCGATCTGCGGCTGGTGAAAGCGGTTCCCTATGCCGACCCCGCCAACTACGTCCGCTATTCCGAGACGCTGGCGAAGGAGCTGGCGGCAAGCCTGCCGAACGGCGCCGTCTGGGCCAACCAATTCGACAACGTCGCCAACCGCGAGGGGCATCGCCAGACCACGGGACCGGAGATTTTCCAGCAGACCTTCGGCAAGATCGACGCCTTCACCTGCTCGGTCGGATCGGGCGGCACGCTCGGCGGCGTCTCGCTCGCGCTCAAGGAGCGCAATCCTAAGATCAAGATCGTGCTCGCCGATCCGATGGGAGCTGCGCTCTACAACTACTATGCCCATGGCGAGTTGAAGGCTCAGGGAAGCTCTATCACCGAGGGCATCGGCCAGGGGCGCATCACCAAGAACCTGGAAGGCATCGTCGTCGACGATCAGGAGCAGATCCCCGACGAGGAGGCGCTGCCGATCATCTTCGACCTTGTGCAGCACGAAGGGCTGGTGCTCGGCGGCTCGTCCGGCATCAATGTCGCTGCCGCGATCCGGGTGGCGAAGAAGCTCGGTCCCGGCCATACGGTCGTCACTATTCTCGCCGACGGCGGCGCACGCTATCAGTCGAAGCTGTTCAACCCGGCCTTTCTCGACCAAAAGGGCCTTCCCATACCTCACTGGCTGGAAAGGCGGAGCCGCTAATGCCTTATGCTAAGCCCGACGGCATCGTTTCGACCGGCTGGCTCGGAACGCACCTCGGCGACCCGAAGGTGAAGGTGATCGACGTCACCTACTTCCACCACTCTCTCAACCGCAACGCCAAGGCAGAGCACGACGCCAAGCATATCCCCGGCGCCGTCCACTTCGACATCGACGATATCAAGATGGCGGGCGACCCTCGCCCGCACATGCTGCCGACGGCGGAGGTCTTTGCCGAGAAGGTCGGCAAGCTCGGCCTCTCGAACGGCGACAAGATCGTCTGCTACGACATGACGGGGCTGCAGACCGCCGCACGCGGCTGGTGGATGTTCCGCATCTTCGGCCATGACGATGTCGCCGTGCTCGACGGCGGCTTGCCGAAATGGATCGCCGAGGGCAGGCCGGTCTCGGACAAACGGACAGAGATCAGGCCGGCGAGCTTCAAAGCAAGCTTCCGCCCTAGTCTCGTGCGCTCGCTCGACCAGGTGAAGGCGGCGCTCGACGGAAAGAAAGAGCAGGTCGTCGATGCGCGCGCTGCCGGCCGCTTCCAGGGCGTCGAGAAGGAGCTGTGGCCGGGCCGTCCGGGCCACATGCCGGGGGCGCGCAACCTCCCCTTCCCCGACCTGCTCGATCCCAAGGACAAGACCTTCCTGCCGGCCGAGCAGATCGCGGCCAGGTTTGTCGCCTCCGGCCTCGAACTCGGCAAGCCGATCGTCGCCAGCTGCGGCTCGGGCGTTACCGCCTGCGTTGTGGCACTCGGCGCCTACCTCGTCGGCAAGGACGAGGTCCCGATCTATGACGGTTCCTGGTCGGAATGGGGACTGAGAGAGGACACGCCGGTGGCTACGGGGCCGGCATGAGCGACGCGCCTCTGGATATCCGGCCGATCGTCGATGGCGAAGAAGGAGCCGTCGTCGCTCTATGGAAAACGTGCAACCTCGTCGTCCCCTACAACGATCCGTTCGTCGACATCGCGCGATGCCGCAGAAGCCCAGCCTCGGAGCTCTTCGTCGGCGTCAAGGCAGGTCGCATCGTCGCCACCGTGATGGTCGGCGAGGAAGGCCATCGCGGCTGGCTCTACTATGTTGCCGTCGATCCGGGCGAGCGCATGCATCGCTACGGCCGGACCATGGTCCGTCACGCCGAGACATGGCTCCGCGGCCGCGGAGCACCCAAGGTCATTCTGATGGTGCGAGAGACCAACACCGCCGTCCGCGACGTATATGAGCGGCTGGGCTACGCCTGCGAGCCTCGCCTGGTGATGTCGAAATGGCTCGAGGGGGGCCCGGAGGTCCCGGCGCTCGTGCAGACCGTGACCTCGCTCGAGATGTTCCAGCGGCCCGGCAAGCCGCCGGCGCCGACGCCGGCGATGAAGCTGGCGCTGATGCGCCTCGACCCGCCGACAGTCGACTTCTATCGCTACCTCTTCAACACCGTCGGCGGCGCCTGGACCTGGATCAGCCGGCGCTTCCTCGACGATGCCGCGCTCGGGCGCATCATCCTCGACCCCAAGGTCGAGATCACGGTCGCCTATGTCGGCGGCGTGCCGGCAGGCTACTTCGAGCTCGACCGACGCATCGAGGGCGAATGCGAGCTTGCCTTCTTCGGCCTGGTGCCCGAGTTCATCGGCCGCGGTCTCGGCCGTTGGCTGCTCGATAAGGCGATCGAGGCCGCGTGGAGCGCACCCGATGTCGGCCGTGTCTGGGTGCATACCTGCAACCTCGACCACCCGCGCGCGCTCAGCGTCTACCAGAAGGCCGGCTTCAAGCCCTACAAGCAGTTCGAGGAGCCGATGCGCGACCCGCGTCTGGTCGGCCTTCCCTGGCCACCGCCGCCAAGAGGCTCATAGGGAAACCTAGCCAGCCGCCTCCAGCGCCTCGGATGCCTTGACCCAGCGCGCCTCGGCGGCCGCGATCTTCTCGATCACGTTGTTGCGCTTGCGGCCCAGCTCGGCCGCTTTGCCGGCGCGATAGGCTTCGCCGCCGGCGAGCTCGGCTTCGATCTTCGCCCGCTCCCTCTCGAGGCGGGTGATCTCAGCCTCCGCGTCGCGCGCTTCCTTGCGCAGCGCCAGCTTCCTGTCGCGGTCGAGACGCGCGACCGGCGGCTTCGCCGGCCTCTCGACCTTGGGCTTGGCCTCGCTCTTGGCCGCGCGCTGAGCGCGACGCTCCTCCTGGCGCTGAGCGAGCACATGATTGCGATAATCGTCGACATCGCCTTCGAAGGTGCGCACGGTGCCGCCCTCGACCAGCCAGAGCCGGTCGGCGATCAGACGCACCAGGTGCGGATCGTGGCTGACAAGCACGACGGCGCCGGGAAAGTCGCCGATTGCCTCGATCAGCGCCGTCCGTGCATCCATGTCGAGATGGTTGGTCGGCTCGTCGAGGATCAGGAGCTGCGGCGCATCGAGGCTGATCAGGCAGAAGACCAGCCGAGCCTTCTCGCCGCCGGAGAGGTTCGAGGCAATCGTATTGACCTGGTCCTCGCCGAAGCCGAAGCGGCCGAGGCGCGAGCGCCACTGGGTCGCCGTCTCCTTCGGCCGGCGCTCGGCAATGTGCTCCAGCGGCGTCCGCTTCGGATCGAGCAGGTCGAGCTGATGCTGGGCAAAGAAGCCGACGCTCAAGCGCGCCGCCCGATAGACCTCGCCGTCCATGACCGGGAGCTGGTTCGAGAACAGCTTGGCCAAGGTCGACTTGCCGTTGCCGTTCGAGCCGAGCAACGCGACGCGGTCGTCGGGATCGAGCGCCAGGTCGAGGTTGCGCAGCACGACCTTGTCGCCATAGCCGACCGACGCGCGATCGAGGCGGAGCAGCGGCGGCGCCATCTCCGGCGGGTCGGGGAAGGTAAAGGTCGGGGCGCGCGCATCGACGCTGACCTCGATCGTCGCCAGCTTGGCGATGGCCTTGAGGCGCGACTGCGCCTGCCGGGCCTTGGACGCCTTGGCGCGGAAGCGGTCGACGAAGGACTGCATGTGCTTGCGCTTTGCGTCGATCTTCGCCGCCTCGGCCGTCAGCCGCCGGCGCTCCTCGGCCAGCGCCTCGGCGAATCTGTCGTAGTTGCCGTAGAAGAGCCGGAGCTTGAGCTGGTCGAGATGCAGGATGTGCTCGACCGATTCGTTCAAGAGCTCGCGGTCGTGGCTGACCAGCAGCAGCGTCCCAGGATAGGAGGCGAGGAAGCCCTGAAGCCAGATCGTCGCCTCGAGGTCGAGATGGTTGGTCGGCTCGTCGAGCAGCAGCAGGTCCGGCTGGCGGAAGAGCTGGGCTGCCAGCGCCACGCGCATGCGCCAGCCGCCGGAGAAGGTCCGGAGCGGGCGTTGCTGCGCCTCGTGGTCGAAACCGAGGCCGGCGAGGATACGGGCGGCCCGCGCCGGCGCCGCATGCGCCTCGATCTCGACCAGGCGAAGCTCGATCTCGCCGGCCCGGATCAGGTCGGGCGAGGCCTCGCGCTCGGCGAGAAGCGCCTCGCGCTCGGCGTCGGCCGAGAGCACATGTCCGATCGGCGTCTCCTCGCCGTCCGGCGCTTCCTGGGCGACGGTGCCGACGGTCGCCCGCTGCGGCATACGGATGATGCCGTCATCAGGCTGCGCCTCGCCCAGGATGATCCGAAGCAGGGTCGACTTGCCGGTGCCGTTGCGGCCGACCAGCCCCACCCGGTGGCCGGTCGAGATGGCCGCCGAGGCATGGTCGAAGAGCAGGCGTCCTTGAATCCGGTAAACAAGATTGTTGATGTGGAGCATGATCGGCGCCCCTAATACACTCCCTTCTCCATGGCCGCAAAGACCTACCAGAAAGCCGAAGTCGAAAAGCTGCTCAACGCCCTCGAGGTGCACGCCGGCGAGATCAACGCCGTCGCCGACGAAGCACAGAGGAGGGCGGAGAAGAACAGCTTTAAGGCCTATCAGGCGTTCCGCAACAAGGCGGGCGAGTTCGAGACCTTCTCGATCCTGATCGAGGGGCGCCTCGATCACCTGGAGGGCGGCGCCGATCGCAAGCTGCAGGGACACTTCGACGATCTGACGGCTCTTACCTACAAGCTCCTGATCAAGACCAGCATCCAGTTCCTCTGGGTCCTGGTACAACATACCGAGCTGCCATTGGGCACCCGTGAGATCTTCGTGCAGGAGCTCCGGACGCTCTACGAAACCAAGAAGAAGCTCGGCGAGGAGCGCTATCGGAGCCGCCTCGACGAAGAGGCGAGGCGCAAGATCCACGTCGCCGAGGAGATCCTGACCGAGATCATCGACAAGGCACCAAGCCTGCTGCAGTTCGGCACCAAGTGACCTCCCCGCGCGCCAAGGGCGTTTACCTCACGCTCGCCGCCGCTCTGGGCCTGAGCCTCGGCGGCGTGCTGGTCCGTCATGCCGAGGCATCGGCCTGGGAGATCGTGTTCTGGCGTTCGATCACGATGAGCCTCGTGCTGATCGCCTTTCTCGGCGTCCAGCATGGCCGGCGCATGATCGCCGAGATCGTGCGGACCGGCTGGGCCGGCGTGCTCTGCGGCCTCTTTCTCGCCGGAACCTTCTTCGGCTTCGTGCTCGCCGTGCAATCGACGACGGTCGCCAACACAGTTGTCATCATGTCGACGACGCCGTTCTTTGCCGCCGTCTTCGGGCGAGTCGTGCTTGGCGAGGCCGTCGGCGCGCGGACCTGGGCCGCGCTCGCCGTGGCCGCGGTTGGCATCACCATCATGTGCTGGGATTCCCTGGACACCGCGACAGGGCTGATCGGCAATCTCTACGCTCTCGGGCTCGCTCTCTGCTATGCGGCGCACCTGGTCACGATCCGTGCCGTCGGCGGCAAGGTCGACATGGTGCCCTCGGTGCTGATCGCCGGCGGCACCGCCATCATCGTGGCGCTGCCATTCGCCTGGCCGCTCGACACCGACAGCCGCTCGATAGCGGTCTCAGTCATCATGGGAACGGTGCAGGTCGGTCTGCCTCTGATCTTCGTCACCATGGCAGCCCGCTATCTCGCCGCCGCCGAAGTGGCATTGCTCGCCATGCTCGAAGTAATCCTGGGGCCGCTCTGGGTCTGGATCATCCTCGGCGAGCACCCGACAGCACTCGCGCTCGTTGGCGGCGCCCTGGTCGTCGGCGCACTGCTCGGCAACACGCTCGCGGCCTTCGGCTTGCGCCCGAGCGTGGCGGCGCGCACAGTGCTGGAAAGAGGAGGCGCCTCATTAGCCTGGAGTCGGTGACCGAAGATCTGCGCCAACGCGCCGGCCGCGCCGCAGGCCTCGGCTACAAGGTCAAGTTCGACGTCGGCGACGGCGCCTTCGTCCATTGGGACGGAACCGGAGCGACGCCGGTCATCTCCAACGACGACAGCGACGCCGACACCACGATCGCGATCACGCTCGACAATCTCGAGAAGCTGCTCTCGGGCGATCTCGATCCGACCTTCGCCTACGCCACCGGCAAGATCAAGGTCGAGGGCTCGGTCGGCGTCGCCCTAAAGATGGCATCGCTGCTCGGCGACTGATCCGGCTCCCGACAAGATCCTCGAAGGCGCGGACGGACTCGGTCGTGCCCCACAGCCGAGGCGACCGTTCGGCAACGCGCGCCTTGGCCTCGCTCCGGTAACCTGCTTCGGTCCCAAGCCTCACCGCCCTTGTCACAAAGTCGTCGAGCGAGGTCGCGATCAGATCGTCGAGCCCCATGCGGCGATAGAAGCCGTAGGTCAGGCGACCGCGCAGATAGCGAGATGGCAACGTCACCACCGGCTGGCCGACAGCGAAGGCCTCCAGGCTCGTCTTGCCCCCCGAGAAGCCCGGCGTGTCGAGCACGACGTCCGCCAGCGCCTGGGCGCGGATGAAGTCGGCGCCGGAGAGTCGCGGCAGGAACCGCATCCGCTCGGAGACGCCGGGGAGCTGCCGCTCCAACCGCTCGACGATGCGGCGGCACCAGGGGCGACGATGGCCTTCGACGAGATGCAGGACCGCATCCTTGTCGCGGCGGAGAATCTCCGCGAGCGCCGCGTCGAACCGAGGGTGCAGCTTGAACAGGCTCTGGGCGCAGAAATAGACGTGGCCATCGCCGCTCATGCCGAGCCTTGTACGGTCGACAGTGCCGATCTCGACCGCCTCCGGCTGCCAGTCCAGAAGCAGGAACGGCAGTCGCCTGAGGACCTCGGTGTAGTCCGCCTCTGCGTCTTCGCGATCGAAAGTCTCGGCCGAGACGAACAGGTCGATGACATCGAGGCCGGTCGTGACCGGATGGCCCCAGGCGACCATCTGCAGCGGCGCCAGGCGCGCATGGGCCAGGTAGTAGGTGAACGGGTCCATGCCGATGTCGGTGTAGAGCAGCGCATCGAGCCGGGCGGCGGCAAGATCCTGCTGCGCCCGCGCGAGATCTTCGGGTAGCGTGACGACCTCGTCCGCGCTCGCGGCAATCGTGTCGCCTACCCTGTCCGTGGCGGCACCGGCCCGGACCAGGACGACGCGAAAGCGGCGGCGGTCGATGCCGGCGATCACACGTTTGAACAGATGGCCGATCGTGTGATCGCGGAAATAGGCTGAGATGAAGCCGAGGCGCGGCCGTCCGTCATGCCCACGGAGGTCCGAGCGAGCCAGGGCGGGCGTCGCATGCTTCCAGAGCCGCGCAACCGCCTCTTGCAGCGGCCTATCGTCTTCGTCGTGATAGGCGAGGTGAAAATTCGTCCAGTGCCCGTCGGTGAGCGGGTCGTCGACACGTAGCGGCGTCTTCGCCAGCGCCTGGACCCGATCCAGGAAGCGTCGGCGCCATCGGTCGATTTCCTCGGCGCTCTCCGGAATCGGCGGCAGCAGCGTCGCCTCGCGCAACCTCCAGGCGTCGCGCCGATCGAGCGCGAGGGCCGCGCGGAAGAACAGCGCCGCGCCGCCGATGTCGCCGGACAAATGCAGGGCGTTGGCGAGGTTATAGAGGGCGACCGGGTCGCCCGGAGCGAGGGCGGCCGCTTGCATAAGCAGGAGAAGCGAGTCCTCGAGCCTCGGCCCGTCCCGCCAGAGGTTGGCGAGGTTGACCAGCGCGCCGCCGTGCCGCGGATCGCGCGCGAGGACCCGGCGATAGCGCGCCTCCGCTTCGTCGCCGCGATTGCCGAGCGCAAACTGCGCCGGCGCGAGGCTGGGGTCGAGGGCGATGGCGCAGCGAAAGCGCGCCGAGGCGTTGCCGAACGCGAGGCTCGCCTCGACGATACCGAGATCGGTCAAGGTGTCGGCACGGGCCTCATGGGCGAGCGCGGCGATCAGGATCGTCCGCGCGCGCGCGCCGGCGCCGGCGTTGAAGACGGCCTGAGCGAAGGTCCGAGCGACTTCCGATGAGGCACCGGCAACCGCATGCGCCCGCGCGAGCAGCACCATCGCTTCGTCCATGGCGACCAGCTTGGCAAGCGCAAGGTAGGCGGGCGCCGAAGCCGGCGCTCGCACGATCGCGTGCCGCCAGGCGCGGTGAACGAGACCCGCACGACCGTCGCTCACGACGACCGAAACCCGAACAGTCGAGCGGGATTGTCGACCAGGATTCGCTTCCGCGCTGCCGCACCCGGAACTGCTTCGGCGAGCCAGTCGATGAGGTCGCCGTCGTCGGGCATCGGCACGGCCTGGGGGTGCGGGAAATTGGAGCCCCAGAGGCATCGTTCCGGCGCCGCCGCGGCGAAACGTCGGGCAAGCGCGGCCGCTCTCGGGAAGCGGGGGCCGCCGGGCTCGCCAACGTAAGGCCCGGAGAGCTTCGCCCAGCCGCGACCGCCGTCGAGCAGACGCAGAACCGCCGCGATCCCCGGGTGGTTCTCGCCATGCTCCGGGCGGATCAGCGCGAGGTGATCGATCGCGATATCGAGGGGAAGCGCCAGGAATTGCCCGACGACTTCGGCCAAGGTCTCAGGCTTGGCCTGAACCTCGAGATGCCAGCCGCGATCGGAAAGTCGCGGTGCGAGCACGGGCAGATCCTCGAGCCTGAGCGCGCCCGGCAGCACGAGATTGATCCGGACGGCGCGGAAGCCGAGGCGATGCAGCCGGTCGAGCTCGGAATCGGCGATATCCGGCCTGATCAACGCGACGCCACGGAAACGGTCGGGATGCGCCGCCAGCGCGTCCTCGGTCGCCCGCAGATCCTCGGCATAGACATTTGAGGCGACCAGCACGGCGCGGCTGATGCCGATCGTCTCATGCATCCGGATCAGCCGCGCCGGATCGATGCCGGGCGCCGGCGTATAGGCCCGGTCCGGGCTGAAGGGAATGCGGTCGGATGGCGCGAACACATGAACATGGCAGTCGGTTGCACCCGGCGGAACCGCGTGCGCCGGCCGGCGCGGCATGTCGAGAGGCGGCAGGACCGAAGCGGGAACCGTCATCGCGCCGACTTTACCAGAGTCCCGCAGGCGCGAGAGGCGGTCGACGAGGCGCGTCACAGCCGGTATGTCTGCCCGCGCATGACCGACGCGGCTCTCCTCTTCCTCAAAGGCCTGCTTCTCGGCCTCTCGATCGCCGCCCCGGTCGGGCCGATCGGGGTCCTCTGCATCCGCCGCGCGCTCGAAGCCGGGTTCTGGCCCGGCGTCGCCGGCGGGCTCGGCACCGCGGTCGCCGACGCGGTCTACGCCGCGATTGCCGCTTTCGGCCTCACGGCCGTCTCGAGCCTGCTGGTCCAGGCGCAAGGCGTCCTTTCCGTCGTTGGAGGCATCGCGCTGATCTGGCTCGGCTGGGTCGCGATAGCAGGTAAGCCGCCTGAGACTGCGGCCGACGCGCCGATGACGCGGTCTCTGTGGCCGACCTTCGTCAGCACTTTCCTCCTCACCATGGCCAATCCGGCGACGATCCTGACCTTCGCCGCGATCTTCGCCGGACTCGGCCTTGCCACCGCCGATACCTCAGCGGGCGCCGCGATCCTGGTGACCGGCGTGCTATTGGGCTCGCTCCTCTGGTGGGCGATCCTTTCCGGCGCGGTCTGCACGCTGAGACAGCGGATCTCGCCGACGGTCATCCTCTGGATCAACCGCGCCTCGGGTCTCCTGCTCGCCGGCTTCGGCGCAGCGCTCCTGGTCGGGCTATTGTGACCCCGAGTGACCCAGGAGACAGGCTACCTCGCGGCTGACGGCTTCGAGGCCCAGCTCGCCGAAGAGCTGGGCCCCGATTCCGTCGCGCATGGGCGCCTGTTCCTGGCGCCGGGGCCGGCACGGCCCGCGGCCTGGGCGGCCAACACCTGGCACGAGCCGCAGCGCATCGAGATCGCCTCGATCGCCGAGGGCGCCAAGGCACTCCGCGCGATCCAGCGCAACTGGGCGCTCTACTCCTTCACCAGGCACCGCCGCGCCAAGCTGATCGAAGAGCGGCTGCCCAGCGTCTCGGCCAAGCCGCTTCTCTTTCCTGCCGAGGCGCCGACGGCGCCGCTCGGCTCCTGGACGCTGCTCGACGAGGCCACGATTCTCGCCGCCGCCCGCTGCTCGAGCCCCTTTCCCAATGGCGAGGTCCGCTTCGTCGAGGACAAGGAGGGTCCGCCGAACCGCGCCTATCTCAAGCTCTGGGAAGCGCTGACGCTGGCGCGCCGCCGCCCCGCGCCCGGGGAGCGCTGCCTCGATCTCGGCGCCAGCCCCGGCGGCTGGACCTGGGTCCTGGCGAAACTGGGCGTGCAGGTCATCGCGGTCGACAAGGCACCGCTCGATCCGGCCATCGCGGCTCTGCCGGGCGTCGAGGAGCGCCGCTTGAGCGCCTTCGCGCTCGAGCCCGACGACGCCGGAGCTGTCGACTGGCTCTTCTCCGACATCGTCTGCTACCCCGAACGTCTCTATCGTCTGGTCGAGCGCTGGCTCGCCTCGGGCCGGGTCCGCAACTTCGTCTGCACGATCAAGTTCCAGGGAGAGACCGACCACGAAACGGCGCAGAGATTCGCCCGGATCCCCGGCTCGCGCGTCATGCACTTGCACCACAACAAGCATGAGCTAACGTGGCTCAAACTGGGAGATCATCGATGAACCGGCTCCTGCGCGCGCTGCTCCTTCTCGTGACGGTCCTCGCCTTTGGACCGGCCATGGCCGCCGACCGGCCGCTGCTCTTCTCTTACGAGGCGACGTCGGGCCAGCTCGGGCTGAGCAAGCTCGCCAACGCTCAGTACGCCGACCGCGCGGCCTTCACCGCCAAGGTCAGGGACGAGCTGCTGCCCGACATCTTCCGTGCCGTCGGCGTCGATCCGTCGAAGGTCAGAACCGAGCTGACGCCCGGCGGCTACCTGCTGCGTACTAACGCCTCGCTGCAGTCACGCATCGCCATAGGCGACCGCGAGGCGGATCGTGTCGCAGCCGCGCTGGGCTATGTCTTCCGCCAGTCGAGCGTGCTGGTCTCCGATCTCGCCGACGCCGGAGGAGGCACCGGCCTTGTCGTTGTGCGCTTCGCCAAGGGAACGCTGACGGCAGCGACGGCGCATCGCTTCTTCGAGCACGCGGCCGACGCGCACAAAGGTCTCGGCGGCGGCTACACAGCCTTCGGCGACGAGATGATCTTCCTCAATGTGCGCGACGGCGCCGGCAAGCCCTATAGCGAGCTCAGCGACCGCGACTTCGCCGGCGGCCTGAAGCCCGCGGCGGCGAGCTTCAAGGGCGGACAGCCGCGTGTCGTCCGTGTCGGCCAGGCCAAGGCCCGCTTCGTCGGCAACTCCTGGCGCCAGAAGCAGAACGGCGAAGACTACGCGGCGATCCTCGGCACGACGCTGGTAGCGCAGCTCAAGCCGCTGCAGGACCGGCACACCGCCATGATCATGGAAGCGGCCGAGCGCTGGGGGTGGAGATGATGCGTCGCTTGGCCGTCACCCTGCTCGCGTCGGTCCTGGCGCTGCCCGCGACGGCGGCCGA
The DNA here is from genome assembly GCA_016869285.1 of Alphaproteobacteria bacterium. Classification (GTDB taxonomy): domain Bacteria; phylum Pseudomonadota; class Alphaproteobacteria; order SHVZ01; family SHVZ01; genus SHVZ01. Next base: position 33,101 of record VGEN01000025.1, read on the forward strand.
GATCAAACCGGCCGTGCTCTACGCCGTCGGGCAGAAATTCGACAAGAGCTTCAACGAAGGCGCCTATGAGGGCGCGCAGCGCTTCAAGGCGGCGGCCGGCGGCGATGTGCTGGAGTTCGAGCCGAGCAGCCCGGCACAGTTCGAGCAGGGCGTGGCGGCGCTGGTGCGTCGGGGCGCCACCGACATCGTCGCTGTCGGCTTCTATTACGCGACACCGCTCGTCCAGGTCGCCCCCAAGCATCCGAACATCCGCTTCACGCTGATCGATGCTGAAGCCGACCAGCCGAATGTGCGCTCCGTCGTCTTCAAGGAGCATGAAGGCGCGTTCCTTGCCGGCATGCTGGCGGGCCTCGCCGCGCCTTCGGGTCGGATCGGCTTCGTCGGCGCCATGGACATTCCGCTGATCCGGAAGTTCGCTGTCGGCTACGAGGAAGGGGCAAAGCATGTGCGGCCCGACGTGCTGGTGCTGACCAACTTCATCGGCAATACGCCGGCCGCCTTCTCCGATCCCTCGGGCGGCAAGGAGCTGGCACGAAGCCAGATCGAGCGCGGCGCCCAGGTGATCTTCGCCGGCGCCGGCACCTCAAATTTCGGCGTGTTCCAGGCCGCGGCCGAGATGCAGCGGCTGGCGATCGGTGTCGACTCCAACCAGAATGGGCTGCATCCCGGAACGATCCTGACCTCGCAGCTCAAGCGCGTCGACCTCGCGGTCGAGCGGAGCTTCCAGGCGGCGCGCGAACGCTCGTGGAAACCGGGCCGGATCGAGCTGGGCTTGGCCGAGGACGGCGTCGGTCTCGCCTTCGACGCGCACAATGCGCCGCTGGTGAAAACGGACTGGCGGCGTCAGATCGACGCCGCGCGCGCCGACATCATCTCGGGCAAGATCAGGGTGACCGACGTCACCCGGAAATAGTCAGATGCAGACGGTCTTGAGCGGCGGGAAGCCGTTGAAGCCGACCGAGGAGTAGGCCGAGGTATAGGCGCCGGTCGAAAGGATCAGCACCTTGTCGCCGGGCTGGAGCGCCAGCGGCAGCCTGAGATCGGTCTTCTCGTAGAGCGTATCGACGGAATCGCAGCTCGGACCCGCGAGCACGACCGGACCGGTCGGCCCGCCGTCATGCGGCGTCCTGATCCGATACTTGATTGCCTCATCGATGGTCTCGGCTAGCCCGGAGAACTTGCCGATGTCGAGATAGACCCAGCGCTTCTCGTCGCCGATATCCTTCTCGGAAACCAGCACGACCTCGGCCTGGATCACCCCGGCGTCGCCGACGATCTGCCGGCCGGGCTCGACGATGATCTCCGGCATGCGCCCGCCGAAGTGGCGCTTCATCGATTCCATGATCGCCTTGCCATAGGCCTCGAGCGGCGGCACCTCCGAGCGATAGCGAGAAGGGAAGCCGCCGCCGATGTTCAGCAGGCGCACCTCGATGCCGCGCTCGGCCAGGGTCCTGGTCATCTCGGCCGCGGTGGCGATCGCCGGCTCCCAGCTCGTGGGATCGGTCTGCTGCGAGCCGACATGGAAGGAGATGCCGGCCGGATCGAGGCCCAGCTCGCGGGCCCGCGTCAGCAGCTCGACGCCGAGGCGCGGCGTGCAGCCGAACTTCTTGGAAAGCGGCCAGTCGGCGCCGGCGCAGTCGACCAGGATGCGGCAGAATACCTGCGACCCCGGCGCCAGCTCGGCAAGCTTCTCGAGCTCGGCCTGGCTGTCGAAGGCGAAGAGCCGCACACCCTTGGCGAAGGCATGCGCGATCTCGCTTCGCTTCTTGATCGTGTTGCCGTAGCCGATACGGTCGGGCGCGACGCCGAGCTTGAGGCAGAGGTCGATCTCGCCCTGGCTCGCGGTATCGAAGAGGCAGCCGAGCGGCGCCAGGCGCCGGATCACCTCCGGTGCCGGGTTCGCCTTGATGGCGTAGTAGATCTTGGTCAGCGGCAGCGCCCGCTGCAGCGACAGATAGGCGTGCTCGACGACGTCGAGATCGATCACGAGGGTCGGATCGGCGAGCGGCGTCTCGGCGAGGTATCGCGCGACCTTCGCAGTGACCTCGCCCTGGGCGACAGCCTGAGGCTGCGGGGGGACGAGCGCGATCCCGCGGCGGCGAGCCGCCTGCTGCATCCGATCGCCGACGATCTGTCGCTTGGCTCTAGCGGACCGCACTGCGGCCCTCGGCTGCTGCAATCATAGTCACCTCCCTCTCGGTCCCGGCCTCGAAGCCAGCCCGGTTCCACACCGGGTTTCCAAAAAGGACGCGTACCGTCGTTGCATAACCTCGATGGGCCATAGGCACGTGCGAGTGCGTCAGCAGCGGAATTTAGTCGGATCGACCCCGGACACAAGACCAAATTTCGTGCGCGCGCAAAAAAAGCGTCATCCGGCCGGTTTCGGCGCCGACTCACGCTCGGTTCCGTCGCTTCTCAAGAGCGGATGGCGGGCTTCGGCGCGGAATCGGCTGCTCCGCGCCGGCGGAGCAGCCGATCCGCAAAGGCCCTCAGTCGGCGGTCAAGGCTCCCAGAACCTCGATCCCGGCCGAGCGGACGGAGGCGTTGTGCGTCCCGACATCGCCCTTGACCAGCTCGCCCAGCTTCTTGAGCTCGGCGTTGACCCTGGCGATGACTTCTTCGGAGACCTGCTTAGCCTGAAGGGTCGGCGCCGAGTCGGCGATGGCGACGACGTTGATCGCATCCACTAGCGTATCGTTGAGGCCGGCAGGGTTGCGGAGCACGTCGCGCGGCGTCTCGCGCTTGATGTCGACGAGGACGCCTTCGATCGCCTCGAGCTTTGCGATGATGGCCTTCCCCTTCTCCTGAAGTCCCTTGCCGTCCTCGCCAAGGCGCTTGTCGAGGTCGCCGATCTGACGCTTCACCCGGCGGATACGGTTAACGCCCTCGTTCAGAGAGTTCAGCGAGCTGTATAGCTTATGCAGCAGATCGAACTGCTCGACGAAGGCCGCCTGGCTGGTATCCACGCGCGGGTCCTTCGCCACCTCGAACTTGGCCGACTGCGTCTGGCCTTCGGCGTCGAGCGTGACCTGGTAGGTCCCGGGCACCACCGCCGGCCCGCTGGAGTCTTCGCTCTCGGTCGCCAGCGGCTTGTACTTCCTGACGATCAGCGACTGGTCGAGCTTGGTCGGCCCCTGGTGGCGCTGGTCCCAGACAAAGCGGTTGAGGCCGGCTTTGGTGCCGGGCCGCTTGGCGTGGGGAGCGTCCTTGTTGTCGGAAGAGAAGGTGACGATGGTCTTCCCGGACGCGTCCTGGAAGGAGAGCTTGACCGGCTTTTCGGCGTCCTTCGGCAGCCAGTAGTAGACGATCGCGCCGTTCGGCGGGTTCTCGCCGACATCGAGGTACTGGCGGGAGCGGCTCCCGTCGACATTCTCGACGCCTTCGGTCAAGGCACCGATGCCGAAGGCGGGGCTGTAGCTGATGCCCGCCTTGGCGAAGCTCATGCCGGCGCTCCAGGTGAGCTTGGTGCGGATCGCCGGGCGCGGCGTGACGAGCTGGACCTTCTTCTGGTCGGCGGCGAGCTGGCGCAGAGGCGAGACGTCGTCGAGGATCCAGAAGGACCGGCCATGGGTGCCGGCGACGAGGTCGCTGCCCTTGACCCTGAGGTCGTAGACAGGGACGACGGGGAAGCCGCCGGCCATCCGCGTCCAGGTCTTGCCGTCATCGAGCGAGAAGAAGATGCCGGTCTCGGTGCCGACATAGAGAACGCCTGGCTTGACAGGGTCCGCCCGCAGGACGCGGGTGATCTCGCCCTTCGGGAAGTTGCCGTTGATCGACGCCCAGGTCTTGCCGCCGTCCTTGGTGCGGAAGAGATAAGGGTCGTAGTCGGCGAGCTTGAACCGGGTCGCAGCGAGATAAATCGTGTCAGGATCGTGCGCCGAGATCTCGACGCAGCCGACATAGGCGAGCTCCGGCATCTCCTTTGGCGTCACGTTCGCCCATGCATTGGCGCCGCTCCGCATCACATGCACGAGCCCGTCGTCGGTCGAGGCCCAGATCTCGCCCTTGCGATGAGACGACTCCACGACCGAGGCGCAGGTCGCATGCACTTCGGCGCCGGCGACGTCATGGGTCAAGTTGCCGCCCGAAGGTCCCTGCCGGCTCTTGTCGTTGAGGCTGAGGTCGGGCGAGATCGGCTCCCAGCTCATGCCCTCGTCGCGCGTGCGGAAGACATGATTCCCGCCGGCGTAGATCACGTTGCTGTCGTGCGGTGAGAACACGATCGGGAAGGTCCAGGCGAAGCGGTACTTCAGGTCCTTCGGCGCGATGCCGGTCGACTCCTCGGGCCAGACATTGACCAGCTGCATCTGGCGCGTGCGGTGGTCGTAGCGCTGCAGCGCGCCGGAGCCGCCGGGGCTCGAGCCGATCGCGCCGCAATAGACGATGTTCGCATCATCGGGGTGGACGGCGATGAAGCCGCTCTCGCCGGTGCCCGGATAGGTGCAGTCGCTTAAGGTGATTACGCTCCACTCGGACGCGCTCGGCGTCGAGATCGAGGTATTGTCCTGCTGCGTCGCGTAGACGCGGTAGGGGTGCTGATTGTCGACATCGATGCGATAGAACTGCGCGGTTTTCTGATTGTAGATCGACGACCAGGTCTTGCCGCCGTTGAAGGAGACGCAGGCGCCGCCGTCATTGCCCTCAATCATCCGCTTCGGGTTCGCCGGATCGATCCAGAGGTCGTGATTGTCGCCGTGCGGCGTCGCCACCTCCTGGAAGCTGACGCCGCCATCGGTCGACTTCCACATCTGGAAGTTCGTGACGTAGCAGGTGTCGGCGTGGCCGGGATCGGCGAAGATGTGGGTGTAGTACCAGGGCCGGTGCATCAGGTCGCGGTTCTGCGACACCTGGGTCCACTTGGTGCCATAGTCGTCGGTACGGTAGAGCCCGGTCTTCTCGCCCTCGGTCTCGATCAGGCAATAGACGCGGCCGGGCTGCGCCGCCGAGGCGGAGACGCCGAGCTTGCCGAGCGGCTGGCCCGGAAGCCCGTTCTTGCCGGTGAGCTCTTCCCAGGTGTCGCCGCCGTCGAAGGAACGGAAGAGGCCGCTGCCCGGGCCGCCGCTGTTCAGGTTCCAGAAGCTGCGCCTCGCCTGCCAGCATGCGGCGAAGAGGATGCGTGGGTTGTTGGGGTCCATCGCCATGTCGACGCAGCCGGCATCGGGGCCGCGGTCGAGCACCTTCTGCCAGGTCTTGCCGCCGTCCTTCGAGCGGAACACGCCGCGCTCCGGATTCGGCCCGAAGGCATCGCCGAGCGCGGCGACGTAGACGAGGTCGGGGTTCTCCGGATGAATGCAGATCCGCCCGATATGCTTGGTCTCGCGCAGCCCGACATGCGTCCAGCTGCGACCGGCATCGGTCGACTTGTACACGCCGTCGCCATAGGAGACGTCGATGCGGATCGTGGTCTCGCCGGTTCCGGCATAGATCACGTTAGAGTCCGACTTGGCGACGGCGATCGCCCCGATCGTGGCGCTGGTGAAGTAGCCGTCGGAGACGTTCCGCCAATAGACGCCGCCATCGACGGTCTTCCAGACGCCGCCGGCGCAGGCGCCGAAATAGAAGGTGACGGGGTCCTTGTAGTCGCCGGCGACGGCGACCACGCGGCCGCCTCGGGGCGGGCCGATGCACCGCCATTTGAGCGCGTCGAGACGACCCGATTCCGTCAGGGGCGATACAGTCGACATCTTGATCCTGCCGATGGTTGGGATTGAAGGCGGGGAAGCTAGGCCTGAACGATGTCACGGCTGGCCTGCCAGCGACAAGGCCCCCTCGGCGGCTGCGGCGGCGATTTCGCCCGTTGCCGCCCTCCCCCCTTGCTGCTAAGTCATTGATCCGGCGCCCCCGGGGTGTAGCGCAGTCTGGTAGCGCATCTGCTTTGGGAGCAGAGGGTCGGAGGTTCGAATCCTCTCACCCCGACCAGCGCCGACCTAGCCGACCGGAGTTCCGAGGCCGATATGCAGGTGCGCATCTACCAGCCAGCCAAGACCGCGATGCAGTCCGGCCGCGGCAAGGCGCGAGAATGGATCGTCGAGTTCGAGCCGACCAGCCCGCGCGGACCCGAGCCGCTGATGGGCTGGAGCGGCGGCGGCGACACCAAGGAGCAGGTGCAGCTGACCTTCCCCTCGCGCGAGGAAGCCATCGCCTATGCCGACAAGCACGGCTACAGCTACACGCTGGTCGCGGCGCATGACAGACGCCTAAGGCCCAAGGCCTACGCCGACAATTTCAAGTTGGACCGCTTCAAGCCATGGACGCATTAGGTCCAAGACCATTTCCGGCCCCGTAGCTCAGGGGATCAGAGCAACAGCCTTCTAAGCTGTGGGTCGCTGGTTCGAATCCAGCCGGGGTCGCGCGCCTTCTTGTCGTACTCGTCGCGGGTAATACGCCAGCCACGCTCTTTCCAACCGTGCTAGGAGGATAGGCAGCCCGTTCCGGGGTGTGCGCCCGCGTTGCCGCGCGCGATTTCGCGGGTTTCTGGCCGGCGCGGAATATTTCGAGCAAAAACGGGGCGGTTTCCCTCTAATGGCGTCCGCAACGACAGGGGATGCCGAAGATGACCACCCGCCGCGAGAAAAGGGATCAGCTGTCCGGTCTGCGCATCCGGACGGTCGAGGCGTTTCCGGTATGGCTCGGCCACCGCAACCAGCTCCTGGTCAAGGTGACGGCCGATGACGGGACCGCGGGGTGGGGCGAGTCGGGTATCTCCGGGCGGGAGCTGGCGGTAGTCGGAGCGATCGACCACTATCGGGAGCTTCTCCTCGGCGAGGATCCGTTCCAGATCGCCGCAATCTGGCAGAAGCTTTACCGCAGCCAGTACTTCGAGGGCGGACGCGTCCTCACCGCGGCGATCTCTGCGATCGACATCGCGCTCCACGACCTCAAAGGCAAGGCGCTCGGGCTTCCGGTCTACCAGCTTCTCGGCGGCCGCGTGCGCGATCACGTACTCAGCCTCGCCTCCACCAACGCCGACACCGCCGAGGAAACCCTGGAGCAGGCGAAGACCTTCGTCGCCGACGGCTTCGACGTCGTGCGGCTGAGCATGCTGGGGCGAGGGGATGACACGGAGCGGTTCGAGCCGCGTCCCTCGATGGCGGCCACGGCGCAATCGATGGTTGCGGCGCGCAAGGCACTCGGCGCCGGGGTGGCGCTCGGCATCGACTACCATCATCGGCTCTCCGTCGCCGAGACGATCTCGTTCTGCCAGATGATGCCAAGAGGAACGCTCGACTTCCTTGAGGAGCCGATCCGCGACGAGACGCCTGAAGCCTATGAAGTGCTGCGTCGCGCCGTCGACGTGCCCTTCGCCATCGGCGAGGAATTCGCCTCGAAATGGCAGGCGCTGCCGTTCATCGAGCGCGGGCTTGCCCAGTACATGCGCCTGGATGTCTGCAACATCGGCGGCTTCACCGAGGCGCTCAAGGTCGCCGGGTGGTGCGAGGCGCACTACGTCGACCTGATGCCGCACAACCCGCTCGGGCCGATCTGCACCGCGGCCTCGATCCATCTCGGCGCCGTCGTCCCCAACTTCACCTGGCTCGAATACAACCGCTCACGCTTCCGCCCGCAGCCCGAGGCCGAGCGCGCGCTCTTCCCCAATGCCCCTTCGTTGGCCGGCACCTCCTTCGCCATTCCGGATCGACCCGGACTCGGCATCGAGGTGAACGAGGCATTGCTCGGAAAAGAGGCATTCCGGCACTGGAATCCGCCGATGCTGAAGCGGCGCGACGGCTCCCACACGAATTGGTAGGCGAGAGCCGCAGTTCGGCGTTGACAGCGTGCTGGATCCTAACGGATCGTTTTGCCAAGTACGCAGGCACGGCTGAAATCCGGCGACACTGCGTGGCGCAGGGCGGAAGCGGATGAAGATCATCGACCTGAAATGCGCCGTCATCGGCATGAACCCGATCGTGCGCATCGTCACCGACCAGGGTGTCAGCGGCTTCGGCGGGGTCGAGCAG
>VGEN01000026.1 GCA_016869285.1 Alphaproteobacteria bacterium
CTAACTACCTCGCCGATGACTTCCAGGACGAGATCGAATTCCTCGGGATCGAAAGTTCGCCCGCCTTCGTGCGCCAGCCAGAGGGCAACGGCGTGGCGGAGAGGATCATCAAGACGCTGAAGGAGCAACTGCTATGGGTCCGGTACTTCCCGACCGTTGAGGCACTTCGCAAGGGGCTCGCCGAGTTCGCCGATCTCTATAACGCCTCGTGGCTGCGGGAGCGCCATGGGCACAAGACGCCCAATCAGATCAGGGCCGAACATAAGGCTCTTGCATCCGAAGCCGCCACGGAGTTCAAATTGGCAGCGTAACCGGCGCAGCGAACTGTCTCATAACCGTGCCCCGGTACAGAAAGTGTGAGTGAGCCCGTCTGCTGAGACCTCGTGGCTGCCGACCATCTGCGGCTGAGCGACATAACGCTCATCCGCCGCGAATAGCTGATCGTAGACCATGTAGGCGTGCTGCAGCGTGACGCCGGCGGTATTTGCCACCGGGTCCATGATGCTCACATCGGACTGTGGGACGTAACGCAGTATGGTTTGAGCTTCGGCCGCACCGGTGCCTGCGAGAAAAGTCGCGATCAATAGGGTCTTCGCTATCACGGTCTTCATCGGGCCTCCGGGGTCATCTCTTTGAGGGCGACACGAGGACGTCGTCGCCGACTGTGCGCAATCTGGCCGACGTCAGGTGGTGGGTCATAAGCCGGCCCGCGGTGTCCGAGTCGCGTTCACGGATTGCTTTGAGTATCTGATGGTGCTCGTCCACAATGCGGGCTATGCGCGTCTCAGAGTGCTGGCGCGAGAAATAATCCGAAAGGTTCATGCCGAAGCGCGCCTGGTCTTCGATGAGACGTATCGCCGATGCAAAGAACTGGTTTTGGCAAGCGTCGGCAATGGCGATGTGGAAGCTGAAGTCCGCGGCGATGTCGAGTTGTCCGGTGGCATGCGAGCGCTTTACCCGCTCGATCGTTCGCTCAAGCGCTTCGAGATCGGCCTCGCTTCGCCGTTCTGCCGCAAGAGAAGCGGTTTGGCTTTCAATGGCGATGCGGAACTCATAAAAGCGGATGAGGTCAGCGATACTGGCGACGGGTGAGAAGCTCTGTGAGCGTGGCGGCTCGGGAGTGCAGACGACGCTGCCGGAACCCCGGCGCGTCTCGATGACGCGATCGGAGCGAAGTCGCGACAGGGCCTCACGTACGACGGGCCGCGAGACCTCGAACATGTCGCAGAGCTGAGCCTCGGTCGGCAGGCGGCTGCCCGGCGGCCATTCACCGGCGCCGACGCGCTTCAGGATTTCGACATGGAGCCGCTCCGCCAGCATCATTCGTCCTGTTGACAGCCCGTACCGTCGTCACGCTATCTAGTTGTCAGACAAATTTCAAGGCTCCGTGCTTCATGAAGATCGCCAAATTCGACTGCTTTCCGGTCCGCGTGCCCTACCGGCAGAACGAGCAGAGTTCGGTCGTGAACACGGCCGGCGTCTCGGCGGTGATCGTGCGGCTGGAGACGGATGACGGGCTGGTCGGCTGGGGCGAGGCCGACACCGCCGCCGATACCGCCTCGATCGAGGCGGCGCTGCGCTCGGCGGCGCCGTTTGTGGTGGGATCGGATCCCTGGTGTGGTGAGCAAACCTTCGATCGCGTCCTGGTCGAGGGCCGCTGGCGATACCAGGCGATGACCGCGAGTCTGGCCTTCGCCGCGATCGACATGGCGATGCTCGATATCTGCGGGAAGGCCGCGGGCCAGCCGGTGCATCGACTGCTCGGCGGCGCCAGGCGCGAGACGGTCGACTATTTCGACTACCTCTCCTGGGGCACCCCTGACGAGCTTGCCGTGCAGTGCCGCGAAGGCGTCGAGCGCGGATACACGGTCTTCTATCTCAAGGTCGGCAAGGACCGTGCACGCGAGGAGGCGATGCTCGAGGCGATCCGCTCGACCATTGGGCCGGCGCGGCGCCTGCGCATCGATGCCAACCAGTCCTGGACCTTGCCGGAGGCGGAGCGGATCCTCCGCGACTGGCATCGCCGCTTCGACATCGACTTCGCCGAGGCGCCGGTGCCGATCGAGCCTATCGAGCAGATGCAGACCCTGGCGGCGCGCGTCGATACCCCGCTCTGCGTCAACGAGGGGCCGTGGGGAGAGGCGGAGGCGCTGCGCCTGATCCTCGCGCGCGTCGCGCCTTATCTCTGCTTCAGCCCCTGTTACGTCGGGACGATGCGCCGGTTCCTGATGCTGTGCCGCACCGCCGATCGCCTCGGCCAGGTCGTCTGCAAGCACACCTGGGGCGAGCTCGGCCTGACTGCTGCCGCCGGACAACACGCCATGCTGGCCGCCCCCGCTGACTGCCTCGGTCATCAGCAGACCGCGCAATACCTCGCGGACGACATCGTCAAGACGCCCGTCCCGATCATGACCGGTCCGCGCTGGGGATTGATCGACGGCATTGGCCTGGGGGTCGAAGTCGACGAGGACAAGGTCCGCCGCTACCACGAGGACTACAAGCGCCTCGGCGAATACGCCCGCGTGCGGCCCCGCGCTTAAGCGCGGATCGAGGCCGTCGGCTTGCGTTCGGCGGCGATACCGGGGGGCGGGCTGAACACCAGCGCGCCGGTCTGCAGGACCGCTTCGCGCCCGCCCCAGGCCGCAACATGGGCGCGCTGATCCGCCTTAGCCTGCGCATCGACCGCTTCGGGATCGCAGATCTTGCGCAACTCGGCTTCCAGCCGGTCGGCAACAGCATTGCCGGTACCGGCCTCGACGAGGTCGCGGCACTCCTCGGGATCGGCTGCGAGGTCGAAGACCTGGCGCGGCATGCCGACATGGTAGATCAGCTTGTCCTTGCCATGGCGCAACAGGAAGCTGCCGGCGAAGGATCCGGTCGCGTGATACTCGGCGAAACCGGGCCGTGGCTGCACCTTGCCGGCGATCACCTCACCGAGTGGGCGGCCGGGAAGACTTGTATCCTGCGCTCCGCCTGCGAGTGCGACCAGCGTCGGCATCAAGTCGACATGGTGGACGGTATCGGTGACCGCCCTGCCCGCGGGAAGCCCCGGGCCGGACAGGATCATCGGCACGCCGATCGCGCCTTCGAACAGGCTGAACTTGCCGAGCACGCCATGCGCGCCAGTCAGCTCGCCATGATCCGAGGTATAGACGACGCGCGCCGAAGAAAGGACGCCCAGGTCGTCGGCCGCCCGCATCACCTGGCCGATCTGCTCGTCGGCATGAGTGATCAGCGCATAATAGGCAGCGACGATCCGGCGCAGCGCGGCCTCGTCGGTGATCTCGAGCGTGCCCTTCTGGCGGCGCAGATGCTCGATCGCCGGATGCTTCGAACGCCGGTCCGGTCCGAAATCCTCAGGCAGGCGCACGCGCTCGGGCGGATAGAGGTCGATCAACCGCTGAGGCAGCGTAAAGGGCGGGTGCGGGCTCGGATACGAGACCATCAGCGCCCAGGGGCCACGGTTGGAATTGCGCTTCAGCCAGTCGATGGCGGCGGCGGTGATGCGGCGGTCATAGTCCTGGTAGACGGTCGTGCCGACGCCCGTCCGCTCCAAGTACAGCTCCCACTGGCCGACGCTGACAGGCTCGTCGTCATGGCCGCGCAGTAGATGCACCAGGGCACCTTTGCCGTCGACGATGTGCATCGGCATGATTTCTTCGCTGAAACCGTTGTCGTCCTCGCTGCTGCGGTAATGCAGCTTGCCGATGCCGACGGTGGTGTAGCCCTGCTCGCGCATCCGGTGCATCCAGCTCGGCACCGATCCGTCATAGACGATGGCGTTGTCCCAGAATCCCGTCTGGTGCGGATAGCGCCCGGTCGCCAGCGTCGCCCGAGAGGGGCAGCAGACAGGGCTCGCACTGTAGGCGGTAGTGAAGCGGACGCCCTTGCCCGCGATCCGGTCGAGGTTCGGCGTCCGAACCAGGGGATGGCCGTAGCAGCCAAGCGCATTGCGCGTGTGGTTGTCGGTCATGAAGAAGATCAGGTTCGGCTTGTCAGACATCGAGCCTCCACGGAAATGCCGCATCCTGCCAAATCCGGCTCGAGACGGCAATGTTGCCAGACAAGTTGGGCAAGGCTACCGTTTCGGCCTCAAGGGGGGCTGCCATGATCATGATCCGCCGAGCCGTCGCCGCTCTCGCGCTGGCGCATGCCTTGTCGGGTGCCGCCGGAGCCGCGACCCTGCGCTTCGTGCCCGACGCCGATCTCGCGATCGTCGATCCGGTGGTGAGCACGGCCATCACCACGCAGAACCACGCGCTGATGGTCTACGACGTGCTGTTCGCGCCCGACGCGGAATGGCGCATCCGTCCTCAGATGATCGAGGCATACGAGACCAGCGCCGACGGCCTTACCTGGATCTTCACGCTGCGCCCGGGCCTCCGCTTCCACGACGGCGGTTCGGTCGGAGCGCGAGACGCCGTACCGTCGATCGAGCGCTGGGGCAAGACCAATACCTTCGGCCGGTTGATGATGCAGCATGTCGCGGCGATCGAAGCCGCGAGCGACAACCGCTTCGTCATCCGGCTCAAATCGCCTTTCGCGCCGCTGCTCGATGCGATCGGCGCCTCTCAGAATCCGCTCTTCATCATGCGCGAGAAGGAGGCGCTCGCACCTGCCGACAAGGCCGTGCCCGAGGTCGTCGGCTCCGGGCCGTTCGCGTTCGATCGTGCCGGGTGGAAGCCTGGCCACAGCATCACCTATCGACGGTTTACCGACTACAAGCCGCGATCGGAGCCGCCGAGCGGGCTCGCAGGCGCCAAGATCGCCAAGGTGGACACGGTGGAGTGGCTCTACATCCCCGATCCGGCCACGGCGACACAGGCGCTGATCAATGGCGAGGTCGACATCCTCGACCAGCCGAGCGCCGATCTCGTGCCATTGCTGCGTCGAAGCGCTGGCGTCGAGGTCGCGACCATCGACCGCCTCGGCAACCAGCTTATCCTGAGGCCCAACCATCTGGTGCCGCCCTTCAATGACGTTCGTGTCCGGCAAGCGCTGCTGCTGGCCGCCGACCAGGAGCCGTTCTTGTCCGTCGTCCAGGGGGATACTGCGCTGAGGCGGCCATGCTGGTCGGTATTCTTGTGCGGCACGCCGCTCGAGACGACGGCCGGTCAGGCGCATGCCGGCTTGTCGCGAGCCGAGGCCGTGACGCGCGTGAAAGCCCTCCTTGCGGAGGCGGGCTACAAGGGCGAGCCGGTCGTCCTGATCAGCCCAAGCGATCGTCCTGCGTTCAAGGCGATGGGCGTCGTCGCCGAGCAGCTGCTGACCGAGGCCGGCTTCACCGTGAATCACCAGGTCATGGACTGGGCGACGCTGGTACAGCGGCGCGCCTCCAAGGAGGCACCCAGCGCGAGCCGCGCCGGCTGGAGCCTCTTCCCCGCCTGGGGAACCGGGCCGACCATGTCGAACCCGTTCATGAACACCACCGCGCCGACGCCGTGCGATGGCCGCAACTACTTTGGCTGGCCCTGCGATGAGCGGCTCGAGGCGATCCGCAAGGAGTATCTGACGGCCGTATCGCCCGAGCAGCGCCGCGACGTGAACGAACGGTTTCACCGCCGGTTCTTCGAAGTCGTACCCTACGTGCCGGTGGGACAGGTTCTTCAGCCGACGGCATATCGCCGCGAGCTCAAGGGCGTCCTGCCCGATATCCGCCTATCTCTCTGGAACATCGAGAAGCCCTGACCATGTCCGACTCTGCCTCCGCCGAGCGTCGCTCGCAAATCGTCGCCGATGTCGATTTCGGCCGCGACGGCAAGCAGGCTGGCAACCTCTCGATGCCGTGGTCGTCGCACGAATCCGCCTATGGACAGATCCAGATCCCGATCGTCGTGGTGAAGAACGGCGACGGGCCGACCATGCTCTACACGGCCGGCACGCATGGCGACGAGTATGAAGGCCAGGTGGCGCTGATGCGGCTGGCGCGCGAGCTCGAGCCGGCGAATGTGTGCGGCCGCGTCGTCATCGTCCCGGCGCTGAACTATCCGGCGGCAGAAGCAGGCCGCCGCACCTCGCCGATCGACCAGGGCAATCTCAACCGCGCCTATCCGGGCGACCCGGATGGTGGGCCGACGGCGCAGATCGCCTGGTACATGTCGACTGTGCTGCTGAAGCTCGCGACGGGCTATCACGACCTCCATTCGGGTGGCAGCTCGCTCGAATATCTCGAATATGCCGGCCTCATGCTGTGCGGCGACAAGGATCTCGACCGCCGCGGCCTCGATCTGCTGCAGGCTTTCGCGCCGCCGATCGGCGTCGTCCGCAAAGCTCGCGACGGACGCGCGGCGCAGCCGGCCGCGCACCGGCTCGGCGTCGCCGCGCTCGGCGGCGAGTTCGGCGGGCGAGGAGGGCTCTCGCGTCATGGCCTCGGCATCATCGAGGCCGGCCTCCGCAATCAGCTCAAGCATCTCGGCATCCTTCCCGGATGGAATCCGCCGAAGCCGGCGGCGCCGACGCGGCTGATGACCTGGACCGGGCGCGAAGGCTTCGTCTATGCTCCGGCGCCCGGCGTGTTCGAGCCGCTCGCGGATCTCGGCGAGGAAGTCGAGGCCGGACAGCCAGCAGGCCTGCTGCACTTCATCGACGAGCCGACCCGCGCTCCGCTCGAGCTCCGCTTCGCCGTGCCCGGCATGGTGATCTGCCGCCGCGCGCCGGCGCGCTGCCGCCGCGGCGACTGCCTCGCCCATCTCGCCGTTCCCTGGAACGGATGAGCCTCTACCCACCGCCGCGCGAGCTTGCGACCTCGGTCTATGTCGATCTGGTCGCGGCGATGGGCTGGAAGCCGCGGCTCTCGCCGCAGCGTGCGCCGGCAGTGCCGGTGCATTCCTTCCTGGAAGGTCCGTCCTTTGACCGCGAAGGCAATCTCTATGTGACCAACCCGCCCTTCGGCGAGGTGCTGCGTATTCGTCCGGACAGGACAGCCGAGCTGGCCGCTGCCTATGACGGGCGCCCGGTCGGCCTCAAGATCCATCGCTCGGGCGAGATTTTCATCGCCGACAAGCTGAACGGCATCATGCGGCTCGATCCGGTCAGCAGGAAGGTAACGCCGTTCCTGCCGCGCGAACGCCTCGGGCCTGGCTATAAGGGCGTCAACGATCTCGTCTTCGCTGCCGATGGCGACCTCTACTTCACCGACCAGGGCGACACCGACGTTCGCGATCCCACAGGGCGGGTTTTCCGGTTGAGGGTGGATGGCCGGCTCGATCTGTTGCTCGATAATGTTCCGCATCCAAACGGCATCGTGCTGAACCCGGCGGAAGACCGGCTGTTCATCGCCGCCACCTACGGCCCGGCCGTCTGGCACTGTGCCTTGCTCGAAGACGGCCGCATCGGCCGCACCGGAATCTTTCAAACCTTCAATGGCGGCTTCGGCGGGCCCGATGGCCTCGCCATGAACACGTCCGGCGGGCTCGCCGTGTGTCACCACCGTCTGGGCACGGTATGGACGTTCACGCCGGCCGGCGAGCCTGAGTTCCGCATTCGCTCATGTCGTGGCGCCTTCACGACCAACCTTGCCTACGGCGGTCCGGACCGGCGGCTTCTCTACATCACCGAGTCCGAGCAGGGCGTCATCCTTCAGGTGGAGCTGCCAACACCGGGACAGGCGATGTTCTCTCACCGCTCCTGATAGAGGGACGCTTCATCGCCATAGGGCAATGCAGCCTCTTGGTAGGAAAGACAACAAATCTACTGAGTAGCGCCTTGAGGTTGGCTTTCAAGTAGCGCCGTTTTCGTTAGCTGGCCCTATCTCCAAATGCGTCTGGCTACCCGAATCCAGTTCCCACCCAGAATGTTGTGGATCGCTTCGGTGTCGTAGCCGCGTCTCACCATCACCTCAGCCAGCTCTGACAATTGGTCAGGTGCCGCAAAGGCATACTCGGCGGGTGAGAGACTTCGGCTTACGCGCGATGCCAGGTCGGGCGCCACGGCCCAAGCCGTGTGCCCGTTGAAGTCGGCCATGAACGCGACATTGTCATGAACGTAGCTGAGCCCGATCCCGACATGCTCCGCGCCGACCAGGCCGGCGATGTGATCGATCTGCCGGCAGATCATCTCGCTCGACGAGTCGTTGTCGCCCATATGCAAGCCGATCCCGGTGACGCCAACGACGCCGCCCGATTGGGCGCACGCGCGGATCAGAGCGTCGCCGATGTTTCGCGGGTTGTCCCACAGCGCCAGAGGATTCGAGTGGGTGAAGCAAAGGGGAGACGAGGCCACTTCGAAGGCTTCCATGCAGCTGCGATGCCCCGTATGGCTAAGGTCGACCAGCATGCCGACCCGGTTCATCTCGCGTACGACCATGCGGCCGAACTTTCCGAGCCCCCCATCCGAAGCCTCGTAGCCGCCGCCGCCGACCGTGTTGTGCTGGTTGTAGGTCAACAGCATGTGACGGACGCCGAGGCGATACAGGACCTCGATCAGGCTGAGGTCGCTCTGCAGCGGGTTGGTGCCCTGCACATTGAAGGCGATCGCCAGCCGGCCATCACGCTTGGCGCGGACGATGTCGTCCGCAGACTCGGCCAGGACGTATCGATCGGAGTGGGCGCGAAGATGGGCGCGCTCGCGTGCGAGCACGTGCACCGCCTCTTCGAGCGTATGCCAGTCGACGGCCGTCGTGATCGATACGAAGCTAGTTCCGCTGGCGCGTATGCGCTCGAGTGTCAGGTACTTGGCCGGATCCGCCCCGTACATGTAGGGTAGCAGCATATCGCACACGATCGCGGACCTATGGATATCCGCGGCATCGCTCACAGCCACGCCCTACTTCCAGACCCGGCGCAGAACGCGCAGCCAGTTCTCGCCTAGGATGCCGCGGATATCAGCTTCCGAGTAGCTGCGCTTGAGCAGCATCTCTGTCAGCTCCGGCAACTGCTCGGGCGCGGCGAAGGCGACGTCCTTCGGCTCGTAGCCGCGAGTTGCCTTGGCACCGATGGCACCGTCGGGATTCCAGGCCGGATGCGTCGCGAAGTCCACCATTAGCGCGACATTGTCGTAGACATAGTCGAGCCCGAGCCCGACATGCTGAGCCCCGACCAAGCCTGAGATGTGGTCGATCTGGCGGCAGATCATCTCGGTCGAGGCGTCGTTGTCACCCATGTGCAGGCCAATGCCGTTGACGCCGACGATGCCGCCCGATTTTGCCGTGGCCAGGATCAGGTCGTCGCCGATGTTGCGCGGGTTGTCCCACAGAGCCAGCGGGTTCGAATGCGTGAAGCAGACCGGCGCGGACGAGACCTCGAACACGTCGCGGCAGGTCCGGTAGCCGGTGTGGCTGAGATCGACCAGCATCCCGACCCGGTTCATCTCGCGGACGACCATGCGGCCGAACTTGCTGAGGCCGCCGTCGACCGCCTCGTAGCAGCCATCGCCGACTGCGTTCTTCTGATTGTAGGCCATCAGCATGTGCTTCACCCCGAGCCGATAGTAGGGCTCGATCATGTCGGCATCGGCCTGCAGCGGGTTGGTCCCCTGGAAGTGGAAGGCGACGGCAAGCTTGCCTTCCCGCTTCGCCTTCAGGATGTCGTCAACCGTCTCCACCAGGACGTACTTGTCCGCATGGGCTCGGAACCAGGCGCGCTCGCGGGCGATGGCGTGGAGCGTATACTCGAGCGAGTGCCAATCGACGGCGACGGTCAGCGACACGAAGCTGGTGCCGCTTGCCGCCATGCGCTCGAGGGTCTGGTATTTCGGCTCGTTCGCTCCATACATGAACGGTAGCAGCATGTCGCAGATCACGGCGGAGCGGTGCAGCCGCCGGGCTTGCTCCGAGACCGTCCAATGATCGCCTGTGTTCGCGAATCCGGCTTCCATTCCTATGGCCTCATGATGGTCTCGACGGCAGTCGCCAGCAGCGCCAGCTGACGCTCGATGAACTCGGGATCGCGCGCCACGAGGTTCAGTACGGCCAGGCCGCGGAGCGTCGCGATGGTCAGATGCATGGCGTCGGTGCGGCGCTGCTCTGGCATCTGGTCGTCGCTGAGCATCTCGTCCCAAACCGAGTAGATGGAGTCGGCACTGCGGCCTCGCTCGCTCTCCACGCGAGCCCTGAGCTCGGGGTCGCTGCGCGAGCCCAGCAGGATCTCGATCGTGGCGACATAGGCAGGATCGCCGTAGATCGCCTGCCACAGCGCGCGGACCATCCGCTCGCAGCGATTGTGGTAGCGCGAGAGCTCGCGGTAGCACTCGGCCAGCCGCAGGTGCCGCTCATCGCTGACCGCATGCATGACGGCGACCACCAGGTCGGCCTTGGATTGGAAGTGATGGCTGAGCGCGCCGCGGGTTAGCCCGGCGCTGCTGGCGATGCGGTCGACCGAGGTCGCGGCGAACCCGTTTTCATGCAGCAGCTGAATCGCTGCTTCGATGAGCCGGGACTGCGTCTCGGCGCTGCGATCCTCCTGCCGGCGCCGCGGCGGACGCGATGACGGCCTCGCCTTGTCGTCAGGCATGCGGGCCTGATCCTGCATCCAAATATCCTGTCCTGTCGCCGTCTTGACACGCGTTCGGAAACATACGTACCATCCTGTATGTAATTAACAGGGCAACGGCCCTGGGTCAATCCCACCGGCGAGTCAGGACGCCTCGTCCTGTCCGTCGCTGTCGGACAACAGGAGGGGAACCGTCATGCGCATGGCTCTAGTGTCAGCGAGCGTGGCCTTGTCGGCCGCGCTTGCGATTGCCGCCGTCGATCCAGCTATGGCCCAGCAGAAGGTGCTGAAGATCGTGCCGCACGCCGATCTCCGCATCACCGATCCGCTGATCACCACGGCCGGCATCAGCCGCCAGCATGGGCTTATGGTCTATGAGGGCCTGTTCGCGTGGGACGCCTCGATGGCGCCGAAGCCGCTGATGGTCGAGGACTACACGGTCTCCCAAGATAAGCTGACCTACACGTTCAAGCTCCGCGCCGGACTAAAATTCCACGACGGCTCGCCGGTGCGCTCGCAGGACGTGATTCCCTCGCTGAAGCGATGGGCGACCAACGATTCCATGGGCGGGAACCTGATCAAGACGGCGGCGAGCTTGGACGTGATCGACGACCGCACCTTCCGTATCGTGCTGAAGGAACCTTACTCGTGGGTCGAGTACACGCTTGGCTCCAGCGGCGCGATCATGACCGGGATCATGCGCGAGAAGGACGCGCTGACCGATCCCAAGGTCGCGGTTCAGGACGTCGTCGGCTCCGGCCCGTTCCGCTTCGTGAAGTCCGAGTGGCAGCCAGGCAATCGCGTCGTCTACGAAAAGAATCCCGACTACGTTCCGCGTGCAGAGCCCGCCGACGGGCTTGCCGGCGCTCGCTTGGTCAAGGTCGATCGGGTCGAGTGGCGGGTCATTCCCGATCCGGCGACCGCGGCAGCCGCGCTCGCCGCAGGTGAAGTCGATCTTTGGGACACGGTGCCGATCACCCTGTTGCCGGTGCTGCAGGGGAACCCCAACGTGACGGTGGAGAAGATCCAGCCGTTCAAGAGCATGGCGATGATGCGGCCCAACCACCTGCATCCGCCGTTCAACGATCCGCGCGCCCGTCAGGCGCTGGCCCTGATCGTCAACCAGGCAGACTACATGCACGCGACCATCGGCGACCAGCGCTGGTGGCGCGAGTGCTTCTCGATTTTCATTTGCGAGCACCGCTACGGCAGCGAGGCCGGCTCCGAACCCTACCGCAAGCAGGACTTGGCGAAGGCCAAGCAACTCATGGCCGAAGCCGGCTACAAGGGTGAGCCGATCGTGATCCCGCTCGCCGAGGACCTGCCCATCGTGAAGTCCCTGACGCTGGTGACCGCCGAGAATCTCAAGAAGATCGGCGTCAATGTCGACCTGCAGTCGGCAGATTGGGGCGCGGTGATCACCCGCGCCGGCAAGAAGGACGCGCCCGCGGCCGGCGGCTGGCATCTGTTCCATTCTTGGCTTTTCGCCTCGACCTGGGGCAACCCGCTGGTCAATATCGGCATCAACTCGCCCTGCGACCAGACCAACTGGCTCGGCTGGCCGTGCGATGCGGAGACCCAGACCCTGCGTGCTGCCTTCATCTCGGCGCCGGACGAGCCGGCCCGGCAGGCGGCACTCGATCGACTGCATCGCCGCCTGATGGTGACCTTCCCGTATATCCCGCTCGGCTCCTTCGACTCGCTGTTCGCGTGGCGCAAGGAAGTCAAAGACGTGCTGAAGGCGAACGTGTTGGTGTTCTGGAACATCAGCAAGAGCTAGCGTGAATACGGAGAGCGCGTTCACGGCATGAGGTATTCGATCGCCTCGCTGCTTCGGAACGCGCTCTCCTATCACGAGCACTGGCCGCAGGCTTGGCGCAGCCCAGCGCCGAAGCCGCGCTACGAGGTGGTGATCATCGGCGGCGGCGGCCATGGCCTCGCGACCGCGTATTACCTTGCGAAGAACCACGGCATCACCGATATCGCCGTGCTCGAGAAGGGTTGGATCGGCGGCGGCAACACGGGGCGCAACACCACCGGCATCCGCTCGAACTATCTGCACGACGCAAGCGCCGCCTTCTACGACTACTCGGTCCGGCTCTACGAAGAGCTATCGCGCACGCTCAACTACAACATCATGTTCAGCCAGCGCGGCTTGGTCTCACTGATGCACTCCGATGCCGAGTTGGCGCAGGCCGACCGCCTCCGCAACGCGCTGCATGCGAACGGTATCGAGACCGACTTCATGACCGTCGCGGATCTCGCGCGCGAGATCCCGCTGCTCGATACCTCGCCGGATGCGCGCTACCCGGTCATCGGTGCCGTTCGCCAGAAGCGTGCCGGCACGGCTCGCCACGACGCCGTCGCATGGGCCTATGCGCGGGCGGCGGATGGGCTCGGCGTTCACATCATTCAGGATTGCGCGGTCAGGGGGATCCGGCGCGAGGGCGATCGCGTCACCGCACTCGAGACGACGCAGGGAAACATCGCGGCCGGACGCGTCGCCATCGCGGTCGCGGGCCATTCCAGCGTTCTCGCCGAGATGGCCGGGTTCCGATTGCCGATCGTGAGCTATGCGCTGCAGGCGGTTGTCTCCGAACCGCTGAAGCCGATGCTCGACACGATCGTGGGCTCTACCGCCGTGCACGTCTATCTAACCCAGAGCGACAAAGGGGAACTGGTCATCGGCGCTTCACGCGACGGCTATCCGTCCTACGCCCAGCGTGGCAGCTTCGGCACGGTCGAGGACATGATGGCGGCGGGGCTAGCGCTGTTCCCGACGCTCGGCCGCGTGAAGCTGCTCCGGCAATGGGCGGGCATCGTCGACGTGGCGCCGGATGCGAGCCCGATCGTCTCGAAGACGCCGGTCGCCAATCTCTATATCAGCACCGGTTGGGGGACCGGCGGTTTCAAGGCGATCCCGGCCGGGGGCGTCGTCTTCGCTCATACTATCGCCTTGGACCGGCCGCATGCGCTCAACGAGCGCTATGGCCTCGACCGCTTCACCAGCGGTCGGCTGATGGACGAGAACGCCGCCGCGGCGGTCCGGCACTAAATGCTGATCCTGCCCTGTCCATGGTGCGGCCCCCGCGAGGAGACCGAGTTCGCCTGCGACGGCGAGGTCTCATCCGTCAGCGTTGATCCGGCGACCGCATCCGACGGTGCGTGGGCCGATGCGCTGCATAATCGGACCAACCGCAAGGGGATGCATCGGGAATGGTGGTGCCATCGCCGCGGCTGCCGGCAATGGTTCTGGATCGAGCGCGACACCGCGACCAACCAGCTCCGGAACTCCGGATTGCCGGGTACGGAGAGCTGAGCATGCGTATCGCCGCCGATCAGGCTCCTTTCGCCCGAATAGACCGATCCCGGCCTGTTCGCTTCGTCTTCGACGGTCGCAGTTATGAGGGCTTCGCCGGCGATACGCTCGCCTCGGCCTTGCTCGCGAACGATGTGCGCGTGGTCGGCCGAAGCTTCAAGCTGCACCGGGCTCGCGGCATCATGGGACAAGGCGCGGAGGAGGCGAATGCGCTGGTGACGCTTGGCGAAGGGGCGGCGACCGAGCCCAATGTGCGTGCGACTATGATCGAGCTCACCGACGGCCTCGTCGCACGCAGCGTGAATACCTGGCCGTCGGCACGTGTTGATCTTGGCGCGGTCGTCGGCTGGTTCGGTCTATTGTTGCCCGCCGGCTTCTACTACAAGACCTTCATGGGGCCAGGGCAGGGCGCCTGGCATATCTACGAGCGTTTCATCCGACGCGCTGCCGGCCTCGGGCATGCCCCGCGGGCAACGGATGACCGCCGCTATGACAAACGCCACGCGCATTGCGACGTGCTCGTCGTCGGCGCCGGGCCCGCGGGGCTCACGGCCGCGATTGCCGCGGCCGACACCTGCAATAGCGTCCTGGTTCTAGATGAGCAGACGGAGGCCGGCGGGTCGGCGCTCGGTATGCCGGACCGAATAGTAGGCATGGTGGACCGGCTGCGGTCGGCGCCGAATGTTCGTGTGCTAATGCGAACCACCGCGATCGGCCTCTACGAGCAGAATCTCGTCGTCGCCGTCGAACGAATGGGTGACAATACGGCCGATATTCGTCTTTCGGCTCAGCGCCTTTGGAAGATCCGAGCCGAACGCGTCGTTCTGGCAACGGGCGCCATCGAGAGGCCGCTCGTGTTCGACGGCAACGATCTGCCCGGCGTCATGCTTGCCTCCGCATCAGCGACCTATGCGATGCGCTACGCCGTTGCCTGCGGCCGACGGGCGGTCCTGGTCACCAACAATGACGGCATCGCTAAGTCGGCTGAAAGCCTGCGCATGGCGGGGATCGAGATCGCTGCGATCGTCGACACGCGGCCGAGCTCCGCGCTGGCGCCGGATGGTATCGAGGTTCTTCGCGGTCATGGCGTCGTGCGTGCACGGGGCCGGTCATCAGTAACCGAAGTCGAGATCGCGCCGCTGACGCCGGACGGGAAGCAGTTTCTTCCTCGGCGTCGCCGTATCGACTGCGATCTGATCGCTGTATCCGGCGGGTGGAACCCGACGCTGCATCTGCTCGGAAACGGAGCCGGCCGCACGCGCTACGCCCCCGAGATCGCTTGCTTTATCGCCGACGACCTGTCGCCAACTGTCGCGGTCGTCGGTGCCGCCGCCGGCGAACTCGGGGAGGGATACTCCGTCCGGCCGGCCTGGCGCATGCCGGCGGTCGGTCGCGGTGCGCCGTGGCGCCAATTCATCGACCTGCACAACGATGTGACCGTCGGCGATCTCGCGCTCGCCGCGCGGGAAAACTACCGGTCGGTCGAGCATCTCAAGCGCTACACGACGATGGGCATGGCTCATGACCAGGGCAAGACCAGCAGCGTTAACGCACTCGGCATCCTGTCCGAGGCGATCGATCGTCCGCTTGCCGCGCTTGGTACGACACGGGCGCGGCCCCCCTATACCCCGGTTGCCTTCGCTGCGGTCGCAGGCCGCCAAATTGGCGCCCTTTACGCACCGAAGCGCGAGCTGCCCGCGCATGTCGCGCATCTTGGCTGCGGTGCCGTGTTCGCCGAATCCGGCGGCTGGATGCGGCCAATGCACTATCCTCTGGCCGGAGAAAGCACAGCCGATGCGATCCGCCGCGAGGTGCTGGCGGTCCGCAATGCCGTCGGCATCGTCGACAACTCGGCGCTCGGAAAAGTCGAGATCCACGGACCTGACGCGGCGATCTTGCTAGACCGCCTCTACAGCAACGACTGGGGCTCGCTCGCCGTCGGTCGCGCCCGCTACGGCCTGATGCTGACCGAGGACGGCATGGTGTTCGACGACGGCGTCACCGCCCGGCTCTCGGATACGCACTACCTGATGACCACGACCAGTGCCGGCGCCGGCACGGTGGTCGACTGGATCGAGCTATGGCTGCAGCGAGCATGGCGGGACCTGCGTGTCTTTGCGACGCCGGTTACCCATCACTGGGCCGACCTTACGATCGCGGGCCCGCGAGCCCGCGATCTCCTGGGCCGACTGTCCCTCGACATGGATCTGAGCCCGGAGGCATTTCCGCATTTGGCGATCCGCGAAGGGACGGTGGCAGGCCTGCCGGCGCGTATTCTGCGCGCCAGCTTCACCGGTGAGCTGAGCTTCGAGGTCATGGTGCCGGCGCGCAGCGCCGACCAGCTCTATAACGCTGTCATGGAGGCGGGGCGCGACCTAGGGATCACGCCTTTCGGCGTCGATGCGACGCTGATCCTGAGGGCCGAGAAAGGCCACATCCTGATCGGCCTCGAGGCTGACGGCACGACGACACCGGACGACCTCGGTCTCGGACGTCTGGTCAGCCGAAAGAAGGATTTCATCGGCCGCCGATCGTTGACGCTCGCCGACCGCCTGCGGCCCGATCGCCCACAGCTCGTCGGTCTGCAAAGTGACGATGACCGCGTCCTGCCGGGTGGCGGTGTCGTCTGGAGCGGTGATAGCAAGCTCGGGCATGTCGTGCCGATGTCGAGCTGTCGGAGCCCGGTGCTCGGTCGTTGTATCGCGCTCGCACTGATTGCCGGTGGACGCGACCGCATCGGCTCGGCGGTCACCGTGACCGCCATCGGCAGCCAGCATCGCGCTTCGGTCGTCAGTCCGGTCTTTCTCGATCCGAAGAACGGCCGAATCTATGTTTAGCAGGAGTCTGAGAAGCGCCGAAATCGGAGTGATCGTAGTCGAGGAGCTTGAGCCGCCGCAGGCGCTACTCCTGCGTAGCCGTGCTGACGATCACGTCGCGATGCGAGCCTTCGCCGACGCGCTTCAAGCGCCTCTCCCGGATCCCGGAAAGGCTCGGCAGTCGCCCGTGAACCTGACGCTCTGGATGGCACCGGACCAGTGGCTGCTCCTGACGCCCTCGCACATCATGGAGCAGGCGTCGCCAAGGCTTCGCACCGCGACCCTGAACGGCCACGCCGCCGCCGTCGATGTCAGCGATGCACTGTCCTATATCGTGCTGTCCGGCACCGGCGCCGAGGAGGTGCTGAGCGCTGGCTGCAGCGTCGATCTCGCGAGTTTGGCCTGCGACCGTGTGATTCGAGCGCCCGTGGAGCTCGCTGATGTGACGTTACTGAAAATCAAAGCCCGACACCGCTTTCTGCTCATCATCGAGCGTCCAATAGCTCCATATCTTTGGAGTTGGTTGGTCGACGCAGCGCTCGGGATTGCACCTCGTTCCTGAGTGGTTGGAAGACGCCCCCTAGTAGGAAACACGACAAATCTGCTGAGGTGCTAGGTGCAGCAGAAAAGGTGTCTGCCGGTCAGAGATGAGGACACCGGTAGAAGGCGGGCACGAAGGATGTCTTTGCTACCCGGACCCTGGAGGTCGACTGCGGTTTCTTTCTCTCTCCGGTGCCGGCTGATTGGACAGTGAAGATCGAAACGTTGGACGATTGACGCGGGCGGCTCATGGCACAACCCAAACTCTCCTACGTCGGCGACGGCGCGATCCAGAAGCTGCTCATGCGGTACGGCTGCCCGACGCCGTTTCACGTCGTCCGCATGCGCTTCTGGGGGTGAGATCGTGAGCCCCGCGCAGAAGGTTTCGCCGGTCAAGACGATCGAGGCCTTTTGGCCTGCAGGGCTCCCGACCTTCGATAGCGCGGAGGAGGCGAACGCCTTCTTCCAAGCCTTGATGGGCCTCTGGAACCATCTCGCCGGTTATCAGTCTGGCTCACGATCCCTGAAGCTGACGAAGGTCGGCGCGATCAATACCCGCGAAGGGCTGCACGCTGCCGCCAAGACCCGGGTCGAAGAATTGTATGAAGGGTTCATGCGCGGATTCACCGGCGGCCAGGAGGATCTGGACGTTCCGGCCGGCGTCGGCGGTCTCCTCACTCGGATCGAGAAGGGGATCGAACTGCTCGCGACGGCTCGCAATACATTCGCTCGCCCTCCGGGGCCCGAGGATGCGGGCATACTGGCCGAACTGAGCGGGATATTCCCCGTGGTCGATCGCGCGCTTCATGACGACCTGAACGCGATCGCCGTGGCGGTCACACGTTGGCGCAGCGGCCAGGCGCCGCTCGGCGCGCGTCTCAATTCAATCAACAATCGCCGGCTGCTGAAGCCCATCGGCAACATTCCGCCAGCGGAAGCCGAGGAACGCCCTAACGCTATGCTCGGAGAGCAGAAACAGGCAGCGTGACTCAAATGAAACAGCCTCCGATCCAATAGTCGACGTGCCCGCTCGCGATCGCGGTATTGCGCTCGACTGGAAGTTCCGCGCCTTGCCCCGTCGGCCGGGCAGAGTCAGACCGGCTCAAAGCTCGGGGGCTCTTCGTCTCAGTTCGGCTGAGGCATGGTGAAGATGGGTTCCGGGATTCCCCGCACCCCAAGGCCGTGGATGACGAAGACCTTGCCGGCGTCGGGCCAGGCCGACCGCGCGTCGGCTGGTAGTAGGCGCGTGGACGAGGTGACGTAGAGCGTTCGCAGATCCGGGCCGCCGAAGGCGACCATGGTCGGATGCTTGGCCGGCACAGGGATGCGCCGGAGCATCCGGCCCTCCGGCGAGATGCAGGCGACCGCGGCACCATGCACGAGCGCGCACCAGTAGTTGCCATCCTCATCGCAGGTGGCGCCGTCGACGAGCCCTTCGATGTCGGACGTCGAGAAGAACCGGCGCCGGTTCCCGATGGCACCGCTGTCGATATCCAGGTCATATAACCAGACCGTTTCGTCCCGGGTGTCGGCAAAATACATGCGCCGGTCATCGGGAGAGAAGGCGATGCCGTTGCCGATGATGAACCCGCCGTCCATCCGCCTGACCGAGAGATCAGGGTCGAGGCGGAATATCTCGGCCTCGCGCCCGACGAACTCCAGATAGACGCTGGCGCACCAGTAGCGGCCGCGCCGATCGCACTTGCCGTCGTTCAGCATCAGTTGCGGGTGGCGCTCGACCGGATTGGCGATCGGCGAGACACGCCCGCTCGCCAGGTCGATATGGTTGAAGCCCGTGCGCATGCCGCCGATCAGCGTCCCGTCCGCGCAGAAGACAAAGGAGCCAATATCGGCCGGCATCGCGAAGCTCTCGACGGCTCCCGTCTCCGGGTCGAGGCGGCGGATCGCCGGGGCGAAGGCGTCGACCCAGTAGAGGCGCTGTTGCCCCATGTGCCAGATCGCCCCTTCTCCAAGGATGTCCGGGTGATGGCTGGCTATGCTCAACCGCATACGATCGGCCTCACATCGAAGATCACGCACAACGTGATCGAGATCTTCCTGAAGTAGGCGACGCCCGCGCCGGAGGTCAGTCCCGGTCGCCGGCGCCGATCCGGACGCCCTCCCGGCCTTCGATGATCCGCGCGACATCAGTGATGTCGTCGTCGATGTCGAGATGGCCGATCGTCTCGACGAACAGCGAGGCCGCGGCGCGGTTGAGCGGGCAGGCGACAGCGAGCCGATCTGCCAGCGCTTGCCAGGCACGCAGGTCCTTGCCAATGATCTGGAGGCTGCCGCCCCAGTCGAACCGGCGGGTGACGACCTGTTGGCGCACGATCACATCGTTGGCGTGGCTGGAGCCGGTGCCGGCGGCTATCAGATCGGCCACTTTGCCCGGATCGGCGCCGGCCCTGATCGCCATCGCCAGCCCCTCGATCGACGCCATCAGATTGGTCGTGGCGATGTTGTTGTTGATCAGCTTCACCGCCTGGGCGATGCCGGGCGCGCGGCCGAAATTGAGCACGACGCGGCTGTAGCAGTCGATGACCGGCCTAGCTCGGTCCAGCGCCGTCGCCGGGCCCGACACCATCGAGGCGAGCGCGCCCGCGACCGCTCCGACGACACCGCCAGAGATCGGCGCGTCCAGCGTCTCGATGCCCGATGCCGCGAGCGTGCCGGCGAGGCCCTCTATGTGCGCGACGCCGGTGGTGCCGAGATGCACATAGGTACGGATCAGCGCACCACCGGCGAGTCCGCGCGGACCGAGGGCGACCGCATCATAGGCATCGACCGTCGACACGCAGGAGAACACGGTCTCGCAACGGTCGGCGACCTCGCGCGCGTCGCCGGCCACGGTCGCCCCGGCGAGCCCGGCGCAGGCACCTGGATCGGCGTCGTGGACGACGACAGCGTGGCCCCGCTCGAGAATGCGCTCGACCATCGGCCGCCCCATCCGGCCGAGGCCGACGAAGCCGATCGCGGACGGTCCGGGGCGTGCCTCTCCGCCCATCAGCACGCCGCCGCCCGCTCGGGGGATTCGCACTCGTCGGTCGGGAAGTCCGCCGGCAAGACCACCTCGAGCATCTCGCAATCGGGGGAGTAGTCGAACACCCGGTGGCGGATCCGCGGCGGCTGGATCCAGGACGAGCCCGCGACCATCCGGATCGGATCGCGCCCCTCCATCTGGGTCTCGATCCATCCCTTCAGCACGTAGACCATCTGGAAGCGGACGCCGTGCGTATGCCACTTCCGCACCTCGTCGGTGCAGGGCGGGATCATCCGCAGCACATGAGCGACGGCGACGCCGCCGGTGGCGTCGGCGAAGCCGAGGTCGCGATACCGCGCATAGGGGCGCAGGCCGGGCTTGAAGTCCTGCTCGCTGAAATGGCTGAACGCAAACCTCTGGCTCATGGCCTTCCCTCTCTCTGGCAAGCCTATTCGCCGGCCCCAGCCGGCCCGGCCCCGAACGATGCCGCGAGCCCAGGTTCGAATCTAGCAGGACTGAGGCGCAAGGGTACGAGGCGACCGCATCATCCGGAACGCGGTCTCCGACAAGGCAAGAGAAGCAGGTGTCAAGGACCGCCCTACGCGCACGGAGTCCCCAATCAAATTTCTAGATTCGCAAATCTATGGTCGCTCCGCCATCGACGATGATCGTTTGTCCATTGATGTACGATGCCTTCCTTGAAGCGAGGAATACTACGACCGCAGCCTGTTCCTCCGGTCGTCCCATCCGTTTCATCGGAACTGCTTGCTCGAACGCCTCGTGCGTAACCTCTTTGCCATCCACGAAAACCCTGTTTTGAGTCTTTGTGAATCCAGGCGCGACCGCGACGACACGAATGTTTTCTGGAGCCCATTCGACAGCGAGCGTTCGCGTAAGCGCCTCCAGCCCCGCTTTCGACACGGAGTACGAGAGGCGACCGGGCAATCCGATTCGAGCGGCAATCGAGGCGATCGAGATAACCGTCGGATATGGAGACTTCTTGAGGTGAGGAAATGCGGCTCGGCAACACCTGAATGCTCCATCGAGGTGCACGTTGGTGATGAATCGCCAGTCTTCGTCAGAGCAGGACTTCGTCCACCTCTGCCTGAAATTCCCGGCATTATTGACAAGGACATCCAGGCGCCCAAATCGACTGATGACGGCCTCGACTCCCGTGTCGACCGATTGAGTTGACCCAACGTCGATCGCGACCGCGAAGACCCTCTCGCCACTTGAATCCAGCTTTACTGCGACGGCATTCGCAGCGTCCTCGCGCAGGTCCGATACAACGACGTCGTACCCGTCCTCGATGAACTGCTTGCACATTTCCGAACCGAGAGCTCCAGCGCTGCCGGTGACCAGAGCAACAGGGCGACTACCGTTCATGAGCGAAGGTTAGTCAGTTCATCCCTTGTGTGCCAGCGCTTCCGAGTGAAGAGAATTTTCATCCGTGGTCTCTTTCCTGGCGACAACGAAGCAAGGACCTGAATCGCCGCCGGGGCTAACGATCGGCCTCTCGTCCTCCAATAAGCCGGGGCCGCGCCTTCGAGCGCGACACTCTCTTCTCCGGGTCGGTCCACCCATGCGTGCGCGTTTCACGCGCGCAAGGCAATGCTGCCATCGCATGTTTCCGATTTGCTAGGCTTTTCCAAGTCGCTTTCAGCGAAGGATCCTTCCATGACCCGGACCATCGCCCACCCCGCGAATGCCGACATCGCTTCGGCCCTGACCGAAGCCCGAGCCGACTTCGTCAAGCGCAACCCCAAGAGCCAGAAGCTGCACGAGGACGCCTGCGGGAGCCTGCCCGGCGGCAACACGCGGACTGTGTTGTTCTACGGTCCCTTCCCGGTGACGATGGTCAAAGGCCAAGGCGCCAACCTCTGGGACGCCGACGGCAAGAAGTACATCGACTTCCTCGGCGAGTACACCGCCGGCATCTACGGCCACTCGCACCCGGTGATCCGGAAGGCAATCGATCGGGCGCTCGACGACGGCATCAACCGCGGCGCCCACAATCAGATGGAGGGAAAGCTCGCCGCACTGATCTGCGCGCGCTTTCCCACGATCGAGCTCGTGCGCTTCACCAATTCCGGCACGGAAGCGAACCTGATGGCGATCACGCTCGCCCGCGCCTTCACCGGTCGCAAGAAGGTGATGGTGTTCGACGGCGGCTACCATGGCGGCATTTTTACCTTCCACGATGGCAACAGTCCTGTAAACGGGCCCTTCGACTTCGTGATCGCGCCTTACAACGACGCCGAGGGCACCAGGAAGCTGATCGCCGAGGCGGGCAAGGACCTCGCGGTCGTCGCGGTCGAACCGATGCAGGGCGGCATCGGCTGCATCGCCGCCGACGCGTCGTTCCTCAGGGTGCTGCGCGAGGAAACGCAGAAGATCGGCGCGCTGCTGCTGTTCGACGAGGTGATGACCTCGCGCCTCTCACCGGGCGGCATGCAAGCGGTCCTCGGCATCACCCCGGACCTGACTACGCTTGGCAAGTACATCGGCGGGGGCATGAGCTTCGGCGCCTTCGGCGGTCGCGCCGACATCATGTCGAGGTTCGACCCGCGCCGCGCCGACGCTCTCCCCCACGCCGGCACCTTCAACAACAACATCCTCACCATGTCGGCCGGCGTCGTCGGCCTGGAGCGGCTCTATACGCCCGAGGCCGCGGTGAAGCTGAACGCCTTCGGCGACAGACTGCGCGACCGGCTCAATGCCGCGACCCGCGACAAGGGCCTCAACATGCAGTTCACCGGCATCGGCTCGATGATATGCGTGCACTTCGTCAAGGGTGTGATCAAGTCGGCGAAGGACGCCAAGAAGGCGAACAAAGACCTGGGAGAGCTGTTCTTCCTCGATCTGCTCGCCCGCGGCATCTACATCGCGCGCCGCGGCATGATGGCGCTGTCGCTGCCGCTGACCGAGGCCGACGGCGACCAGCTCGTCGCCGCGGTCGAGGAGTTCGTCTCCTCGCGCAAGCGGCTGCTGCAGTAGCGTCGTGCCTGTGTGGCGTCTGGTATGCATCAGCCCGACATGATCCGTGTCAACTCCGACACCTGCCTGGAATCACCGACGTCTGGCGCAGGGATGTCGGCGCTCCGAGCGTTGCGAAGCCGCAGCGCCGCGGCTGACCAATGAGAAGCAGCCTGCAAAGCAAGTCGGGCCGCGACTTGAAGCTATTGTGTGACTGCCTTCTTGCTCCATTCGATGTTCTCGACGTTCTCGCGCCGGAGGATCAATGCGCGACCGCATCGGCAACTTGACCATCAAGATCGATCCGTCCTGGGTCGATCTCGCCGAGGAGTTCCGACGCAAGCCTTTCGGCGGCCACACGCCGGCGCTGCAGGAGCTGCTTGCCGTCATGCGCTCTCGGCCGATCGAAGGCCGCTACTTCCTCTGGCTCTCCAAGCCGCACAGCGAATGGACGCTGGCGAAGATGTCGGAGACGCGGCCGCTGAAGCCGATCCTGGTCGGCCCGACCTTCACCTCCATTGAAGAGGCGGAGTGGCACGTCTTCAAGCTGCGCTGGGAAGCGCTGACCGGCCAGCAGTTAGAGATCTCCTAGGGAGCCGATCATGATTGCGATCATGGGATATGCCGACCGCCGCAGCGTGCGCGTCGGCGAGCTGATCCAGTTCAAGGTCAGCCTCGACGGCGCGCCGGTCTACAAGGCGACCGTGGTGCGCCTGCTGAGCCCACAGACCTTTCCGGCGCCGCATGCGCCGGAGTTCAGGTTCGACCCGATGCCGTGCCCGTTCAATGGCGAGCATCGCGGCCAGAACCACGGCATCCCCGCCGGCAGCTACGCCGAGATCCCGGCGCACCCGAAGCTGACGCGGCTCACCACCTGCACGCTCGCCGCCTTTGTCTGGCCGACAACTCCCGATAAGGGCGAGCAGGCGATCATGGGGAACGGCGACGGTCCGGCCGGTCTCGGCCTCGTCATCGACGCCGAGGGACGGCTCGCGCTCGCGGTCGGCGCCCATCGCTACGCGTTGCCGAGAAAGCTCCGGCAGCGCCGCTGGAGCTTCGTCGCCGCCGCGGTCGACGCTGCCGCCGGCACGGCGTTGGTCTACGCGCGCGAGGTCGAGCTCTTCCAGTTCGACGTGCTCGGCCCGCTCCAGCAGCACTTCGACCGCGTGCCGCGGCCGACGCCGTCGGAGCGACCGTTCCGCATCGGCGCGCAGTCGGACCGCGCCAGGGCGATCCGCCACTACAACGGCAAGATCGAGCGCCCGCGCGTGCTCGGCCGCGCGCTGACCTACTCCGAGCTCGATCGCCTGGCGCTCGCCGGGCCGACCGGGCCCGCCCATATCGATGCGATCGCGGACTGGGACTTCGCGCGCGACATCTCGTCCGAGGTCGTGCGCGACGTCTCGCCGAACGCGCTCTGGGGCACCACCGTCAACCTGCCGACCCGAGCCTT
The DNA here is from genome assembly GCA_016869285.1 of Alphaproteobacteria bacterium. Lineage (GTDB taxonomy): Bacteria > Pseudomonadota > Alphaproteobacteria > SHVZ01 > SHVZ01 > SHVZ01. The sequence continues at coordinate 24,515 of VGEN01000026.1, forward strand.
GATCGGCTCGAACTGGAGGGCCGAGCGCCACGACTGGCGTGCGATTCCCGAGCAGTACGGCGCGATCCACTTCCACGACGACGACATCTACGACTGCCTGTGGCCGACCGCCTTCGAGCTGACGATTCCCGACGGCTGGAAGAGCGGCGCCTACGCGCTCCGGCTCGAGGCTGGCGAGTGCGAGTACTGGGTGCCGTTCTTCGTGCGGCCGAAGAAGGGACAGGCCAAGGCGCGCTGCGCCTTCCTGGTGCCGACCTGCACCTACGCCGCCTACGCCAACTTCCGTTCGCGCGTCGAGGGACGCTGGAACGAGCTCTATCACGGGCGCGTCACCGTTCTCGACCGCACCGACTTCCTGATGGAGGAATACCCGGATCTCGGGTCATCGACCTACGATCCGCATTCGGACGGCAGCATGACCCTCTACTCGTCGATGCTGCGGCCGGTGACCAACTACCGCCCGACAGGCCGTATCTACAAGTTCTGCCAGGACATGTTCTTGATCGCCTGGCTGGAGCACGCGAAGATCGACTACGAGGTCGTGACCGACGACGACCTGCACGACGAGGGCGTCGACGCGATCTCGGACTATGCCTGCGTCTTCACCGGATCCCATCCCGAGTACTACACGACCAGGATGCTGGACGCGGTCGAGGCCTTCCTTCGCGACGGCGGGCGATTCATGTATCTCGGCGGCAACGGATTCTACTGGCAGACCGCCTACCACCCGACGCTGCCGGGCGTGGTCGAGGTGCGCCGCGGCGGTCAGCTGTTCCTGGCCTCCGACGTGGTGGGCGAGAGCAATTTCAGCTTCACCGGCGAGATGGCCGGTTCCTGGAATCGCGTCGGCCGGCCGCCGAACCTGATCTGCGGCGTTGGCTTCGACACGCAGGGCTTCGACACCTGCGCCGGATACCGGCGCTCGCAGGCCAGCCGCGACCCGCGAGCCGCCTTCATCTTCGAGGGCGTGGACGAGGAGATCGTCGGCGACTTCGGCGTTTTGATGGGCGGCGCCGCCGGCTACGAAATCGACCGCTATGACGTCAATTTCGGATCGCCGCGCCACGCGTTGCTTCTGGCCTCCTCTTACGGTCACTCCAACATTTACGACTTCGCTGCTCTGGGCTTCACCGACCTGGTGCCGAAGCTGAACGAGGGGGATCTGGATCCCCTTCGCGCCGATATCGTCTTCTTCGAGACGCCCGGCGGCGGCGCCGTCTTCTCGGTCGGCTCGATCGCCTGGTCGGGCTCGCTATCCTGGAACAACTTCGACAACAACATCGAACGGATCACCCGGAACGTGCTGAAGCGATTCATCGACCCCACCCCGTTCCAGATGCCGGACGGCGCATGAGCGAGCTCACCAATGTGAATCGGCATGGCCTTTGACCCCGGATCGGCGTCGAAGGTTGACCCTGCGCGCAGTGCGTTAAGCCGTTCCGGTGTTTCGCCACTACTCCCTGCCTCAGGGGTCACGCTTGGACGCCGAAAGGGGTCAAAATTCAATGCCGGTTCACAGTCGTCAGACGGTCCGGGAGGGGAAGTTTCACAGATAGACCCTATTTACGGGCCTATCTTGGACTTTATCGGACGTCTGTGGATGTCATTTGGCGGAAGAGAGTGGGAGTCGAACCCACGAAGAGCCGCCTTGCGACCCTTACTGGATTTGAAGTCCAGCCGCCCCACCGGGGACGATTCTCTTCCAAGCTCATCTTAGGCGACCTCCGGCTTGCCGAACAGGTTGAGCCTATCGGCCCGGATCTTCCGGATGTCGCCGCGGCGGACGGTGATGCCGTGGCGGTCGAAGAATTCCAGCACCTGGATCGCGACCTTGCGGCCGCTGTCGACCTTATCGCGGAAGGCGGCGGCATTGAAGGAGCCGTCAGCGCTGTTTTTCGACAGGCCGTCGGCGATCTGCGCCATCTCGGCGACGACCGCCGTGCGGAAGAAGTGATCATGCGCCACCTCGACTACCTGGCCCATGCGCGAGAGCCGCTTCATCAGCGTGCGCACCTTGACCTCGGGCACGCCGATCTCCTGGCCGATGTCGCGCACGCGGGGCGGACGGAAACGATGAGCCCCGCCCAGCATCGGGCGGATGCGGGCCCAGAGCCGTTCATCCTCGGGCTGCAAGCGGATCGAATGGCTCGGCAGCCGATACCAGACGCCGTCGAGCACGAGAGCCTTGCTGCGCACCAGCGCCTCGGCGACGGCGGCGAAGGCCGGGACGGGAAGGCGGATCGGCAGGGCCTGACGCAGCTTCTCGACCTGCAGGCCGGGAAGCTCGGGGTTCTTTGCGTGGAACTCCTTGAGCGCATCCAGGGCTTGGCTGCGAAGGCCGGTCCAGCGGTGAGCGGCGAGACCCCAGGCGCCGGCGGCGACCATCGGCGCGGCAGCTTCAATAGCCGTCGCCTCATCGGTCGCCAGGTTGTGTCGGCGCCGGAAGGCATCGAGATCGACGGCGCCGAGTTCGAGCGCGAGAAGGCCGGCGAGGGCCTTGGCCGGATCGGCCGTGCGTTCGGCAGCGAGCGAGGAACGGCGCGCGGGCGTGCGCCTGCCTCTGGTCGGCGGGAAGGGGTCGAGGACATAGCCGCCGCCGAGCGTGCGTTGCGCCGACTGGTCGCGCAGCACGAAACGGTCGCCGGAGAGCGCGCCGATCGGCCGGTCGAGCACGAGCTGCGCCAGCGCCTCCTCGCCCGGTGCCAGCGTGTCGCCCTCGATCAGCGCAACGCGCCCGTTGATGTGTGCCGAAGCGAGGTGGACATGCACCGGCAGCCAGTGCCGGATCGGCTTCGCCTCGCTCTTGAGCAGCTTGAGGTGCACGTCGAGCCGGTCGGTCGGCCTGTGCGCGGCGGGGTCCAGAACCCAGTCGCCGCGCTGGATCGCTTCCTTGTCGATGCGCTGGCCTGCGAGGTTGAGCGCGACGCGCTCGCCCGCATGCCCGGCCTCGGCGTCGCGGTTCTGAGCGCGGAGGCCGCGAATCCGGGCTTCGATGCCGGAAGGCGAGACCAGCACCGGGTCGTCGGCGCGCACGTTGCCGGAAAAGACCGTGCCGGTCACGACCGTGCCGGCGCCCGCGATGGTGAAGGAGCGGTCGACGGCAAGCCGGAACCGGCCCGTGGCGGCCCGTCGCGGTTCGGAAGCGGCAAGCTGGAGCCAGAGCGCCAGATCGGCGACGCCCTCGCCCGTGACCGACGAGACCGGCAGGATCTCCGATCCGGCGATCGAGGTGCCGGCGATCAGGCCTTTGATGTCGGCGGTCACCTCGGCGAGGCGATCGGCGCCGACCAGGTCGCGCTTGGTCAGCGCGACGACTCCGCGCCTGAGACCGAGGAGGTCGACGATCTGCAGATGCTCTCTGGTCTGCGGCATGACGCCGTCATCGGCGGCGACGACCAGCATCACCACGTCGATGCCGGAGACGCCGGCCAGCATGGTGTGGACGAAGCGCTCGTGACCGGGGACGTCGATGAAGCCCAGGATCTCGCCGCCCTCGATCGGCTGATAGGCGAAGCCGAGATCGATGGTGATGCCGCGCCGCTTCTCCTCGGCGAGGCGATCGGCATCGATGCCGGTCAGCGCCTTCACCAGCGCCGTCTTGCCGTGGTCGATATGTCCCGCGGTGCCGACGATCACGCGCGGAGCTGAGTAAGGAAGGCCGCCTCGTCCTCGAGGCAGCGCAGATCGAGAGTGACCGCGCCATCGGCGATGCGGCCGATGACCGGGATCGGCAGATCGCGGAGCCGCTTTGCGAGCTTGTCGGCGCTGCCGCTCTTCGGCGCGAGCCTCAGGCCGGCGCTCGGCAGGTTCTCGACCGGCAACGCGCCCGAGCCGATCTGGCTGGCGCAATCGGTTACGGAGACCTCGGCCTGTGCGGCGAGGGCCTGTGCTACGAGGGGCGCCAAGCGCCGGGCCAGCGCCTCGATCTCGGCTTTAGGCCGCGCAAGATGGCGAATCGTCGGCAGGCGGTGTCGCAGCTTTTCGGGATCGGCATAGAGACGAAGAACAGCCTCGAGCGCGGCCAGCCGGATCTTGTCGAGACGGAGCGCGCGCTTGAGCGGGTTCTTGTTGATCTTCGCGATCAGATCGCAGCGCCCGACGATCATGCCGGCCTGGGGGCCGCCCAGCAGCTTGTCGCCGGAAAAGGTGACGAGGTCGGCGCCGGCGGCGATCGACTCGGCGACGGTCGGTTCATGCGGCAGGCCGTAGGGCTTGAGGTCGACCAGCGTGCCGCTGCCGAGGTCCTCGACCAGCGGCAGGCCCTTGGCCTTGGCGACAGGTGCGACTTCGCCGGCCGTGACCGATGCGGTAAAGCCGTCGATGCGGTAGTTGCTGGTGTGCACCTTCATCAGCAGCGCGGTCTTCGGCCCGATCGCCTGCTCGTAGTCGCGCAGATGCGTGCGGTTGGTCGTGCCGATCTCGACCAGTTTCGTGCCGGCACGCGCCATTACATCGGGTATTCGGAAGGCCCCGCCGATCTCGACCAGCTCGCCGCGCGAGACCACCGCCTCCCTGCCTTTGGCCAGCGTGTTGAGGACGAGAAGGACGGCGGCCGCATTGTTGTTGACCACGGTCGCCGCCTCGGCGCCCGAGAAGCGGATGAGCCAGGAGGCGACGTGGCTGTCACGCTCGCCGCGTTTGCCGCTGCCGATCTCGAATTCGAGGTTGGAGGGCTCGCGCATCGCCGCGGCCACGGCCTCTACCGCTTCTTCGGGCAGGAGGGCACGGCCGAGATTGGTGTGGAGCACGGTTCCGGTCAGGTTGAAGACCCGACGCTGCGAGGGTTGCGAGAGCCGCGCCAAGCGTGCCGCGGCATCGGCAAGCGCGATCGCGGCCGGATCGGCACCTTCCTTCGGCGGCTTCTCGCGGAGCCCGTCCAGGGCGGCGCGCAACGCTTCCAGCGTCAGCGGCCGGCCATGCGCAGTGATGAGGGCCTCGGCCTCGGATGTCGAGAGGAGACGATCGACCGAGGGCAGGCGCGAACGAGCGTCCGCTCGCGAACGCGCATCCGCCTTGTCCTCGCTTCCCGTCGACCGCGCCGCGGCACGCATCGGGCGTCTCCCTAGGTCGTCAGCAGGAAAGGATTGGCGGAGGCGCGCTCCCAGCCGCCTTCGGCCAGCATCAGGTCGAGTCCGGTGGTGGCAATATCGTCTGCCATGGGATCGAGGCCTTGGTCCTTCTCGGTCGAGAGGATCTTCACGTATCCATGGCAGCTATCGCAAGTCTCGCCGCGGACCGCCTGATCGGTTCCCTCGATGCCATGATAGGCGATGCCCTCGGTCGAGCCGCAGGCGGCGCACTTGATGCGGACATAGTTCCAGGAAGATGTGCATAGGCGGCAATGGAGATAGCGGGTCGACTGCCCTTCGCTCGCCGGCCCGATTGTGCTGGCCAGCGGCGCTTGGGCGCAGACGGGGCAGCGCCTGCCGTCCTCGAGAGGTTGGAAGCCTTCGGGCGGCAGCATGCTCGCTGCGACCGCCCAGCGGACCTGTAGGGATGCAGCGATGAACACGGCGGCACCGCGGGAGGCCTCCGGCACGTCGTCGGAGAGGACGGCACGCGCTCGTCCGTCGAGGATGGCGGGAGCTTCCTTGTTGAGTTCCTCAATGACCTGACGCGTCTCCTCGGGGACATCGCCGTCGGCAACCGATTTCAGGATAGCGGTCAGGACGCCTCGCCAGTAGGAGCCTTCCAGGAGGCCGTCGCCGCCGAGCGGCGGCAGGCCGTCCGCTTTGGCCGCCTCGATCTCCCTGGCGTCGGGAAGCCCGCCGGGCTTGAGCGCACGTACCGCCTCCGCCTGAGCCTCGGCCAGCCGGCCCATGAAGCGGAGAAACGGCTCCAGCGGATGGCCGAGCGCAAGCCTCTGGAACCGTGCCGCGCGCTTGCGGAACAGCGCCGGGACTTCCGGCAAACGGAGAAAGGCCGCCGAAGCGGCCTTTCCGATGTCGACGGTATTGGCGATCGGTGCCTTAGTCGTCATTGCCTGGCTTGGCGACTTCTTCCTTCAGCCACTTGCGGTGATGACGCCATGCCCATCCGCCGGTGACCGAACCGCGGGTCATGGCGCGGATGGTGCCACGGACCCAGATCGCCGCATAGATATGGATGATGACGATGACGATCATGCCTGACGCCGCCAGCGCATGAGCCACTGCCGCCAGCCGCTTCTGGTCGATCGTCGTGTACTGGAAAAAGTAGGTGTCCCAGAGCACGAGGCCAGAAACGAACAGGACAATGATCGAAAGCGACATTCCCCAGAAGACGAGCTTCTGCCCGGCGTTGTAGCGGCCGACCTCGGGCAGCTTCTCGTCGCGGTTGTTCACCACGTCGCCGACATGCGCCATCCACTTCGAGTCGTCCCTGTTCCAGAAATTGTAGCGGACGAAACGGACGAACAAACCGCCGAAGGTGAACAGCACGGCGACGCCGAGCCAAGGATGGACGGCCCGGGTCTCAGGCCCGCCGCCGAAGAGGCCGGTCAGGAAGAAGAGGCCCGGATGGAAGAGCGCGAGCCCGCTGATGGCCAACAGGATCAGAATGATCGCATTGGCCCAGTGGTTGACGCGCGCGCCGCCCGTGTAGCGGGCGAGGATGTTGTCGCGGTCGTCGCTCATCAGCGGTCTCCGGAGAGGCGGCGTGCCGCCTCCTCATCCTTGCGCTCGACCTCGTTCGGCCCCTTGGTCACGTAGTGGAAGAAGCCGAGGAGCGCCGTGAGACCGAAGCCGAACAGCGCCACGTCCTTGAAGCCGCCCTTCCAGAACTGCACCAGCGGGCTGATCTTCGGTTCCTTGGGCAGGCCCGAGTAGAGCTGCGGCTGGTCGTTGTGGTGCAGCACGTACATGACGTGCGTGCCGCCCACGCCCGGCGGGTCGTAGAGGCCGGCGTTCTGATAGCCGCGTTCCTTCAAATCGGCGATACGGCCCTCGGCATGGACCTTCATCTCCTCCTTGGTGCCGAAGTAGATCGCCTGGGTCGGGCATGCCTTGGCGCAGGCCGGAGCCTGGCCGACCGAGATGCGGTCCGAGCACAGCGTGCACTTATAGGCCTTGTTGTCGGCCTTGGAGATGCGCGGGATGTTGAAGGGGCAACCCTTCACGCAATACCCGCAGCCGATGCAGTTCTCCGAGATGAAGTCGACGATGCCGTTCTGGTACTGGACGATCGCGCCCGGGGCCGGGCAGGCCTTGAGGCAGCCCGGGTCCTCGCAGTGCATGCAGCCGTCCTTGCGGATCAGCCACTCGAGGTTTCCCTTGTTGTCGAACTCGGTGAACCTCATCAGCGTCCAGGTCTTGTCGGTCAGGTCATGCGGGTTCTCGTACAGGCCCACATTGATCCCGACCTCCTCGTGCAGGTCGTTCCACTCATAGCACGCCGCCTGGCAGGCCTTGCAGCCGATGCACTTGGAGACGTCGATGAGCTTCGCGACCTCAATCGAGGAGCGCACGTTCGGCGGTGTCTCGGTGGTCGCCGAGCGCCGCTTGATGTCGAGCGATTGCAGCGTTGCCATGGCTTCCTCCCCTCACGCGACCGGCGGCGAAATGCGCTCAATATCGACTAGGAACGCCTTGTACTCGGGCGTCTCGATATTGGCGTCGCCGACATAGGGGGTAAGCGTGTTGGCGCCGAAGCCCTTCTTGGTTGCGCCGGTGAAGCCCCAGTGGAGCGGAATGCCGACGATGTGCACGGGCTTGCCGTCGCACATCAGCGGCTTGATCCGCTTGGTCACCACCGCCTTCGCCTTGATCGCGCCGCGGTTCGAGCGGACGCGGACCCAGTCGCCCCTGGAGATGTTCTTCTCCTTGGCGAGCTCCTCCGAGATCTCCACGAAGAGCTCCGGCTGCAGCACGGCATTGACCGGCACATGCTTGGACCAGAAGTGGAAGTGCTCGACCAGACGATAGGTGGTCGCCGCCAGCGGGAAGTCCGAGGCTTTGCCGAAGACTTCCATGTCGCCCTTGAAGACGCGGGCGACCGGATTGCCGACGATCTTCGGCGCGAGCGGATTGACGACCGGGCTCTCGAACGGCTCGTAGTGCTCGGGGAATGGTCCGTCGCGCATCATGCCGCGGGTGAAGAGCCTCGCCACGCCCTCAGGATTCATGATGAAGGGCATGGTGCCGGCGGTCGGATTGACCGCGACGCCGAAGTCGGGGACGTCGAAGCCGCCCCAGGACCGGCCGTTCCACTCGACCAGCCGCTTCCGGTGGCTCCACGGCTTGCCGTCCTTGTCGGCCGAGGCGCGGTTGTAGAGGACCCGCCGGTTGGCTGGCCACGAGAAGGCCCAGTTCGGGAATACCCCGCGATTGGCGGGGTCGGTGGTGTCGCGCCGCGCCATCATGTTGCCGGCATCGGTAAAGACGCCGGTGTAGATCCAGCACCCCGCCGCGGTCTTGCCGTCGTCGCGCAGCAGCGCGAAAGCCGGCATTTGCTGACCGGCGCGCAGCACGATCCGGGTAGGATCGGCCGCATCCGGCACATCCTCAAGGACCTTGCCGTTGATCTCCTTGGCAAGCTCCTCGGCGAGCGGCTTCTCCGGGTCGATGTAAGGCCAGGTCAGGCTCAGGATCGGATTGGGGAATGCCCCGCCGTCCTTGGCGTACATGGCCTTCATTCGCCGGTAGAGCGACGCCATGATGTCGATGTCGGTCTTGGCCTCGCCCGGCGGCTCAGCCGCCTTCCAGTGCCACTGGATCCAGCGCGAGGAGTTGGTGAGCGAGCCGTCCTCCTCGGCGAAGCACGAGGTCGGCAACATGAACACTTCGGTCTGGATCTTGGTCGGATCCACGTCGTTGTGCTCGCCGTGATTCTCCCAGAAGGCGGCGGTTTCCGTCTTCAGCGGATCCATGACCACCAACCACTTCAGCTTGGTCAGAGCTTCCGTCAGCTTCTTCTTGTTGGGGAACGAGAGAAGCGGATTGAAGCCCTGGCAGAAATAGCCGTTGATCTTGCCCTGGTGCATCAGCTCGAAGGCGCGCAGCACGTCGTAGGTGACGTCGAGCTTGGGCAGATAGTCGTAGGCCCAGTCGTTGTACTTGGTCGCCGCCGCGCCGAACATCGACTTCTGGAACGAGACGAAGAACTTGCTGTAGTTCTGCCAGAAGCTGGTCTGGTTCGGACGGATCGGCTTGAACTGGCGCGTGCGCATATATGTGGCGTAGTCGGGCTCGCGATCATTCGCCAGGGTCAGGTAGCCCGGGATCAGATTGCTCATCAGCCCGAGGTCGGTCAGCCCCTGGATGTTCGAGTGCCCGCGCAGCGCGTTCATGCCGCCGCCGGGAATGCCGATGTTGCCCAGCAGCAGCTGCACCATCGCCATCGCGCGGATGTTCTGGCTGCCCTTGGCGTGCTGCGTCCATCCCAACGCATACATCGAGGTATGCGAACGGTCGGGCGTGCCGGTGGAGGCGATCATCTCCCACGCCTGCACCATCTTGTCCTTGGGCGATCCCGTGATTCTGGAGACCATGTCGACGGTGTAGCGGGCGTAATGCTGCTTCATCAGCTGATAGACGCAGCGCGGGTCGGTCAGGGTCGGGTCGACCTTGGCCATGCCCTGCTCGTCGAGCACGTAGTCCCACTCGGCGCGGTTGTAGTCGCGCCGCTGCTCGTCATAGCCGGTGAAGAGCCCGTCCTTGAAGCTGTAGCCCGCCTTCACGATGAAGGCCGCGTTCGTGTAGAGCGCGACGTACTCTTTCTGGGTCTTGTCCTTCTCGAGAATGTAGTTGATGAGGCCGCCGAGCCAGGCGATGTCCGAGCCCTGCCGGATCGGGCAGTAGAGGTCGGAAACCGCCGCCGAGCGCGTAAAGCGGGGGTCGACGACGATCAGCTTGGCCTTGTTGTGGGCCTTCGCCTCGGTAACCCATTTGAAGCCGCAAGGATGCGCTTCGGCGGCATTGCCGCCCATGATGGTGATGACATCGGCGTTCTTGATGTCATTCCAGCCATTCGTCATCGCGCCACGACCGAACGTAGGGGCCAAACTGGCCACCGTGGGGCCGTGTCAAACTCTTGCTTGATTGTCGAAGACGACCATTCCCGAGGAGCGCACGACCTTGTAGGTCATGAACGCGGTCTCGTTCGAGGTGGCCGAGGCGGCGAGGAAGCCCACCGTCGGCCAGCGGTTGACGGTGACGCCGTCCGAGTTCTTCGCGACGAAGTTCTTGTCGCGGTCCTCCTTCATCAGCTTGGAGATGCGGTCGAGCGCGAACTCCCAGCTCACGCGCTTCCACTCGCGCGAGCCCGCCGTGCGGTGCATCGGGTACTTCACGCGGGTCGGCGACTTGATGAAGTCGAGGAGGGAGGCGCCCTTCGGGCAGAGCGTGCCGCGGTTCACCGGGTGATCCGGATCGCCTTCGACATGGATGATCTCGGACTTGGCGTTCTTGGCGCGATCGCCCTGCGTATAGAGGATCACGCCGCAGCTCACTGAGCAGTACGGACAGGTGTTCCGTGTCTCGGTGGCCCGAGCCAGCTTGAACGGCCGGACCGAGGCGGCGACCGCCTCGCCCGCACCGAAGCCGAGCGCCGCCAGCGAGGAACCGGCCAGCCCGGTTCCTGTCAGGCGGAAGAATCCACGCCGACTAAGTGTCATGGGTGTCCCTCCTCCGACCTTGGCGCGGCCCCCCGGCCGCGTCAGGCGTTTCATGAAGCGGAACAGTCTACCGTCGAAGGCGTACCGCAATCAATCACAGGATACGGCGCAATTTTCTTACCTGTGACGTCAAGCGGTTGATTCGCAAAGGGGAGTGCGGAAGCTAACGACAGACAAGACTGCCGTCCGCTCCGCTCCTGCGCCAGACCCGCGACCGACGAAACCTATGGCTGGGTCCGGGCTTTGAGGATGGCCTGTGCAAGGTCGGACGGGGAAACGCCGGGAAGGTCGAGCGCGAGAGCGCCGATGGCGCCCTCTACCTCGGATGCGAGGCTCGATCCCGGGCTGATCTCCAGCCCAACGAGGCGCCGGGCCAAGCGTTCCAGGCCGCCGGCGGGAAAGCAGGTGACGTCGCCCGAGAGCTCGAGACCCTCTATCCGCCCGTCCTTCTCCAGCAGCCGGGCGCGGACCCGGCCGCCCGGGGTTCGCTGCTCGCCCTCCGTCAGATGGACGCCTTCGGCGATCTTGAAGCCGCCGGTCACCAGCTTGCGACCGATGCGGTGCGTCCAGGCCGGGTCGGCATGGCGGGCCGCGGCGTCCGCGATCGCCGCGGCCTCTGCGTGCGTGGGCTCGTCATCGGCTGGGTGGACGCCGATCATTCCAGCGACGCGCGCCAGGAACAGCGCCTTGAGCCGCGCGCGGGAAGGCAGCTCGTCCAGTTGCTCGCGCATCGTCGTCATGTGGTCGGCGAGGCTGCGGCGCAGCAGGTCACGAAAGCTCGGATCCGGAACCCTGAGGCTCATCGCCATTGTCTCGCGGTCGAAGTCCTGGAGGAAGCTGCCGGCGAGGACGACCGCGGCGCCGATCTCGGCCGCGGCGGTCGCGCCCAGCTTTCGTCCGTTGATCTGGATGTCGTTCGGCGGGCGATGATCGGCGGCGAGGCCCAGAGCGGCGTAGGTGCCGAGCACCGGCTCGATGAAGCGAGGGAACAGCCGCTCCGCCCGCTCGGGCGCCATCCTCCGGGGGAAGATGTAGTGGAAGTAGAGCTGATCGCGATCGATCAGCACGGCGCCGCCGCCGACCTCGCGCCGGAGCACGGGAAGGCCACGCCCGCGGCAATAGTCCTCGTCGACCTCGCGGGCGAGGTCCTGGTTGGCGCCGACTGAGATATAGGGAGAGGACGCGTTGCAGAGGGTCAGCACCGGCTCGTCATCCGCCTTCATCGCCGCTGCTATGCCGTAAGGGACGGCGTGTGTGTCGATCGGCACGGCTTGTCCCTGGTCGACGATGCGCAGGCGCACGGTTTCTCCCGGTTGATTATCGCGGGCTTCCACCCGATCATCGGCATCGTGCCGAGGAAGCTCATCATCGTGATGATCAACACCGATCCGCGCAATGGCGAGGAGCTCGGCGCCCCTTTCCACCAGGCGGCTGCCGCAGCGGCCCTGGACTACGAGGTCCAGGTCGTGATGATGGCGACCGCCGGCCGGCTCCTGCGCAAGGGCGTCGCCGCCGGATTGACGCTGAAGCCTGGCGGCACCCTGACCGTCTACGACCTGATGCGCCAGGCGCATGAGGCAGGCGCCCGTTTCTACGGCTGCCCGGCCAATCTCGAGCTGTTCGACATGACCGAGGCCGACTTGATCCCGGAATGCGCGGGGCTGGTCGGCTCGGCCAACCTTATGCGCCAGGTGATGGAGGACGACGTGCGCGTCCTGACCTATTGAAGATGGCGACCGCGCGCGGCTGCCAGGTCCCCGACGACCGGCTCTACGAGACCGAGAACATGCTTTGGTATCGCCGCCGCGAGGACGGGTTAGTGGCGGTCGGGATCACCGCGGTCGCCGTCGCCATGGCGCGCAAGGTCATCGCGATCACGCCGAAGCGGGCCGGGCGGCCGATCGAGGCCGGGCAGGCGGTCGCCGTGGTGGAGTCGGGCAAGCTGGTCGCCTCGGCCCGCACGCCCTTCGCCGCCGATGTGGTCGAGAGCAACGAGGATCTGCTCGACCGCCCGGATGCGGTCAATCGCGATCCCTACGGCACCTGGGTGGTGGTCCTGCGCTTCGCCGACTGGGATGCGGTCAAGGCGCGGCTAGTCGAAGCCGACGCCGCGGCGGCCGCCTTCGAGCGCCGCATGGAAGCGGAAAACTTCAAGGGCTGCGAGGCGCCTTAGGGCTACTCGGCCGCGACCGGCACCGCCTTCTCGTGCTTTGCCACCGACACCCCGCCTTCGAGAAAGGCGCGGTGGAGGACCTGGGCTGTCGAGCGGTGGATCAGATGCGACAGCCCCTCGAGCGATCGGCCGAACTGGCTGAAATACTGCTCCAGGTTCCGGCGTTGCTGCGCGTCATGGCCGATCGTGAAGGTCCGCGGTTCGGCCTGCCAGAGCGCAAGCGGATCCATCTGGAACACGTTCTGCCACAGCGCGGCGAAGTCGAAATGCAGGTCGAGCGTGAAGATACGATCGATGTCGAGCGGGCTCGACTTGATCGCAAGCATCACCTGGCGAAGCTCGCTGATGTACTGCCCGACCTTCGGGTCGCTCAGCACTTGCGCGGCGAGCCGGTCCGCGACAGCCTTCGTCATGATGTCGATCACGTCGTCGAGATGCGTCGCCATGCCGAGCGTGCGGTACATATAGACTTGGTTCGTGCCGTACTTGCCGGCGCGATAGCCCTCGAGCGCCTCAGGCGTGGCCAGGAAGGCCCGCAGCGACTCCTCGTCGTCCCAGAAGTTCCGCTCCTCGTCGGCGCGGTAATCCTCGTAGAGCTTGCGAAGCGGGCTGTCGGGCCGGGTTGCCAGCTCATGGATGACGCGAATGAGGTCGGAACGCTTGATGCCGAACTGGGCGGCGAACTGATAGAGTTCGGAGAGGATGCTGCCGTTGTTGAAGATCGACACGGTGAGGTCGAACCAGCGGCACTCCTGATAATCGGCAAAGGGCATCGTGCGGTTGGCGACGCAGACCGCGTTGTACTCGAAGACGGTATGGCGCTGGTCGTAGATCCGGTACTCGCCGAAGCAGCGCGGCATGACCCGAAATTTCGTCTCGTACTTCCAGCTGGCGCGGACCTCGGCATCGGCGGCTTCGGTGCCCGGCAGAGGCACAAACTGATGGCTGTTGATGTCCTGGATGCCCGCATCCAGCATGTCGTAGACCGACTTGACGTGCTTCTCCTTCGTGTCGCCCGGCAGGCAGAGGATGATCTCGGAGAAGCTGGTCGAGTTGTTGGTCTTCGACTGCTTGGCCATGGTCACGATCGCATCGAAGGCGATGTTGGTGCGCTTGATGTGCTTCAGCACCTCCAGATCGGTCGATTGGATCGAGGCGCCGACGACCATGCTCTCCTTGAGGATCGAGGCCATCTCGATCACGCGCTGCTTCTGGTTCTTGGCGGTCGCCGTGTTGACCAGCCTCGGCCAGCCTTTCTCGGCCTTCATGCGCGCGAAGGTGCGGGCGGTGTCGAGATCTCCGGGGAACATGCCCCAGTTGAGGTCGGCGAGCGTGATGGTCGGAACGTTCACGCGTTCGAAGACATATGCGAGCTCGGCGTCGATGCGCTGCTGGCTGAAGCGCCTCGTCTTGCTCATGTAGTCGAGGCCGTCATGGCAGAAGGTGCAGGAATAGGGGCAGCCGCGGGAGGTCTGCACCATCGGCGTCAGCTTGCCGTCGAAGAACTGGTCCATCAGCCCCATCAGGTAGGGTGACGGAATTGCGTCGTCCAAGCCAAGGAGCCGCGCCGACATCTCGGTGCGAACAAAGCGGCCGCGATCGAAGAAGCGGAGGTTCGGCAGATCGTGGCGCTCGGCCTTGACCCGATCGAGATCGTGGGACGCTGCGACCAGGGCATCGGCGAGCGCGATGAAGGCCTGTTCGCCCTCGCCATCGATATAGAAGTCGGGGCTGTCCCAGATAACTCGGTTATGGAGTTATCATGGGACGGATACGACGGAGCCGATTGGGGGTCTCGAAGCAGGATCGCCTGATCGAACATTT
>VGEN01000027.1 GCA_016869285.1 Alphaproteobacteria bacterium
TCTTGAAGGAGTGCGAGTGGCGCTTCAACACCAGTGACCCATCCAAGCAACTAACCCAGATCAAACAATGGGTTAAGCGTCATCTCAGGTAGTTATCTGGGACAGCCCCATCTGGTGGGAAATCCGGAAAGCGGCTATGAACAATCGTTCGCGAAGAGGGGGTAGAGTCCAGAGATGCCGCAGCCGATCGAGTTCTGGTTCGACTTCTCCTCGCCTTACGGCTACCTCGCCGCCCAGAAGATCGACAAGCTCGCCGAAAACCACCGCCGCTCGGCCTCGTGGCGGCCTTTCCTGCTCGGTGCCGTCTTCAAGGTGACCGGCTCGCGGCCGCTGATTGAGTTCCCGCTCAAGGGCGCCTATTCCAAGCGCGACATGGAACGCTCGGCCCGCGAGATCGGGGTGCCGTTCCAGCTTCCGGCCAAGTTCCCGTTCCTTTCGGTCGCCGCCGCGCGCGGCTTCTATTTCATCGACGCGACCGACCCCGGCAAGGCCCGCGCCTATGCCAAGGCCGTCTACCACCGGATCTTCGGCGAGGGCCAGCCGCCCGAGACCGGCGAGCAGGCGGCCGAGCTCGGACCCAAGGTCGGCGTCGACGCCCAGGCGTTGCTCGCCGGCATCAACGACCAGGCGATCAAGGACAAGCTTCGCACCGAGACCGACCGCGCGATCGCGGCCGGCGTCTTCGGCTCGCCCTTCTTCATCGTCGACGGCGAGCCCTTCTGGGGCCACGACCGGCTCGAGCAGATCGACCGCTGGCTCGAGACCGGCGGTTGGTGAGCGTGAGCCGATCCTTCTGCCGATGATACCGCATCGCTCCGACCGCGCTTCGCAAGGCTCCCACCCTCCCCCGCTTCGCGGGAGAGGGGGTAGGACGCGATGCGCTTGTGCCCCCTCTCCCGCGCAAGGCGCGGGGGAGGGCGGGGGCCGAGCGAAGAGCGGTCGGAAGGTCAGCGCATGACCGTCCTCTCTTCCCAGATCAGCCCGCGCTCGGAGGAGTTCCGCCGCAACGCGGACGCGATGCGGGTGCAAGTCAACGACCTCCGCACCGTGATCCAGAAGATCAAGCAGGGCGGCGGCGAGGAAGCACGCAAGCGCCATCTCGGCCGCAATAAGCTCTTGCCGCGCGAGCGCGTGCGCACGCTGCTCGATCCGGGATCGCCCTTCCTCGAGCTCTCGCAGCTCGCCGGATACACGCTCTATGACGACGAGGTGCCGGCCGGCGGCATCCTGACCGGGATCGGACGCATCTCGGGGCGCGAATGCGTGGTCGTCGCCAACGACGCGACGGTCAAGGGCGGCACCTACTACCCGATCACGGTGAAGAAGCATCTCCGTGCCCAGGAGATCGCGCGCGAGAACAACCTTCCCTGCCTTTATCTCGTCGATTCAGGCGGCGCCAACCTGCCGAACCAAGACTCGGTCTTTCCCGACCGCGACCATTTCGGCCGAATCTTCTACAATCAGGCGACGCTTTCGGCGGCCGGCGTGCCGCAGATCGCCGTCGTCATGGGGAGCTGCACCGCGGGCGGCGCCTATGTACCGGCGATGTCGGACGAGGCGATCATCGTCAAGAACCAGGGGACGATCTTCCTCGGCGGTCCGCCGCTGGTGAAGGCCGCGACCGGCGAGATCGTCTCGGCCGAGGATCTCGGCGGCGCCGATGTCCACACCCGGATTTCCGGCGTCGCCGACCACTTTGCCGAGGACGATGCGCATGCGTTGGGCCTAGCACGCCAGATCGTCGGCAACCTGAACCGCGTGAAGTCGAACCCGCTCGACGTCGCGACCCCGGAAGACCCGAGATACGATCCAGCCGAGCTCTACGGTGTTGTCCCGCCCGACCTGCGCACGCCCTATGACGTGCGCGAGGTGATTGCCCGATTGGTCGACGGTTCCCGGCTCGATGAGTTCAAGGCGCGCTACGGGGCGACTCTGGTCTGCGGCTTTGCGCGCATCTTCGGCTATCCGGTCGGGATTCTCGCCAATAACGGCATCCTGTTCTCGGAGTCGGCGCTCAAGGGCGCGCATTTCATCGAGCTCTGCTGCCAGCGCAAGATCCCGCTCCTCTTCCTGCAGAATATCTCGGGCTTCATGGTCGGCCGCAAGTACGAGGCCGGCGGCATTGCCAAGGACGGTGCCAAGCTGGTGACGGCGGTGAGCTGCGCCCAGGTGCCGAAATTCACGGTGATCGTCGGCGGCAGCTTCGGCGCCGGCAATTACGGCATGTGCGGGCGGGCCTATCAGCCGCGGCTCCTGTGGATGTGGCCAAACGCGCGCATCTCGGTCATGGGCGGCGAGCAGGCCGCCAACGTGCTGGCGCAGGTTCGCCGCGACAACATCGAGGTCAAGGGCGCCGCCTGGCCCGCTGCCCAGGAAGAAGCCTTCAAGGCGCCGATCCGCAAGCAGTACGAGACGCAGGGCCACCCCTACTACGCCAGCGCGCGGCTCTGGGACGACGGCATCATCGACCCGCTCGATACGCGCATGGCGCTTGGGCTCGGCATCTCCGCGGCGCTCAACGCGCCGATCCCCGAGACGCGCTTCGGCGTCTTCCGCATGTGAGGCGCCCTTGAGCGAACCGCTTGTCCTGACCTCGACCGATGCGCGCGGTGTCGCCATCGTCGCCCTCAACCGCCCGGAGATCCGCAACGCCTTCAACGAGGTCCTGATCGAGGAGCTGCGATCGACCTTCGAGCGTATTGCCACCGACCCAAAGATCCGGCTGATGGTGTTGACCGGCAACGGCAAGGCCTTCTCCGCCGGCGGCGATCTCAACTGGATGCGCCGCCGGGGCCAGGCGAGCGAGAAGGAGAATCTCGAGGACGGCTATCGGCTCGCGCTGATGCTGAAGACGCTCGACATCCTGCCGAAGCCGGTGGTCGGCAAGGTGCATGGTGCGGCCTTCGCCGGCGGCATCGGGCTGGTCTCCTGCTGCGATGTCGCGATCGCCGCCGAGGGCACCAAATTCTCGCTTTCCGAGGTAAGGCTCGGCCTCGTGCCGGCGACGATCGGCCCCTATGTCGCCGCCGCGATCGGCGCGCGCCAGATGCGCCGTTACGCTGTTACCGGCGAGGTCTTCGAGGCGCCGGAAGCAAAGCGCATCGGCCTCGTCCACGACGTGGTCGCGCCCGGGAATCTCGACGAGGCCGTGGAGAAGCTGGTCGGCGAGCTGCTGCTGGGCGGACCCGAGGCGCAGGCCGCGGCGAAGGAGCTGGTGCGCGATGTCGCGTCCCGGCCGATCGACGAGGCGCTGATGCGCGATACCGGCGCCCGCATCGCCAAACGCCGCGCGTCACCCGAAGGCGCCGAGGGCATCCAGGCCTTCCTCGACAAGAGGAAGCCGAGCTGGGCACGCGGATGAGCGATCCGACCCTCGCCGCGCGGGCTCGCACCTGGCTCTTCGAGCGGCACCTGCCGATCTGGCGGACGCATGGGTGGGATGCAAAGCATGGCGGCTTCCACGAGCGTCTGCACCAGAACCTGACGCCCGTTGAGCTCGGCTACAAGCGCCTACTGGTCCAATGCAGGCAGATCTACTGCTACAGCCATGCCTGCATCCTGGGCCATCGCGGCGACAATGAGCGCGCGGCCCGCGAAGGCTATGCCTTCCTGATGCGTCACTATCGCGACAAAAGGAACGGCGGCTGGTTCTTCACGGTGACGCCCGACGGGCAGAAGCTCGACGGGCGCAAGGATTTCTACGGTCACGCCTTCGTGCTCTTCGCCCTCGGCTACTATCACCGCGCGACGCGCGACGTGACCGCGCTCTCCGCCGCCGAGGACACGCTCGAGGTCGTCAGGGTCAAGCTGCATGACGGCACCAACGGCGGCTTCCACGTCGCTGCCGACGAGGCCTGGAACATCCTTCCTGGCCCGCACCTCCAGAACCCGCACATGCACCTGCTGGAAGGCCTGCTCTCGCTCGACGAGGCGGCGCCGGCGCCGGTCTACCGTGAGGAGGGCAACAAGATCGTCGACCTCTTCCTCGCCAAGTTCTTCAACGGCGCGACGCTCGGAGAGTACTTCCGAGCCGACTGGACGCCCGACCCGCAGCGCGGCCACATCGTCGAGCCGGGCCACCACTTCGAGTGGGCCTGGTTGCTCGAGCGCTTCGCCCGGCGCTTCCAGCGGCCGGAGGCGAGAGAGGCCGCCGACAAGCTGTTCGAGTTCGCGCGCGCCCATGGGATCGACGTGCAGCTCGGCGGCGTCTACGACGAGGTCGACCGCTACGGTCGCGCGCTGAACGAAAAGAAGCGGATATGGCCGCTGACCGAGTGCCTCAAGGCCTATGCGCAGCGCCCGCACCTCAAGCTCGAGCTCGCTCGTCACGTCCGCTTCATGTTCAACCGTTATCTCCACGATGACGGCCGCTGGAACGAGCATCTCGACCGCCACCTCAATGTGGTGAACACGGCGATGCCGGGATCGACCGGCTACCATCTGCAGCTCGGCATCCTGGAGACGCTGCCGGCGCTGGAGGCGGCGTGACATGCTGAAGAGCCTCCTGATCGCCAATCGCGGCGAGATCGCCTGCCGCGTCGCGCGCACGGCGAGACGGCTGGGCCTACGCACCATCGCCGTCTATTCCGAGGCCGATCGCGATGCCCGCCATGTGCATGCCTGCGACGAGGCGCATCCGATCGGGCCGGCGCCGGCGCGCGAAAGCTACCTGCGCATCGAGCGCATCCTGGAGGCCGCGCGGAAGGCGGGCGCGGAAGCGATCCATCCGGGCTATGGCTTCCTCTCCGAGAACGCCGGGTTCGCCGAAGCCTGCGCCGCCGCCGGCATCGTCTTCGTCGGCCCGCCGGCCTCCGCCATCCGCGCCATGGGCTCGAAATCCGCGGCCAAGGCGCTGATGGAGAGGACCGGCGTGCCGCTCGTCCCCGGCTACCACGGCGACGACCAGGCGGAGGCGAAGCTGACATCCGAGGCCCGGCGCATCGGCTTTCCGGTGCTGGTCAAGGCCTCCGCCGGCGGCGGCGGCAAGGGCATGCGCATCGTCGGGGCCGAGAAGGACTTTTCCTCAGCGCTCGCTTCGGCCAAGCGCGAGGCCGCGTCGTCCTTCGGCGACGATCGCGTGCTGGTGGAAAAGTACCTGACGCGGCCCCGCCACATCGAGATCCAGGTCTTCGCCGACGCGCATGGCAACTGCGTCTATCTGCATGAGCGCGACTGCTCGATCCAGCGCCGCCACCAGAAGGTGCTCGAGGAGGCGCCGGCGCCGGGCATGACGCCGGCGCGGCGGCAGGAAATGGGCGAGGCCGCGGTCGCGGCGGCGCGTGCAGTGGGGTATCGTGGCGCCGGTACGGTCGAGTTCATCGCCGAGGGCGAGCGCTTCTATTTCATGGAGATGAACACCCGCCTCCAGGTCGAGCACCCGGTGACCGAGATGATCACCGGACAGGACCTGGTCGAGTGGCAGCTCCGCGTCGCCTCAGGCGAACCTCTGCCGCTCCGGCAGAACGACATCCCGCTCGACGGCCATGCCATGGAGGTCCGGCTCTACGCCGAGGACCCGGCGCGGGATTTCCTGCCGCAGACGGGAACGCTGCACCACCTTATCTTCCCTGCGGAGTCGGCGTCGGTCCGCATCGACACCGGCGTCGGCGCCGGCGACACGATCGGCATCCACTACGATCCGATGATCGCCAAGATCATCGTGCATGCCGCCGACCGCGAGTCCTGCGCCCGCCGCCTCGCCCGCGCCCTGTCGGAAGTCGAGGTCGTCGGCCTCGCCACCAATGCAGCCTTCCTGAAGCGTCTCGCCGACCATCCCGCCTTCGTCAGCGGCGAGGTCGATACCGGCTTTCTCGCGCGCCACGGCGCCGAGGTCATCCCGGCCGAGGTGCCGGCCTCCGATCGCGTGATCGCGCTCGCGACGTTGGCGAAGCTCCAGGAGATCGAGCGGAACCGCGCCGGCGCGGCGGGCCGGTCGAACGATCGCCACTCGCCGTGGAACGACACGCGCGGCTGGCGCCTCAATGATGAAGGGCTGGCCCGCTTCCAATGGAAGGACGGCGAGCGCGATATCGCCGTCATCGTGCATTTCGAGCCGACACGCTATCGCCTCGACTTGCCGGGCGGAACGGTTGCGGCGACCTTGGGAAGCGCCGTCGGAAATACGATTCCGGCTACGCTCGACGGCGTCGCCTCCTCGGTCAACGTCGTCATCCGCGGCGACGAGGTGACGGTGTTCGACGCGGGCGGTCCGCGCCGCTTGCTCTTCGTCGATCCGACGAGGCGTGCCGGCCTCGACGCCGGCGCCGGCGGACGCCTGACCGCACCGATGCCCGGAAAGCTCGTCCAGGTGCTGGTCAGGCCCGGCGACAAGGTCGAGAAAGGCCAGCCGCTGGTGGTCCTCGAAGCGATGAAGATGGAGCACACGGTCAAGGCGCCGCGCGCCGGCAAGGTCGCCGAGGTCGGCTACGCCGCCGGCGAGCAGGTCGAGGAAGGCGCGAGCCTGGTCGAGCTGGAGGAGTAGTTACGCCGGTAACCCTTGCTCTCGGTCACAGTATATACTAGCGTATATACGCTACAGATCACGCCATGGGGGCGGCGTGAGAGTAGCGGAAGACCCCTGGAAGGGCCGTCATTCCGACATGGACTTTCAATGGGACGAGACGAAGCGTCTCGTCAATCGGCGGAAGCACGGAGTCGACTTCGTGGCCGCTGCCGCTGCGTTTGGTGATCCCCATGGAATCGAGTCTTTGGAGGAAAGCGCAGGCGAAGAGCGTTGGCGACTGATCGCCATGTCGCCCTCCGGCTTGCTTTTCGTCGTTTACACGATGCGAGGTGAAAGCATCCGCATCTTTTCCGCCCGAAAGGCCACGCTAAGTGAAGCGCGAACGTATCACTCACGCCAAGCTGATTGACGGCAAGGTGTACAAGATCGGAGCGGGCGGCTCGCTGCGACCGATGAGGGACCGTACCGACTGGAAGCTTGTCAATGCGCTGACCGACGAGGAGATCGCGGCGGCCGTCGCCTCCGATCCGGACGCATCCCCGATTGCGGACGAGGCGTGGTTCGCGCGGGCACGCCGCAGCTCGCATAGCAAGGAGCATATCAGCATCAAGCTCGACGCGGACGTTCTCGCCTTCTTTCGCAAGGGCGGGCCGCGCTACCAGACGCGGATCAACGAGGTGCTCCGCACATTTATGGAGCATGAAACCGCCAATACGCGCCGCATGCGAGCGATGAGCGAGACGCCGGCCTCCTACGAGCACCAGCCGGCGAAGAGAAAGAGGCGGATCAGCTCCGGTAAAGCGCGCGATTGATGTAGCGGGCGCGGTCGTCCCAGGGAATCCGGGAGGCGATCAGGCGCTCCTCAAACGGCGGCGCCTGCGGGCCGTCGTTTACATGGAGGCCGTAGCGCGCCCAGAAGATCAGCCGCGGCCCGCTCTCCGGCGGGATGCCCATGTGCAAGCCGTAGGTGTCGGCGATGAGACCGCTGCCCGCCGGCCCCGGGATCATGTCGGTAAGATGGCCGAACAGCTTCAGGATTGCCGGATCGAGTCCATAGGCCTGGCCGCGGCGGAATTCGCCCGCGCTCACCGCCTCGCGCACGCGCGGATCGATGTCGTCGAGCGCGCCGGCCTCCGCCTTCGCCATCTCCTGCTCGAAGAGCTCGATGCGATGCGTGCGGCGCACATAGACATGCGGCCCGCCCTTCTCGCCCACATCGGTCAGGTAGAGGAAGAGCGTGCAGAAACGGAAGTCGTCAAGGTCGCGGTGAAAAGACTGTGAGACCTCGGCCGGGCGCGCGAGTCCGGGAAACGACCACCAAGCGTTCAGCGAGTAGAGCGTCGGCGTGCAGCCGAGATGGCGCTCGGCGATGGCAAGCAGGGCGGGGCTGTTGGCGAGCTCGAAGAGGAAGGGGGCAGCGACGATGTCGTCGAGAGCATAGCTGCCGTAGTGGAATGCCTCCGCCCCGTTGCCGAGGTGTCGCGGGATTCCGTCGCTGCTCTTGCTGATATGCGCGTTGAAGCACGGGCGCGCACGGAAATGCTGCACGACCTCGGCGACCTGCGCCGACGACAGCAGCGAGGTGAGCGCGCAGTAGCCTTCGGCATCGAGCATGTTGGCCGCGGCGTCGACGATGGGCGAGCTTGCGATCGGCGCGGCGAAGCTGCGGGCCCTCACCTGCCCGGCGAAGTGCCGCGCGATGTGATCGCGCTCGGCCGCATCCAGCTCCTCGCGCAGCGACTGAAGCGCCTGCCAGACCAGCGGCCCGTCGAGCCGCGACATCGATGAGGCGAACTCATCCATTCGGTTCGGTATTGCCAGCCGCTGCCATCCTTGTCTACTACGCGGACGCACACTCGGCGGGGAACGAGACATGAAGCTTCACGGTCATGCGGCGATCGTCACCGGCGGCGGTTCGGGCCTCGGCGCGGCGACGGCGCGCGCATTGGCGAAGGCCGGCGCCAAGGTCGCGGTCTTCGACGTCAACAAGGACGCCGCCGAGACTCTAGCCAAGGAGATCGGCGGCATGGCGCAGATATGCGACGTCGCCGACGCCGCCTCGACCGAGGCGGCGGTCGCCGCAGCGGCCAAGGCGCATGGACCGGCCCGCGTCGCCGTCGCCTGCGCCGGCATCGCGCCGGCCGCGCGCATCGTCGGCCGCGAGGGACCGCTGGCGCTCGCCGATTTCCGCCGCGTGATCGAGGTCAACCTGATCGGCACCTTCAACATCATGCGGCTGGTCGCGGCCGGCGCCGCCCAGCTCCCGACCCTGGAAGACGGCGAGCGCGGTGTCGTCGTCACCACCGCCTCGGTCGCCGCCTATGAGGGCCAGATCGGTCAGGCGGCCTATGCCGCCTCCAAGGGCGGCGTCGCCGCGCTGACGCTGCCGGCGGCGCGGGAGTTCGCCCGGTCGGGCATCCGCGTCTGCACCGTCGCGCCCGGCCTCTTCGGCACGCCGCTTCTCCTCAACATGCCGCAGGCGGTGCAGGACTCGCTGGCCGCCGGCGTACCCTTCCCGACCCGCTTCGGCCACCCCGAAGAGTATGCGCGGCTGGTGCTCGCGATCATCGACAACCCGATGCTGAACGGTGAGACCATCCGCCTCGATGGCGCGCTGCGCATGCAGCCGAAGTGACGCTCAGTTCGGCGTGCCTTTCGCCGCCCCGTCGATGAACCTGGCGAGCGCCGCGTCCAGCTCGGTGACGCCGCCGGCATCGTGGGTGGCGAGCACGATCTCGACCCTGTTGTAGACGTTCGACCACTCGGGATGATGGTCGAGCTGCTCGGCCTTGAGCGCGATCCGAGTCATGAAGGCAAAGGCGCGGCTGAAATCGTCGAACTCGAAGACCTTGCGGATCGCATCGCGTCCCTGAACCTCGGTCCAGCCGTCGAGCAGGGCGAGCACGGCGGCACGCGCAGATCCTTCCAGCTTCTTCGGGCGCATCGGCAACTCCTCGGTGCTTGCATCCGAGGCTAGCGCCCGCTATCGCAGGGCGCCATGAGCGACTGGAAGAACCGCGCGGCGCCGACCCTCGACGAGCTCGCCCAGCTCGCCGAAGCGGCTTATGCCCGCCTGCCGCAGCCCTTCCGCCGGATGGCCGGCGACATCGTCTTCCACGTCCAGGAATTCGCCGATGACGAGATCTTGAAGGCCGTAGGGATCGAAGATCCGTTCGGGCTGACCGGCCTCTATGACGGCGTCGACCTGACCGACCGCAGCTCGGCCGATCTTCCCGGCGGACAGTCGCGGGTCTACCTGTACCGCCGGCCGATCCTCGACGAATGGGCCGAGCGGGGCGACGTCGCCCTCGACGACCTGGTCGAGCATGTGCTCATCCACGAGATCGGGCACCACCTGGGCTTGTCCGACGAGGAGATCGAGGCGATCGAGGGCCGTTGAGCCCAGTCGCGCTCGACTTAACCGTGCCGGCCTAGGGAAAGGTCGGGTTGCCGTAGGGGTAGAACTGCGTCAGGTCGACATGCCGGTAGGGCAGCGCGTCGAGGCGGATCGTGCCGAGGAAGGGTTCGACCGGCTCGACTAGGTGAATGGTCTTGGCGAAGCCGTTGTCCTCGAAGCCGCGGCGGAAGTGCACGCGCGACTTGATGGCAATGATATCGAAGCCGTCAGGATCGAGGCCGAGCTCGCGCAAGGTGTCGACCTCGATGATCTGCACGAGGTAGGGGCTGAGCACGACCACGTTGCCGCGGCCGAACTCGACTGCGATCCAGCGCTGGCCCGGACCGTTGCGGCGACTGCGGCTGTCGATGACATGCCGGACCTTGCCGCGGATGTGCACCGGCTCTCCGGCGGACTCATCGAGGCGGCCGCCGACCGCCATGTCGAAGGCATCGCCGACCTTGGCGCTGGCGAGCCTGGCGCAGGCTTCCTCATCGGCAAGGGTGGCGATCAGCGTCTTGCCGGGATCCTGCTTGATCACCTGCTCGATGAGCCAGGTCGCCGCGCCCGAGCGGTCGCTGTGATCGGCGAGCACGACCGGTACCTCGCCGGCTGCCACCGCTTTCCTCGCCAGCGCGACGCCTTCCGGCATCGGCTGGATCTTCGCCGCCTTCACCAGATCGGCGCGCTTGCGCCAGGCGAAGCCCGCGATGTCGTCGCCGATCCTCTTGGCGAGCGTGGCATCGCCGTTGGTCATCGCCTGCACGCAGATGCCGATATCGGACACGTCCGACCATGGGAAAGAGAAGAAGACGTTGACATAGGCGTCGGGCTCGCGCGCCTCCCAGGTCAGCGCCCGCTGCACGAGGTACATCCAGGGCGAAGCACCGGTCCACTGCATCACGGTCGGCGTCGCGATCGGCACCTTGATGGTGACGGTCGCGGGTTTGTAGTCGCCGCGGATGGCACGAACCAGCGTGCGCGCCGCGCGCTCGCCCTGCAGGTAGTCGTCATAGTGCGGGAAGTACTTGACGCAGAAGGCCATGTCGGCGGCCTCAAGGAACTCTCTGTCCTCGTTGCCGTGCGGATCGAAGGTGCCGACGATGAAGGCCTTGCGGCCGACGACGGCGCGCACGCGGCGTGCGATCTCGGCCTCCGGCTTCGCCACGCCGCGCACGCCCATGGCGCCGTGGAGCGAAAGATAGACGCCGTCGAAAGGACCTTGCTCCTTCAGCTCCGCGACCATCTTGCCGAGGAAGCGCTCGAAAGCCTCGGTCGTGATCCAGCCGGACGCCGTGCCGCGCTTGGGGAACAGCGGCGACTCGATGCCGACCAGCTCGACATCGGGAAACTCGCGCGCGACCTTGACGAAGCCGCCTATATAGGACCGCGGCGCCGACTGCAGCAGCGCCTCGCCGCGCGCCGGCGAGCCCTGATAGATGAAGTCGTCGACCGTCGTGTCCGACTGAAGGAAGGTGACGGTCTCATGCGAGAAGTGCAGGACGGCGATACGCATGGGAGGGATCTCGGGTTGGGAAGGCCGCGAGGCTGACACCGCCCGGCAACCGATTCAAGACAGCTATTCGCCGTAGGTCACGGGATCGAGCGCGTAGGCAATGCCCCGCCAGGCGTGATCGCCCCTCTTGCGCTTGGCGCGATTCTCTCTCGCGACGCGGCGGTAGAGCGCGAGCGCCGCGCGGTCGTCGAGCGTGCTCGTGTCTTCGCCGAGGTGCTCAGCCAGCAGCGCCACGCGGAAGGCGCGCGCGATGCCCGGATCCCAAAGAGACGCATTCAGCTCGGTATGGCCGAAGAGCGAGAAGGCGTGCAGGTTGCACGAGCCGAGCGTCGCCCAAGCATCGTCGACAATCATAGCCTTGGCATGCACATAGACGTCGCTGCGCCCACTCGCGCTCAGCCCGGCGATGCCGACCAAGGCGAAGTGCGGATGGCGGGCGAGGCTCGCCAGCCGCTCGAACTGGGCCTCGTGATCGGGGTGACGCCGCTGCGCACGCAGATATGGATAGGGGTTACCCGGCGTCAGATAGACGACATCGATGCCGCGCATGAGCGCCGCGTCGAGACGCGCCAGAACCGGCTCGATCGCGAGCCCCTGGTTCTCGATGTAGATCGTGCGCTGCGCCGCATCGATCGCAGCGAGATACTGGTCGAGGATCGTCCGCTCAGGCTAGGTCCGGCCGTAGACGCCGGCCGGCATCTGCCGCTGGATCTGCACCAGGCTGTTGCCTCGCGCCGGCGAGATCCGCGCCGGCAGCGGCAGGTCGTCGTTCGGCGAGCCCCAGGTCCCGTCCACCCTGTCGCGCTCGCTTGCCCCGTTCCAGCGCTGCACGAAATTGTGGTGGACGTCGGTCGCCGACGGCCCTGTCACTTCGGAGTAGAGATCGTGGAACTGGCCCTCGCCGGCATGGCCCTGAGGCGCAACCGAATGCGCCGCGAGGTTGATGCCACCGACGAAGGCGGTCTCGGTCTCGCGGCCGGCATCGACGATCCAGAACTTCTGGTGCTGGCAGTAGATCCCGGGAACGGCGTCCCATCGGATCAGGAAGCTCGACTTCCGCGCCGCCAGCCTCTGTCTGTCGGCAGGCTTGCCGAAGCTCTCCTTGACGCCGGGGCTGTTGGCGCTCGCGCGCCAGAAGAGGACCCGGATATCGATGCCGCGCGCCTTCGCGCGGTCGAGCAGGTCGAACAGCTCGCCGCGGCCATCGGGCAGGCGGAAGTCGCGGAGCAGGAAGTTGACGGAGAGCCAGACACTGTGCTGCGCGGCCTCCACCGCTTCCGCGATCCGCCGGAACGCATTCTCGCCGTCGATCAGGAGGCGCAGCCGGTTGCCGGCCCGTGCCGGGTAGGAGCCGCTAGCCGGAATCGGGATGTGCGAGGCGACAGCAGCGCTCGTCGTCGATTCGTTCACGCGTATCGCTGCCGCGCCAACCGCGTCCCGGCGCCGAGCGCCTGCAGCTTCCGCTTGGCGATCTCGCGATCCATCGGCGCGAGCCCGCAATTGGTGCAGGCGAAGATCTTCTCCTTCGGCACGAACTTCATCGCCAGGCCTATCGTGTCGGCCACCTCTTCCGGGGTCTCGACCTGGTCGGAGGCGACGTCGATGACGCCAACCAGCACGTCCTTGCCGCCGAGCAGCGCCATCATGTCGGGCGGCACGCGCGAATGCGTGCACTCGAGCGAGACCTGGTCGATGCGGCTCTTCGCCAGCGCCGGGAAGAAGTCCTGGTACTGACGCCACTCGCTGCCGAGCGTCTTCTTCCAGTCGATGTTCTGCTTGATCCCGTAGCCGTAGCAGATGTGCACGCAGGTCGTGCACTTGAGCCCGTCGATGGCGCAATGCAGGCAGTCGATGCCCCAGCTTGCGGCGTCCTCGGTGAAGGCGTTGAAGGCGGGCTCGTCGAACTGGATGACGTCGACGCCGTCCTTCTCCAGCGCCTTGGCCTCCTGGTTCAGCAGCTCGGCGAAGGCCATCGCCATCTTCCTGCGCTCGCCATAATGGCGATCGGCGACGGTGTCGCAGATCGTCATCGGGCCCGGCAGCGTGAATTTGAGCTTCCTCGTCGTGTGCGCACGGGCGAGCCGGGCCTCGGTCGCATGCGCGCGACCCTTCATCGAGAGCTTGCCGCGCACCTGCGGCACCATCGCGGTGTAGCGGTTGTTGCGGATGCCCATCTCGACCTTGTTGGCGCGGTCGATGCCGTCGACGAATTCGAGGAAGCCGTGGACGAAGTGCTGCCGCGACTGCTCGCCATCGGAGACGATGTCGAGGCCGGCGTCCTCCTGCGCCTTGAGCCAGAGCAGCGTCGCATCCCGCTTGGCGGTCTCGCGATCGCGTCCCTCAGCCTTCCATTGCGGCCAGAGCCTGTTGGTCTCGGCGAGCCAGAACGGCTTCGGCAGGCTGCCTGCCAAGGTCGCATCGAACATGGTGTCCTCCCGGCCTTTCTTGTCGCGACGGGTTATAGAAGCTCGGCGAGGATGCCGTCGAGCCGTCGCGTCGTCGACGCACGCGAATAGAGCGCCAGCGCCTGGCGCTGGCAGACGGCGATCTGCGTCGCGAGCGACCCGACATCCATCGCCAGGACGTCGGCCATGGCCCGGCCGATCTCCTCGATCGAGCAGGTTTCGAGATAGCGGCCGCTTCCCGCCGGCAGGTCGATGCCGCTCTCGCGGCTCAGGACCGGATAGAGGCCGAGCTGCAGGCAGGTTGCAGCAGAGGCCGACATGCCTTCGCTCGCGCTCGGCAGCAGGAAGGCGGCGCAGCGCTCCGCCACCGCCTGGAACGTCCTCGCATCGGTCGGCAGATAGCCGTGCCGGCGGATGCGCGGATGACCGGAAAGCGCTTCGCGATAGATCCCCAGAAAGTCTTCCTCCTGATCGACGTGGCCGACGATGTTGAGGATGAGGCGCTCATCGGCCAGCACCGCCTCCAGCGCGAGATCGAGCCCCTTGAGCACCGCTCCGAAGCTGTTGAGCCAGAGGAATTCGCGTTCGGCCGGCACCAGCCTCTCGCGCGGCTTCGGCGCGCGAATGCGTCCGGCGCAGACCGGGATCAGACGGATCTTCCCCTGCCATTCCTCGGGATACGTCGCGAGCGTCGCGCGGTTGCCGATCAGGATGCCGCTGTCGGCGAGCCGGATGGCATCGAGCTCGGTTTCGACCCGCTCGATCCGGCGCTTCGGGGCGTAAGCGCCGCCTCGCCGGGCGATCAGCGCGGCGATGCGCGCTTGCTCGGCGGCGTTCTGCACGGCGGGGTGCCGCCCGGTCATCCACTGGATGCGGCGCGCGCCGGGTCGGGCGTTGTCGCGACAGCGGAGGAGATCGTCATGAACGCCGAAGACGAGGTCGAAGGTGCCTTCCGGCCGCGCGACGTCATCGCCTGTATCGACGACATCGAGGGCATAGCCGCGCTGCATCAGCAGCCGCGCGACCTCCCGCGCATCGAGATAGGCGCTGTGGTATCCGAGCGCCGGGTGGTCCTCGCCGAGCAGCAGCGGCGCACGATGAAACGAGACGAGCGCGCGCTTCTCCGCGCCCGTCGGCGTCAGCCGCACCATGCCCGGCGAGAGCGCATAGGCAACGGCCCCGAGTCCCCCAACCTCATGCGTGCCGGTCGCGATCGCCGCCAGCGCCGGCGCTTCGCCGCCGCGCGCAAGCGCGCGCCGATAGGCATCGCCGGCCTCGACCAGGCGACCGAGCGCCCGGCAGAGATCGCCGAGCTGCCGATGCCGGTCGGCGCGATCGTCGAGGCGGCACGCTGCAAGCGCAGTCCGGATCGCAAGGTCGCCGAGGCCCGCCTGCTCGGCGATCCCGGCGAGATCGATGAGCACGTCGGGATCGGCGCGATGACGCTCATAGGCCTCGCCGAACAGCCGGTGCGCATCGCTCGTCCGGCCTTCGCCGAAAGCCTCGGCGAGCGGGGCGAGATCGAGCCTCACGCGCGCCCTCGCAGCAGGCTCTGCATCTGCGCCCGCAGCGCCGGCACCACCTCGCCTTCAAACCAGGGATTCCGCTTCAGCCAGCGGATGTTGCGCGGGCTCGGATGCGGGATCGGCCAGAAGCCGGGCAGATAGTCGCGATAGGCGCGCGCCGTCTCGGTCAGCGTCGGCTTGCGGCGCCGGCCGAGATAGTGGCTTTGCGCGTACTGGCCGACCAATAGGGTGAGCGCGATCCGCGGCATCTCGGCCCGCACCTTCGCCTGCCAGGCGGGCGCGCATTCGCGCCGCGGCGGCAGGTCGCCGCCGCTCCCCTTGCCCGGATAGCAGAAGCCGGCCGGCACCAGCGCGATCCGCTCGCGGTCGTAGAAGACCTCACGGTCGAGGCCGAGCCAGGTGCGAAGCCGGTCGCCGGAGGGATCGTTGAACGGTATGCCGGTCGCATGCACGCGGGTTCCCGGCGCCTGGCCGACAATCATCACCACCGCCCCCGCGCCGGCTTGCAGGACCGGCCGCGGCCCGAGCGGCAGATGCACCGCGCAGAGCCGGCAGGCGCGGACGTCGGCAAGCAGCCGATCGAGGGCCAGGCTCATCTGACCAGCAGGTTGTCGACGAAGGCCGGGACGACCTGGCTCGCGGGGCCATGGATCGCGCGGGTGAAGAGCGAGGTGCCTTCGGAAGGCTCGAGGTTGAGCTCGATCGAGGGCGTGCCCTGCGCGCGGATTTCGGAGACGAAGCCGGCGGCGGGATAGACATTGCCCGAGGTGCCGATCGAGACGAAGAGGCCGGCGGCGCCGAGCGCCTGGTAGATCCGCTCCATCTCAAGCGGCATCTCGCCGAACCAGACGACATGCGGCCGCAAGCCCGCAGCCCGGCTGCAGTCCGGGCAGCGCATGTCGCGCGAGAGGTCCTCCCTCCACTCAAGCACAGCGCGGCAATGCTCGCAGGCGACCTTGAACAGCTCGCCATGCATGTGGATCAGGTTCTTCGAGCCGGCGCGCTCATGCAGGTCGTCGATATTCTGGGTCACGACCAGGACCTGGCCGGGCCAGTCGCGCTCCAGCCGGGCCAAGGCCCGGTGCGCGGCGTTCGGCTGCACCGTCGGGTTCAGCAGGCCGCGGCGGCGCTCGTTGTAGAAGGCGTGCACGCGCCTGGGGTCGTGGGCGAAGGCCTCGTAGGTCGCGACGTCCTCGATGCGGACCTTGGACCAGATGCCGTCGGCATCGCGGAAAGTATCGAGCCCCGACTCTTTCGAGATACCGGCGCCGGTCAGGACGACGATCGGCTGGCCGGGTTCCGGCCGAATCCCGTCAAGGCCCGAGGAGCGCATACTCGACCTCGGGCGTGTAGATCGCGCCGCCGCGAGAGAGGAAGCTCGAAAAAAGGGTGAAAGCCGTCACCGGGAAGGGCGGCAGGCGAAACAGGTTATGGTCGGCGATGAACTTGGCGACCCGCGCCCCCGGGCTGCCGGAGAGCCTGGCCAGGGTCACATGCGGCGCGAATTTGCGCCCTTCCGGCTCCAGCCCGATGCGCACGAGAGCTGACTCGATCTTGCTCTGAAGGTGCGAAAGGCCGGGATTTTTTTCGACGCCGGCCCAGATTGCGCTCGCCCGCTCCTTCGTTCCCCAATGCCCGACCCCAGCCAGCGCGAGCTCGAAGGGCTTCGCCACCACGCCACCGAGCGCCGACATGATGTCGTCGGCCCAGCCGCCATCGACCTCGCCGATGAATCTGAGGGTCAGATGAAGGTTTTCCGGATCGACCCAACGGGCCCCGGGGACGCCGCCGGAAAGGAAGCCGAGACGTTCTCTTACGTCTTCGGGCAGCGCGAGGGCGACGAAAAGGCGAGGCATAGCTATTTTCCAGCGGCTGGCCGTTCTTAGCCCGCTTGACCGGCTTGCGCCAGTGGCTTGCGCTGGAAGGCCAATGGTAGCTTTCCCGCATCTCCGGGAGTCGCCGATGAAGCCTGCAAACCTACCTCTTGCGCCGCCGGCAGCCGATTCGCTGCGAGCGGCGCTGTCGACCTTCGTCGCCGCCTTCGTCGCCTTCGTCGTCTTCAGCGCGCTCGGCAAGCCCACCGCCAGCCTTCCGGAGTGGCTCGGCCTCGCCGTCATCCTCGCCGCCTGCCTCTCGGCGTTCTCCGGCTTCGCCCGTCGTCCCAATGCCGAGCGGCGCGTGCTTTCGGCCGTCCTCGACAACATGATCGAAGCGCTGGCCGTCCACGACAAGGAGAGCCGGCTCGTCGCCTGGAACCGCCGCTACGCCGAGCTCTTCAAGCTACCGTCGTCGCTGCTCGACACCCATCCGAGCATGTTCGAGATCGTCCGCCACCAGGTCCGCTCGGGCGAGCATCCGAACCTGCCCGGCGACACCGAGGATGAAAAGGTCATGGCGCGCATGCGCCAGGTGCCGCCGCCGGACCGATCCTTCGTCTTCGAGCGCAAGCGCCCCGACGGCAGCTGGCTGGAGGTTCGCGGCATTCCGCTTCCCGGCGGCGGTTTCGTGCGCACCTATGTCGACACCACGGACCGCAAGCGCGCCGAGGAGGCGCAGGCCGAGCAGATCGAGCTGCTCGACCAGATCATGCGCGACATCAACCAGGGCATCGTCGTCATGGACCCCGAAGGCCGCATGGCCGCCTTCAACCAGCGCTATTGCGAGATGCTGGAGCTGCCGGCC
Organism: Alphaproteobacteria bacterium; assembly: GCA_016869285.1. Classification (GTDB taxonomy): domain Bacteria; phylum Pseudomonadota; class Alphaproteobacteria; order SHVZ01; family SHVZ01; genus SHVZ01. Next base: position 17,990 of record VGEN01000027.1, read on the forward strand.
GAGTACCTGGCGACGCGCCCGAAGCTCGACGAGGTCTCGAAGGTGCTGGCCGATCGCGGCGAGTTCCGCGACCAACCGACGCCGGCCGGTTCCGGCACCTCGGACTGGCAGCAGCTGCTGGGCCAGCCGGTCACCCACGGCATGCCGCGCGTCTACCGCCGCCGCCGGCCGAACGGCACCGTGCTCGAGTTCCAGAACGATCCGCTGCCGGGCGGCGGTTCGGTCAGGACCATCAGCGACGTCACCGAGCGCGTGCGGTCGGAAGAGGCTCTGAAGGCCAGCGAGCGCATGCTGCATGCGGTCATCGACGCCATCCCGATCATGGTTAACCTCAAGGACCGCGATCGCCGCTACCTGATGGTCAACCGCGCGACCACGGAGCTGGTCGGCGTCGAGGCGAGGGACCTTCTCGGACGCACTTCTTGGCCAGGACGTCCCGAAGACAACCTATCGCTGACCTCGAGCCGCGACGCCGCGGCAATCGCCACCGGCCGCGCCCAGGTCTATCGCGAAGAAGCGGGTGTCGACAGCGAAGGCCGGACACGCCACTGGGTCACGTCGAAGACGCCGATCAAGGACGAAAGCGGCACCGTCACGCATGTGGTGACGGCGAGCTACGATGTCTCTGAGCTGGTACGCGCCGACGAGGCCGTGCGCGAGAGCGAACGCCAGCTCACCGCCATCCTCGACGCGATCCCGATCTCGGTCGTGCTCAAGGATCGCGATCGGCGCTACGTCATGATGAACCGCTCGGCCGAGAGGATGTTCAGGGTCACGCCGGACGAGATCATCGGCCGGACCACCTGGCCGGGCCGCACCGAGGAGCAGTCGATCCAGACCCTGGAGCGCGACCTGCAGGCAATCGCGACCGGGCATCAAATGGTCTACGAGGAGAACTTCACAGGCATCGACGACGAAGGGCGCCCGATCTACTGGATGACGGCAAAGACCGCGATCAAGGACGAGGGCGGCCGGGTCACCCACATCGTCACGACCAGCTACGACATCAGCGATCAGAAGCGCTCCGCCGATGCGATCAAGGAGAGCCAGCAGCTCCTGCAGGCAGTGATCGACGCGATTCCGGTGACGATCAACGTCAAGGACCGCGACCTCAAGTACCTCATGGTCAACCGCTACATGGCGGACCTCTTCGGCTTCGACGCCCGCAACGTCGTCGGCAAGACCACCTGGCGCGATCGCGAGGACGAGCACGCCGACCGCACGCTGGCGCGCGACCGCGAGCTGCTGGCGACGCGCGCCGCCGTCGGCTTCTACGACGAGGTCTTCGTCGACACCAACGGCCGACGCCGCGACTGGCAGACCAGCAAGGTGCCTATTGCAGACGAAACCGGTGAGGTCAGGTATATCGTCACCGCCGGCTACGACATCTCCGACCTTAGGCGCGCGGAGCGCGAGGTGCGCGAGCGCGAGCAGCAGATTCGCTCGCTGCTCGAATCCAGCCCGATCGGCGTCGCGATCTCGCGCCGCGACGGCACGCTCAAGTTTTGGAACGCACGCTATCTCGAGTACGTCAACCGCCTGACCAAGACCCCCGTGGCAGAAGTCGACATCCGCGGCTTCTACCGCTATCAGGCCGACCGCGATTCGGTGATCGCCGAGCTCAAGCAGCGCGGCAAGGTGCGCGACATCGAGATCGAGTGCGTCGACCTCAACGGCGATCCGCTCTGGGTCTCGAGCTCGCTCGAGCAGATCGACTTCGAAGGCGAGCGCGTCACGCTCGGCTGGTTCTACGAGGTGACCGAGCTCAAGGAGGCCGAGCGACGGCTTCGCGAAAGCGAGCTTCGGCTGCGCACCATCCTCGAGTCGAGCCCCGTCGGCGTCTCGATCAGCCGCTTGAGCGGCGAGCGGATCTTCATCAACAAGGCCTTCGCCGACCTCTACCGCCTGAGCCAGGAGGAGATGCTCAAGGCGAACGCCGCCGACTTCTATACCGACCCAGCACGCCGGGAGGAGCTGCGGGCGCAGCTTCTTCGCGACGGCCGCATCTCCGGCGCCGAGATCCTCCAGCGCCGCTTCGACGGCTCGACCTTCTGGGCCTACTCCTTCTAGGGTCGGGTCGAGGTCAACGGCGAGGACACGCTCGTCGCCTGGACCTACGATCTGAGCGAGCAGAAGCGCCAGGCCGAGGCGCTGGCGCACCAGACCGAGATCCTAACCGCGACGCTGGAGAACATGGACCAAGGCATCGCCATGTTCGATGCGGAGCATCGGATGGTGGCGTGGAACCGGCTCTTCGCCGAGGGCGTCCATCTGCCGCCGGAATTCTTCGACGGCACGAAGACATACGACGACATCATCCGCCATCTTGGCCCCACCGAGTACGGCCTGAAGACCGAGGAGCAGGTCGAGGGCTACATCAGGTGGCACCGCGAGCACGTCGTCTCCCTGACGCAGTCGCATCTCAACACGCATGAGCGGCCGGACGGCGAGTTCATCGACATCCGCACCACGCCGATGCCGGGCGGCGGCTTCGTCCGCACCTATACCAACGTGACCGAGCTGAAGCAGGCCGAGCGCCGGCTGCGCGAGAGCGAAGTCAGGCTGAGGACGTTGCTGGAGTCGAGCCCGCTTGCGGTCTCGCTGCAGACCTTCAGCGGCAAGCGCCTGTTCGTGAACCAGGCTTTTGCCGACCTCTATGGCCTGTCGCGCGAAGACTCGCTGACAGCCGACCCGAGCGACCACTTCGTCGATCGCGAGGATCGTGTCAGGCTCGTCGCGCGGCTGAAGGAAGAGGAGCGCATTCCCGGCGTCGAGATCGAGCTCCGCCGCCGCGGCGACCAGCGCTTCTGGGCCTACATGCTCTGGCAGCGCCTGACCATCGACGGCGAGGACAGCTTCGTCACATGGGCCTACGACGTCACCGAGCGCCGGCGCTACCAGGAGGAGCTGCGCGACGCCAAGGACGCCGCGGAGCAGGCGAGCCGAGCCAAGTCGAGCTTCCTCGCCACCATGAGCCACGAGATCCGCACGCCGATGAACGGCGTGCTCGGCCTGCTCGAGCTGCTCCAGCAGTCGCAGCTCACCGCCGAGCAGCAGGAGATGGCAACGGTGATCGGCGAGTCCGCCTCGGCGCTGCTGAAGATCATCGACGACATCCTCGATTTCTCGAAGATCGAGGCCGGCAAGATCAAGGTCGAGCAGGTGGCGATGGCGCCCCAGACGCTGGTCGAGGGCGTGGCCGAGACCCTGGCGGCCTCGGCCCGCAAGAAGCAGCTCGCGCTCGTTACCTTCGTCGATCCGCTGGCCCCCGGGCTCGTCCGCGGCGACCCGGTAAGGCTCCGCCAGATCCTGTTCAACCTGATCGGCAACGCGATCAAGTTCACCGAGAAGGGGCAGGTGGCGATCGAGGTGGTGCCGGCCCCCGACTCCGCCCATACGCTGCTGTTCCGCGTCATCGACACCGGCATCGGGCTCACGCCCGAGGGCAAGGCCAGGCTGTTCCAGGCTTTCGTGCAGGCCGACGACTCGACCACGCGCAAGTTCGGCGGCACCGGCCTCGGGCTTTCGATTTGCAAGCGGCTTGCCGAGAGCATGGGCGGCGACATCACGGTCGAGAGCGCGTTCGGCAAGGGCTCGGTCTTCACCCTCAATCTGCCGCTGCCGGCCCTGCCGGCGGAGAGCGCCGCGCGCTCGACGGCGTCTCGGTGCTGGTGGTCGAGGACGATCCGACGATGCGCAAGGTGCTCGCCCGCTATCTCGGAGCCGAGGGCGCCGAGATCGAGTGGGTCGACTCGGGAGAGGCGGCCCTGGCACGCCTGCGTTCGCGGCAAGCGAGGAAGATCGACGTGCTCGTCGTCGACTACAGGCTCCCGGGCATCGACGGTTTCGCGCTCCGCAAGGCGATGGCGGAGAGCCCGACGCTCGCCGGACTGGGCACCGTGCTGCTGACCGCCTATGACGATCGCGGCCAGCGCCGGCGCGCACTGGAGGCCGGATTCAAGGCCTACCTCACCAAGCCTGCGCGCCGTGCGGTGCTGCTGCGCGCGGTCGAGATCGCGCTCGGCCGCGCCGAGTCAGAGGAGGGCATCGCCGACGAGTCGTCGGTGGTTCCCGGGGCACCGGCCGACCGCAACCTCGCGCTGGCGGAAGGCCGGCTGATCCTGGTCGCCGAGGACAACCCGACCAACCAGATGCTGGTCCGCCGCCAGCTCGAACGGCTCGGCTATGCCGCCGACGTCGTCGCCGACGGCCACCAGGGCATCGATGCCTATGCCTCGGTGAGTTACGGCCTTGTCATCACCGATTGTCACATGCCGGAGATGGACGGCTTCGAGCTGACGCAGAAGATTCGCGATCTCGAGCACCTGACCGGACGCAAGCGCGTGCCGATCGTGGCAATGACCGCGAACGTGCTGCAGGGCGAGGCCGAACGATGCCTCGCTGCCGGCATGGACGACTACCTCGGCAAGCCGGTGCGCCTGAGCCGGCTCTCCGAGACGATCCAACGCTGGCTGCCCAGGACCGGAGCGCCGACGCCGGCGACGACGCCTTCTACCTCCGCTTCCGGCGAGAGTGCACCCGGCAGCAGCAGTATGCCGATCGACACCGCGCATCTGATCGAGATGTTCGGCGAGATCGACGAGGTCGCGCGCGCGACGCTTGCCACATTCCTTGCTTCCAGCCGCAAGCTGGTGAAGACGCTGATCACGCAGCTCGCGACCGGCGATCTCTCGGGCGCCGGCAAGGCGGCGCACTCGATCAAGGGCGCGGCGCGCTCGGCGGGCGCCTTCCCGTTGGCCGAGATCGCCGGCGGCATCGAGACGGCGGCCAAAATCGAGGACCTGGACGAGGCGCGCACGCTTTCGGCCGGGCTTGCCTCCGAGCTGGCGCGGGTCGAGGCGGAGGTGCGCCGGCTTTAACGACTATGAAAGGTCGTTCAGCTATTACTCGTCGGAGCCTGGGCGGGCATGGTACGGTCGATGCAGGATGCCGGTTAAGAGCGTCGGCCGGTTCGGGACAGACCGGAGCGAGGATAAGCATGGCGGCAGTCGGCGCGGCACGGACGCCGCAGGGCGAGTTCGCAGGCGTCTCGGCCCTGGTCGTCGAAGACAACGACTTCGTCCGCGATCTTGTCGCCAACCAGCTGAAGCAGATCGGCTTCAGCCAGGTGGCGACCGCCCGCGACGGCGAGGCGGCGCTCAAGATCGTCGATGAAGCCGCACCCGGGCTGATGATCTGCGACATCAACATGGAGCCGATGGGCGGCTTCGAGCTGATCACGCGGCTTAGGGACAAGGGCAGGATGGGGGCCGAGAAGATCCCGACGATCATGCTCTCCAGCCACGCCCAGCCCGAGTTCATCGACCGCGCGCGCCGGCTCGAGGTCGACGCCTTCCTGGTCAAGCCGGTGAAGAAGGACGCGCTCGCCGAGCGCATCCGCACCGTGCTGCAGAGGAAGAGCGGCTAGCTTTTCGAACGTCGCCTTTGGCTCAGCCCCCACCCCGCGAGTCGAGGGGTGTAGCTTAGCCATCAGATCGATAGGCTGACTGGAGCGCCAACACCTAGTGGATCATCATTGCGGTTGGCCCTCAATCACCAGACCGCTAAGCTACCTCGCGCGCGACGCCGGCCTTGAAGGCGGTTGCGGTTGGCCCTCAATCACCAGGCCGCTAAGCTGCCGGGAAAGAAACGCATACGGTGAGATAAAAGAACCGCCCGCGATCAGACAATGACGACAATCGGCACCCGCATTCGCCAGGCGCGCGAAGCCAAGGGCATGACGCAAGAGCAGCTTGGGAAACGCGTGGGGCCGGTCACGCGCGAGGCCGTATCGCTTTGGGAATCCGATGGCGCCCGGCCAAGGGATGCGCGGCTTGAGAGGATCGCCGCGGTTCTGGATGTGGACTACGATTGGCTGAGGACGGCCCCGGCCGACGAAAACGACCCGCGCGACCTGACGATGGCCTTCGATGCGGATTTGCTACGAAGGACGCTCCACAACGCCTTCTCGCTCGGCCTGCACCTGGACGGTCCCGAGCGCTTCATCGACGCCGCGGTCAAGGGCTATCGGCACACCTACTCCACGCGCGAGCTGCGGCGGAAGGCCAAACCCTAAAAACCTTGTGGTTGTTGCCCGCCCCGGCCTGCGCTAGCCTTTACTGGCCCACCCCCCTAGGGCGGGCTTCAGGTGGTAGCCTGAAGCGACGCGACACCGCCGCGCCCCGCGTGCCACCCGACGGTCGACGGCGTTGGAGGTCTTCGACTGGGGACCGCGGCCGTCCGGATAGATGCGGACGCCGCCGGGCCCGAGCCCGACTGCCTTGCCCTCGCCGTCGAGCCAGACCACGAACCAGCCGAGCGAGTTCGCTCCAAGGTCGAGCCCGAGACGATAGGGCCACCGCTGCACCATCATGGGCACCGCCCTCCCTGCAATCCCTGCTTGTCATCTTGACAAGGATACAGCGGGAGGAAAATATCCACTTGCTGTAGCGAGAGGTTTCGTTGGGCCAAATTTAGCGGTCTGGTGATTGAGGGCCTCCCGTTAACAAGCTGAAAAGCACCAAATGGGGGCAAGCTGCGGCTCGCCCCCTTCTGCTTTTCCACTATCCCTGCGTCCCCACGCGCTTCTCCTCCCCGTTGCGGCGCGCGAGGCGGGAGACCACCTCGTTGATCAGCCTGAGGCCGACGCCGTCCTCGAGGGTCAGGATCGATTCCGGGTGGAACTGCACGGCGGCGATGGCCAAGTCCTTGTGCTCGATCGCCATGATCACGCCGTCCTCGGTCTTCGCCTTGACCTGAAGCGCGGCCGGCAGGGTCTCGGGCTTGGCGAAGAGCGAGTGGTAGCGGCCGACCGTGAAGCGCTCGGGCAATCCGGCGAGATATCGGCCGGGCTCGGGCGTCACCACCGAGGCCTTGCCGTGCATCGGCTCGTCGAGCTGTCCCAGGCTGCCGCCGAAATGCTCGACCAGACCCTGCAGCCCGAGGCAGACGCCGAAGATCGGCACGCCGCGGGCGAGCGCCGCATCGAGCGTTGCGGTCATGGCGAAGTCCGAAGGACGTCCGGGCCCCGGCGACAGCACGATGAGATCCGGGGCCGAGCGCTGGATCGCTTCCGCCGCGAGCCCGTGGCGCAGCGTCGTCACCTCGGCGCCGGTCTGGCGCACATAGTCGGCGAGCATGTGGACGAAGCTGTCCTCGTGGTCGACCAGCAGCACGTTCAGCCCCTTGCCCGGCTGCGGCTTCGCGGCCTGCGCCATCTTCGGCTTCGGCGCCGCGCCGGCGCTGCGGATCGCCGCCAGCATCGCCGAGGCCTTGAGCTTGCACTCGGCATCCTCGGCCTCGGGCTCGGAATCGAACAGCAGCGTGGCGCCGGCGCGCACCTCGGCGATCCCGTCCTTCATGCGGATCGTGCGCAGGGTCAAGCCCGTGTTGAGGTTGCCGTTGAAGCCGATCCAGCCGATGGCGCCGCCATACCAGCGCCGCGGCGACTTCTCGTGATCCTCGAGGAACTGCATCGCCCAGAGCTTGGGCGCGCCGGTCACGGTCACCGCCCAGGCATGGGTGAGGAACCCGTCGAGCGCGTCATAGCCCTCGCGCAGATGGCCCTCGACATGATCGACCGTGTGGATCAGCCGCGAATACATCTCGATCTGGCGCCGGCCGATGACGCGCACGCTGCCGGGCTCGCAAACGCGCGCCTTGTCGTTGCGGTCGACATCCGTGCACATGGTCAGCTCGGCCGCATCCTTCTGCGAGTTGAGCAGCTTCAGGATCTGGCCGGCGTCGGCGATCGCGTCGCGGCCGCGCGCGATCGTGCCGGAGATCGGGCAGGTCTCGATCCGCCGGCCGTCGACGCGCACGAACATCTCAGGCGAGGCCGAGACCAGGAACTCGCCTTCGCCGAGATTCATCAGCGCGCCATAGGGCGCCGGGTTGAGGTCCTTGAGCACGTCGAAGACGCGGGACGGCGAGGCGGACGTCGCCTCGCCGAAGGTCTGGCCGGGCACCACCTCGAACAGGTCGCCGCGGGCGAAGCTCTCCTTCGCGGTCCTGACAATACGCGGATACTCGCCCGGCGCATGGTCGGTGGTGACGGCATCGCCGCCATTGCCGAGGCGGAAGCGATGATCGCCGCCGTCGCGCGGCAGCTCGGCGGTGGCATAGCCGTCGACGACGAAGTCGTACCGGTAGAGCATCGCCTGGTGACGCTGATGGTCGATCGCCAGGATTTCGTCCGGCAGGTAGAGCACGAGGTCGCGCTGGTCGGCCGAGCGCGCGAGGCGCTGGCGGATGCGCTCGAACTGGAAGGCCAGGTCGTAGCCGAAGGCGCCGTAGAGGCCGAGATGCGGCTCCTCCTCCGAGCCGAAGAGGTCGATGAGCCGGCGCACCACCGAGAACAGGCTCGGCTGGCGCGAACGCTGCTCCTCGGCGAAGCGCTCGGCCGGCTCGCGCACGCGGCCGGTGAGCACGCCATCATCGGCGATCAGCCCCTCGACCGTATCGGCAGCCTCGAGCGCACCGCAGATCGCGCGCATGAGCACGCGGCCGCGCTCGTTCAGCGCCTGGATGCGGAAGTCGCGGCCGCGGCCGACGATCGCGACCGGCGGATTCTTGAAACCGATGTCCCAGCGCGAATAGCGGCCCGGAAACTCAACCGAGGAGGAGAAGAAGCAGCCGAGCTTGTGGTCCAGGGCGCGGACCAACGGCTCGGCGACATCGCCCTCGGGCAGGGCGGCGCTGCGGCGCTCGACGGCGACGCCGCCCTTGGTGACGTAGCGGTCGATGCGTTGCTCGGCGGAATAAGACATCTGAAAGCTCCCAGTTCCAACGGTTCTGGCCGTTCGGAGGACCGGGGGCTTGGATTTTCTAAGGAGAGTCTAGAAACTCGAAGGGCCGCCCGGTCTCCCGGCGGCCCCTTTTCGATCGATCGAAGTCGTTCGCGGCGGCCGCCTGTCAGCTCCGCCACCACCAACGACGCGCGATCATGATCGATCGGTTCATAGGTGGCAGGATGCATGGCGACGGCAAGGCCGTCAAGCGCCCGCATCCCACCTCGCTGCGCTCGGCCCCCACCCCATCCCTCCCCCGCTTCGCGGGAGAGGGGGCACGAAGGCGTTGCCTTTTACCCCTCTCCCGCGAAGCGGGGGAGGGATGGGGTGGGGGCCGAGCGCAGCGAGGGCTTTCTTGAAGATGCTGTGCGGCTTGCCGCGTCGCCGCCTCTTCGATACGACAAAATTGGATGGAGGACCTCCCATGACTGTTCATCAGATCAGGCCCGCCGACACCGCCGAGCGCCAGGCGCGGATCGAGCTTGCCGGCTGCTTCCGCATCGCCAACCGGCTCGGCTGGAACGAGGGCATCGCCAACCATTTCTCGGTCGAGGTCGCGCCCGACCGCTACCTGCTCAATCCCTATGAGCTGCATTTCCGCGAGATCACCGCCTCCAACCTCTTGCTGGTCGACGGCAAGGGCGATGTGATCTCAGGCGAAGGCCAGGTGCGCCGCGCCGCCTTCTTCCTGCATCCGCGCCTGCACACGCTGCTGCCGCGGGCCAAGGCGATCATTCACGCGCATCCGCCCTACGCGACCGCGATCTGCTGCGTGAAGGGCGGGCGCCTCGATCACTCGAGCGCGCATGCGATGCTGTTCGCCCGTCAGGTCTGCTACGACGACGAGATGGGCGGCCCGCCGAACGAGGACGAGATCCAGCGCGTCGTCCGCAAGGTCGGCGACAAGACCATCATCATGCACGCGATGCATGGCGTGACCACGGTCGGCAACACTGTCGCCGATGCCTTCGACAATTTCTACTTCGTCGAGAAGTGGGCGCAGCTGACGATCCTGTCGCGCCAGATGGGCCAGCCGGTGCACCGCATGTCGGACAACACGCTCTGGGCCTCGCCCGACCGCGACAAGACGCTGACGCCGCGGGCCCAGCAGGCGCATCTCAACGCCTGGCTCCGCGTGCTCGACCGCGAGGAGCCGGATTACAAGGATTGAGCAGTCGTCAGCCGGCCTGAGGCGGCCGGTCACGCATTGACGAGCTTGACGTTGAGCCTTTTGCCGACCGCCGCCGCCGCTCGCGTCATGGTCGCGAGAGTCACCGAGGCGGTTTCGGGATCGAGCAGGCGATCAAGCTGCGACCGGCTGGTTCGCATCCTCTTCGCCATCGCGTCCTTGCTCAGCTTGCGCGCCCGCATGGCTTCGGCGACCTGCCAAGCCAGCACGCGCTTGATCGCAACCGCCTCCGCCTCGGCAAGCAATCCTTCCTCTTCGAGGAAGTCGTCGAACCGCGATCCCGTACGATCGATCTTCCTCATTTCATCCTGCGCTCGTGATTCCGTTTGTTCCGCCGAGCCTGATCCAGATCGGCCGATCGGGTCGCGGCTGTTTTCTTGACAACGCCATGCAGAAGAACCAACCGCCCCACTCCATCCACATAGAAGAAGACTCGCGCGATCCGGTTGCCAGAGAGGTTGGTGCGCACCTCATGGAGGCCATCACCCATCGGACGGCAAGTCGGCATTCCGACCGGCCAACCGAACTCGACCGTCATGATGTCTTCGCCGATCAATCGACGATCATCGCGACCTAACGACCTCAGCCACTCACGAACCGGCTCGCCGCCCGCATCGGTCCGATAGAAATAGGCCGTGACCTTCTTCATTATTTGTACCAAATATGGTACATAATATCAAGCGCGACAAGACCCTACTCGACCTTTCCTAGGAACTCCGCGACCGGGCCGGTCCACAGCAGGCGGCCGTCGGCTTGGCTGAACATCTCGTGGCCGTCGGTCTTGTAGGCCGGCAGCAGCACATACTCGTTGCGGCCACCGGCGGCACGGTAGGCCTCGGCCATGCGCTGGGAGAGCGCCGGCTCGAAGAAGCTGTCGTTCCTGGTGTAGAGCCAGAGCGACGGCACCTTGGCGCCCGAACCGAAGGTGCGCATCGCCGTCACCAGCCGGTCCGGCGCGCAGTTCTCGTTCGCTCGCCCGCCCTGATGCCCGCCACGGCCGCCGGCGATGTTGATCGCAGCGAAAACGCCCTCGGGATTGCGCGCGGTCGCGGCGACGACGCCGAAGCCGCCGGCCGACTGGCCGACCAGGAGAATGCGGTCGTTGCGAACCGTCTTCAGGCTGCGCAAATAACCGACGACGGCGAGGATGTCGTCGGCGCCCGCTTTGCCGGCAGCAACGTAATCCGGCGTGGCGCAGGCGCCGTAGCTCTCGGGCCAGGGCCCGCTCTCGCCATAGCCGCGGCGCAGCGGCATCACCACCATGTAGCCGCGCCCGACGAACCACTCGGCAGCGGCGCGATAGCTGGGCACCGCCATGGTCGGCCGCTCGGAGGCCTTTGCCGGCGAGCCGTGGTTGATGACCGCGACTTTGTAGGGGCCGGCGCTGGCGGGACGGAAGACCCGCGCCTTGAGCACGGCGCCGGACGCGCCCGGCACGAGCCACGCTTCCTCGTTGAGCTTGGCCGAGATCGCCTGGACGAAGCCGGGCTTGCGCTCGGCCTTGGCCCAGGGGTCGGGCTGCGCGGAGGCCGCCGCCGGGAGGGCGAGGGCCAGGACAACAGCAAGCGCGGACAAGAACCAGTTCATCGGCGACCCTCGGAAGCGGCGCAGTGTAGCGGAAAGGGCAAGAGGCGGAGTGCTATCCTTGCCGGATGCGCCCGAGCCTTCTCTTGGCCTTTCTCTTCCTCGCCTTCCCCGCCCTGGCGGAGTCCTGGTCGGCCGATCCGCGCAATGGCTGCCGGGTCCGCAACGAAAGCCGACCGGCCGGGGAGATCCCTGTCTGGGAGGGACCTTGCAAGGACGGAATCGCCGAAGGCACCGGCCGTCTCATCTGGGTCGCACGCAACCGTGCGGCCTTCCTTTACGAAGGGCCGCTCGTCGCCGGACGCATGCACGGCGACGGCGCTTTCGAGCTCCCCAACGGCCGGCGCTACCAAGGCAGCTTCGCCGCGGACCAGCCCAACGGGCGCGGCGTCTACACCTGGCCGAACGGCAGCCGCTACGAGGGCGGCTTCCGCGACGGCCGCTTCGACGGCCATGGCATCCGCGTGTGGGGCGAAGGCACCGAATTCGCCGGCGACCGCTACGAAGGCGACTTCGTCGATGACCGGCGCACCGGCAAGGGCGTCTACCTCTTTGCCAACGGCCATCGTTACACCGGCGATTTTCTCGACAACAGGCTCACCGGCCGCGGCGTCTACGAGTATCCCGATGGCGGGCGCTACGAAGGCGATCTCGTCGACGGCCGCTTTCACGGCACGGGGTTCCGTCTCTGGCCGAACGGCGACCGTTACTGGGGCGACTTCCTCGATGACGAGCGCACCGGCGAGGGCGTCCACCTCTGGGCGAATGGCGAGCGCTACGAAGGCAGCCTCGTCGATGGCCGCCGGCACGGGCATGGCGCCTATCTCTGGCCGAAGGAGAGCCTCTATGTCGGCGACTTCGCCTCGGACAAAGCCAACGGCAAAGGGCTCCGCATCTGGGCCGATGGCCGGCGCTACGACGGCGACTGGGTGAATGACCAACGCCACGGCGATGGCTGGTGCGTCGATCCGGCCGGCGACAATGGTCCTTGCCGCTGCATCGACAACGAGTGCCGCTTCAAATAGGCCCTATTCGAGCGCTTCGAGGAACGAGGCGGCATAGGGCGTCCACAGCCCCAGCCCCTCGGCATCGCCGAACATCCTGTGGCCGTCATCTTTGTAGGGCGGCAGCAGGATGTAGACGGCGCGGCCGCCGGCCCCGCCATAGGCCGAGACCATGGCGCGCGACAGATCGGGGCCGAAATAGCTGTCGTTCTCGGTGTAGAGCCAGAGCGACGGCACGCGTCCGGTCTCGCCATAGGCCGCGTTGGCGGCAACCAGCCGCTCGGGCGCGCAGCGCGCGTCCTCCTCGCCGCCCAGACGCCCGCCGGCAATGTTGATCGCGCCGAAGACGCCGGCGGGATTGCGGCTGATCGCAGCAACGACGCCGAAGCCGCCGGCCGACTGCCCGACCAGCAGGATCCTGTCGGGCCTGACGATGCGAAGCGCCCGCAAGCGCGCGACGACAGCGATGATGTCGTCGGCCGCAGCCTTGCCGGCGGCGAGGAAGTCGGGGTTAGCGCAGGGCCCCGGATTCTCCGGCCAGTCGCCGGCCTCGCCATAGCCGCGGCGCATCGGCACCACGGCGACGTAGCCGCGGCGGACGAACCACTCGGCGACGTGCCTGAAATCCGGCATCTCCATGAACTGTCGCGCCGGCTCGCCCGGCGAGCCGTGATTGATCACCACGGCCGGAAACGGTCCCGCGCCGGCGGGAAGGTAGGCTTTCGCCGGCAGCATCGCCGGCCGCCCGTCGCGGCCCGGCCCGCCCGGCACCATCCAGGATTCCGCGACGATCGGCGAACCCGGCTGAGGGGCGGCGCAGGCACCGAGCGCGGCGAGAAGGAGGAGCGCCAGGGCGCAACGAAACTGCATGGGAACCGAAACCGGGACGAAGGCGCGAGTGGTATCAGCCGAACATGGCCTTGTCATGGCCCCTTGACGACGTCGCGGCGATTTCGATCCATGATGCCTTTTCCACCTCGCGGCAGGCCGACATGTTCACGCTCCGCTCCGTCATTCTCGCCCTCGGGCTGCTCCTCGCCTCGGACGCGCTCGCCGGCAAGCGCAGCAACACGCTCGAATTCGCCTTCCAGCGGGAGACCGACTTCGTCGATCGAATCCACACCGACTCTCGCGAGTCGGCGACGCTTTCATCGGCGATCTACGACACGCTGCTCTACCAGGACCCGGCAAGCGGCCAGGTCACCGGCCTCCTCGCCAGATCCTGGACCTGGGTCGACGAGCGCACGATCGACCTCGACCTCCGCGAGGGCGTGAAGTTCCACAACGGCGACGCCTTCGATGCCGATGACGTCGTCTACACCGTCTCCTTCGTCATCGACCCCGAGAACAAGCTGCGCCAGCAGGAGTCGAGCTTCCTGTTCGTGAAGGCGGTCGAGAAGCGCGGACCCCACAAGGTGCGGCTTACGCTCAGCCGTGCGGAGCCGGTCGCCGAATTCCAGCTCGCCGCGCGCTTCCTGATGTGGCCGGCAAAGTACACGCAGGCGCAGGGTCACATGATCCATGCGACGAAGCCGATCGGCACCGGCCCCTATCGCGCCCGCGAAGTGGCGCCGGGCCGGGGAATCACGCTGACCGCCTTCGAGGGCTACTTCGACGGGCCGAAGCCGAAGGCGAAGATTCCAACCGTCAACATCCGCATCATCCCCGACCTGCAGACCCAGGTCGCGGAGCTGATGGCGGGCCGCCTCGACTTCGCCCAGGATATGCCGCCGGATCAGGCCGAGAACCTGCGCGTCAATCCGGCGCTCAGGGTCCTCTATGGCGACACCATCCGCATCACTTTCGTCAGCTTCGATGCTGCGCAGCGCGCCGGCGAGAGCGCGCTGAAGGACGACCGCGTGCGTCGCGCCATCGCGCATGCGATCGATCGCGAGGCGATCGCCAGCCGGCTGATCGGCGGCGGCTCGAAGGCGCTCCTGGCGCAATGCCACCCGGCGATGAACCATTGCGTCCAGGACCTGCCGCGCACGCCCTACGATCCGGCGAAGGCCCGCGAGCTGCTCAGCCAGGCGGGGCAGACCGGCCTGACGCTCAGCTTCGCCGCTTCGGTCGACCTCAAGACCGTGGCGGAAGCGATCCAGGGCAATCTCGCTCAGGTCGGCATCCGCACGCGCATCGAGACCGCGCCGCTGCCGACCTGGCGGCGCAACTTCCTCGACGGCAAGTCGCAGATGAGCGTGCTGAGCTGGGGCGGCGGCGGCATCTACGACGCGAGCGCGGCGCTGCCGGTGTTCTTCGACATGGGCAATGCCGACTATGCGCGCGACGCGGAGGTCGCCGACTGGATCAAGCAGGCGGGCTCGACCATGGACCAAGCCCGCCGCGCCCAGCTCTTCCGCCAGGCGCTCGGCCGCATCGCCGAGAAGGTCTATACGGTTCCGCTCTACACCAACACGGCCAACTACGTGATGTCGGCGGAGGTCGACTACACGCCGACCCGCGTCGACCTGCCGGTGTTGAGCCAGATCGGCTGGAAGTAGGCTTCCATGCTGCGCACCGTCATGAGCCGCCTTCTCGTGGCGGTCCTCGTGGCGGTGACCGTCTCGGCCGTCGGCTTCAGCCTGCTGCGCCTCTCCGGCGATCTCGCGGCCGAGCTGGCCGGCGAGGCCGCAACCCCGGCCGAGATCGAGTCGGCGCGCATCAAGCACGGTCTCGACCGGCCGCTGCCGCTGCAGTTCCTCGGCTGGTCGCGCGCGCTCGCCGCGGGCGACCTCGGCCGCTCGCTGTTCACGCACGAGCCGGTCGCCGAGATGATCCTCAAGCGCCTGCCGGTGACGCTTCAGCTCGCGGTCTACGCGCTGATCATCTCGATTGTCATCGGCATCCCGCTCGGCATGCTCGCGGCGATGCACCCGCGCACCTGGATCGACCGGTTGAGCCTCGTTGCCGCCGTGCTCGGCCAGGCGGTGCCGAGCTTCTGGCTGGCGCTCGTGCTGATCGTCGTCTTCGGCGTGATGCTGCGCTGGACGCCGATCTCTGGCTCCGACAGCTGGGCCCACTTCATCCTGCCGACGGCGACGCTCGCGGCCTCGGCGCTGCCCGGCCTGATGCGGCTGACGCGCAGCGGCATGCTCGAGGCGCTCTCCACCGACTACGTCAGGACGGCGCGCGCCAAGGGCCTCGCCGAGCGCACGTTGATGGCGGTGCATGCGCTGCCGAACGCGCTGCTGCCGGTGCTGGCGCTGGCCGCGGTGCAGCTCGGCACGCTTCTCGGCGGCTCGGTCATCGTCGAGTCCGTCTTCGCGCTCGACGGCATCGGGCTGCTCGCCTACCGCTCGATCCTGCGCGGCGACTTTCCGGTGGTCCAAAGCATCCTGATCTTCGTGGCGCTCGCCTACACGCTGCTGACGCTCCTTGCCGACATCGCCAACGCGATCATCGATCCCCGGATTCGCCTCGGATGAGCGACGAGGCTGCGACGCCGCGCTGGCGGATTCACGGACGGCGCGCGCGTCGCCACACCGGCTTCATGCTGGGGGCAGCCATCGTCGCCCTCGTCGCCTTCATGGCCGTCTTCGCCGAGCTGCTGATGCCCCACGATCCCTACGCCCAGGATCTCACGCGTCGCCTCCTGCCGCCGATCTGGGATGCGGCCGGGACCTGGACGCATCCGCTCGGCACCGACCACCTCGGCCGCGACTATCTGAGCCGCTTGATCCTCGGCAGCCGCGTCTCGCTAACGGTCGGCCTGCTGGCAACGCTGATTGCAGGCATCGTCGGCGCCACGCTCGGCCTGCTCGGCGGCTATTACGGCGGCCGCATCGATGCGGTGGTCATGTATGTGGTGGCGACACGCTTGAGCCTGCCGGGCATCCTGACCGCACTCGCGCTGCTCGCAGTGGTGAAGGGCTCGCTCTTCGCCGTCACCGCCGTTCTGGGATTCCTGCTCTGGGACCGCTTTGCCCTCGTCGTGCGCAGCGCCACCCAGCAGGTGCGTGCGCAGGACTACATCGCCGGCGCCGTCGCGGTCGGCACGACCGAGAGCCGCATCCTCCGCCGGCATGTGCTGCCGAACATCCTGAACCCGCTGATCGTCGTCGCCACGCTCGAGATGGCGGCGGCGATCCTGGCCGAGGCGAGCCTTTCCTTCCTTGGTCTCGGCGTGCCGCCGCCGACCGCCTCCTGGGGCCTCCTGGTCAGCGAAGGCCGCAGCTTCATGTTCTTCAAGCCCTATCTGATCGTGCTTCCCGGCGCGTTGATCATCCTCCTGGTGATCGCGATCAACGCGCTCGGCGACGGGCTGCGGGATCTGGCGTCGCCGATCGACTCCGGCGACAACTAACGCGCACTCGTACGCCCTCCCCCGCGCTTCGCGCGAGAGAGGGAAGCCAACGGCGAGAGCTAAGCCGTCGCGATCCCTGCCAGCGCCTTGCAGACGATCTCGCGGCCGCGCGCGATCACCTTCTCCTTCCACGCCGGCTCGTCAGGGTAGAAGACGTCCTTGAGCGCGGCCTTGATCGCCGGCGCCTCCGCCCCCTTGGGATCGCCATAGGCGTAGAGCCAGTGCTCGTGGCGCAGCGCGCGGCGGACATCCTCGCGCGGGCGCGTGCCGAATTCGAGGCCGATCGGCGTCCATGCCGCCCAGGGCGCGTAGCGCGTATAGCCGGTGATGATGCTGGCCTCGGTGCCGGCATAGGGCGAGTCCGGCGTGCGCGTGTTGCGCAGCTCGGTGCCGTACCAGGCGCGCGCCCGAGTCTCCTCCGGGCTGCCGGGCACAAGCGTCGTCAGCGGCTCGCCATAGCCATAGGGGCCGAGCCCGGAATGGATGTCGACCAGCGCCGCATGCGGCACGCCGGCGAGGTGTTCCTTGCAGATCTTCTCGACCGCGCGGTTCGACCAGGTCGGCTGCGTGCCGCCGTAGAAGAGGCCCTTCGGATGCTTGTACTGGCCGCCGCCGCTGCCGGTGACGAAGGCGCGCTCGCCATGCTTGGCCCGATACCCGTCGAGCACCGACTTCGCCGCCGCCAGCGACGCCTCGTCCCAGCGCTTCGGCAGCAGCGCATCCGCCATCTCGTCATAGCCGGGGTTTTCCGGCAGCGGCTTCGAGAAATCGAGGAAGTTGCGGTTGAGATCGACATTGTCCTCGGTGACGCGGCGGACCCAGGCGAAGCCATGCGGGTTCAGCGCATGCACGAGCAGGATCGCGGTGTCGTGCGGCATGGTCGGCCGCGCGCGCAGCAGGTCGAGCTGGATTGCCGAGCCGCAGAAGCCTTCGGCGCCATGCGTGCCGGATTCGACGACGACCACGCGCTTCGCATCCTTGGGCCCGAGCCGCGCGAGGTCGGTCGCCAGATCCTCGCCGGCCGGCCCTTTCAGCGGATGCGCGTAGCTGGCGATGACGGTCGAACCGGCGGCCTCGCGGAAACGGCGACGCGCCTCGGTATAGGTGGGTGAGAATAGGTCATCCATGACCCGACCGTATCACATGGACATCAGGCGCCAATTGTCCGATATGTCGGCGCTACCGGATCAGGATCGAGACCCATGCCCGCCTATCGCTCCCGCACCACCACGCACGGACGCAACATGGCCGGCGCGCGCGGCCTCTGGCGTGCCACCGGCATGAAGGATTCCGACTTCGGCAAGCCGATCATCGCCGTGGTCAATTCCTTCACCCAGTTCGTCCCCGGCCATGTGCATCTGAAGGATCTGGGCCAGCTCGTCGCCCGCGAGATCGAGGCCGCCGGCGGCGTCGCCAAGGAGTTCAACACCATCGCGGTCGATGACGGCATCGCCATGGGCCATGACGGCATGCTGTATTCGTTGCCGTCGCGCGAGCTGATCGCCGACAGCGTCGAGTACATGGTCAACGCGCATTGCGCCGACGCCATGGTCTGCATTTCGAATTGCGACAAGATCACGCCCGGCATGCTGATGGCAGCACTCCGCCTCAACATCCCCTGCGTCTTCGTCTCCGGCGGGCCGATGGAGGCCGGCAAGGTCGTGCTCGCCGGCAAGACGCAGGCGCTCGACCTGGTCGACGCCATGGTCGCCGCCGCCGACGACCGCGTGAGCGAGGAGGATGTCAAGGTCATCGAGCGCTCGGCCTGTCCCACCTGCGGTTCCTGCTCGGGCATGTTCACCGCCAACTCGATGAATTGCCTGACCGAGGCGCTCGGCCTCTCGCTGCCGGGCAACGGCTCGACGCTGGCCACCCACGCCGACCGCAAGCGTCTGTTCATCGAAGCGGGCCACCTCGTCGTCGATCTCGCCAGGCGCTACTACGATCAGGACGACAAGAGCGTGCTGCCGCGCGCCATCGCCTCCAGGGGCGCCTTCGAGAATGCGATGGCGCTCGACATCGCCATGGGCGGCTCGACCAACACGGTCCTTCACATCCTCGCCGCCGCGCATGAAGCCGAGCTCGACTTCACGCTGGCCGACATCGACCGGATCTCGCGCCGGGTGCCGGTGCTGTGCAAGGTGGCGCCGGCCAAATCCGACGTGCACATGGAAGACGTCCACCGCGCCGGCGGCATCATGGCGATCCTCGGCGAGCTCGACCGCGGCGGCCTGATCCGTCGCGACCAGCCGACGGTGCACACGCGCACGATCGGCGAGGCGCTCGACCAGTGGGACATCGCTGCGACCAAGAGCCAGAAGGTCCGCGACTTCTTCTTGGCGGCCCCGGGCGGCGTGCCGACGCAGGTAGCGTTCAGCCAGGACCGCCGGTGGGATGCGCTCGACCTCGACCGCAAGGAAGGCGTGATCCGCAGCGTCGCGCATCCCTTCTCGAAGGATGGCGGGCTCGCCGTGCTCAAGGGTAACCTGGCGCCGGACGGTTGCGTGGTGAAGACCGCCGGCGTCGATGAGAGCATCCTCTCCTTCAAAGGCCCGGCGCGCGTCTTCGAGAGCCAGGACGCGACGGTGCAGGCGATCCTGCTCAACGAGATCAGGCCGGGCGAGGTCGTCGTCATCCGCTACGAAGGCCCGCGCGGCGGTCCCGGCATGCAGGAGATGCTCTATCCGACGAGCTATCTGAAGTCGAAGGGCCTGGGCAAGGCCTGCGCGCTGATCACCGACGGCCGCTTCTCCGGCGGCACCTCCGGCCTCTCGATCGGCCATGTCTCGCCGGAGGCCGCCGATGGCGGATTGATCGGCCTGGTGCGCGACGGCGACACGATCGAGATCGACATCCCGAACCGCTCGATCCGGCTCGCGGTCGACGACGCAACGCTCGCGACCCGGCGCGCGGCGCAGGACAAGGCGGGTTGGAAGCCGGCGACCAAGCGCCAGCGCAAGGTCACGACCGCGCTTCGCGCCTATGCCGCCTTCGCCACCAGCGCCGACAAGGGCGCGGTGCGGAAGGTGCCAGGCTGAGTTCGTGAGCCCTCTCCCGGCGGGGGGAATTATCACTTTGACATAGTACGGTCCGCGGGTAGATACTCGGCTCTAGAAAAGGGGCCGAGCCGTGTCCGACCTGAACAACCCGATCTTCCAAGACGCCGACAAAGCCCGCGAGTGGCTTGAGGCCCGGCTGTGGAAGGACGGGCCGGTCTGCGCTCATTGCGGCACGGTCGGCGAGGCTACGTTGATGCAGGGCGCGAGCCATCGTCCCGGACTATACCAGTGCAACGCTTGCCGTGAGCCCTTCACCGTCACCGTGGGCACGCTCTACGAGCGCAGCAAGATCCCGCTGAACAAGTGGCTGGCCGCTACACACCTTCTCCTGGCGTCGAAGAAGGGCATGAGCGCGCTACAGATCGGCCGCATGTTGGGTCTGTCGAAGAAGACGGCGTGGTTCCTCTGCCATCGCATCCGCGAGAGCCTGCGCCCGCATGGCGACGCTCCGAAGATCGGCGGCGAGGGAAAGACGGTTGAGGCTGATGAGACCTATGTGGGCGGCAAGGAACGCAACAAGCATCGTTCCAAGCGCGACCGCAAGAACATCGGCTCGGTCGGCAAGGAAGCTGTCTTCGGCCTCGTTGAGCGTGGTGGTCGCGTCCGCTCGCATCACATTCCGCACGTCAGCGCCAAGACCCTTCGCCTGGGGTGGGGCACGGTTTCCTGAGACAGCGCACTGCGCTACCGATCGTAAAGACGGAGGTAGAGCATGGACGGAAATAATGGGCTGGAACCGGGTGTGACGGAGGCCACGGCGGCGCCAGCGCG
>VGEN01000028.1 GCA_016869285.1 Alphaproteobacteria bacterium
AGAAAGTGAAGGCCGAATGGGCCCTCATCTGCACCGCTCACAACCTCTCAAAGCTCCACAGGGCGGCCTGAGCGGCCTGCCCCTCACACAAGCGCCTCGCGCCGGAGCTACTTGGACAGGCTCCTAGGCTCGCTTCTCGAAGGTCGCGATCGTCGGGATCACCAGCCGCGTCAGGCGGCCGTGCGGGTCGGGCTCGAAACGGAAGAAGATCTGCGCGTGGTAGGAACGGATCGCGGGATCGCGCGGAACGGCGCGAAAGAGCTCGTGATGCCAGTGCTCGGCATCGCAGGGATTGCCGATGATGTCGATCGTGAGCTTTCCGTTCTCGAGTCGGATCGGCACGGTGCCGTAGCCGGGATGGGCATAGTCGCCGGCATAGCCGGCGAGCGGCTGGGTCGGCCTGGTGCCCTCGACCTTGGAAAGCGGCCGGTAGAAGTAAGGCTCGCCGTTGATCATCTGCGGGGCGCGCTTGGCCTCGCCGGCGAAGGCCTCGAAGCGCGCATCCCAGTCCTTCTGCTCGATGCCGAAGGCGTGCGCGAGCAACAGGTAGCGGAGCGGGCTGATCGCAGGCGACTGGTGCTGGTTGGTGTAAATGACTGCGGCGACCCGTTCGGACGGCACCGAGCAGCCGAGCACGAGGAAACCCTCCAGCGCGCCCGTGTGCTCGTTGACGCGCCGCCCGGCGAAGTCATGCGCATACCAGCCGAGCCCGTAGCTGACGAAATTCGCCTCGTACCTGCTGGCCCAGCGCTGGGGATGGATGCCGTTCCGCTTCACCGCGACGCGCGGGGACAGCATCTCCTCGACGGTCTCCGGCTTGAGCAGGCGCCGTCCGTTGACTTCGCCGCCGCAGGCGAAGGCCGAGAACCAGGTCTCGGCATCGCGGAGCGTCGAGGTCATGCCGCCGGTCGCCGAAAGCGCATCGAAGTTCCGATGCGGGATCACGCTCATCTTGCCGTCGCCGAGATCGAGATGCGGATCGCAGGCGATCGCGCGGTCGGGCATGCGGAATTAGCTGCCCCAGGTCTCCTCCATGCCGAGCCTGTCCCGCATCTGGCTCTCGACATAACCCTCCCAAGGCTCGCCCGTCAGCCGCTCGACGATGGCTGTCGCGACGATCGGGCCGAACTGCTGATAGGCGCACTCGGCGCGAAACCCGGCGCGCAACGGCAAGGTCGGGATCAACCCGATGATCTCCTCGCGCGTGAAGCGCGAGTTGTAGTTCATGATGTTGTCCTCGCCGAAGCCGACCGACTGGCCGACGAGGTCGCGCATCGACACATGGCGGGAAAGGCTGTCGTCCGAGAGGTGGAATCCCGGCAGCACATCGATCGCGCGGGTGTCCCAGGAAAGCTTTCCTTCCTCGACCAGCATGCCGACCGTCGCAGCATTGAAGGTCTTGGAGATGGAACCGATGTCGAAGGTGGCGCGGTCGTGCATCGGCCTATTGGTCGCCGTCGACATGACGCCGATGCATTCGCGCCAGATCGGCTTGCCGTCCTTGAGGATCGACAGCGCCACGCCGGGGACGCCATAGGCTTCGACGATCCGCCGGGCCGCGGCGGCAAGCGCTTCAGTCATCAAACGCCCCAGACCTGCTCGTAGACCCGCATCCAGTTCTCGCCGAGCACCTTCTTGGTATCGGATGCCGAGAAGCCGCGCTCGAGCATGCGCTGGGTCAGCTTCGGCAGCGTGCGGGGCGTCTCAATGCCTTCGGGGTAGCGGTGCGGCGGTGGCGGGTAGGTTCCAGGCCGCCACTTGCCGCTGCCGATCAGCCCATCATAGAGGCGCTGCGCCTCGTCGTCGGGCATGACCAGGTACTGGCCCTGGTAGTAGTCGATGCCGAGCCCGACATGGTCGATGCCGACCAGATCGGCGGTATAGGCGATGTGGTCGATGAACTGATCGAGGGTCGGCTTCGGCGAGTCGGCGACGAAGGCCGGGAAACCGACCATGCCGATGACGCCGCCTTGCTGCGCGATCGCCTTGATCAGGTCGTCGGGCAGGTTGCGGTAGGACTCCTTTACCTTGCGCGGATTGCCGTGGCTGCAGATCACCGGTCGCTCGGAGATCTCAAGCGCATCGAAGCTGGTCTTGATGCCGGTGTGCGCGGTGTCGACAATGACCCGCGCCTCGTTCATTTTCTTGACCATCTCGACGCCGAAATAGCTGAGCCCCGTATCCTGGCGCTCATCGGCGCCGTCGCCGACGCGGTTCCGCACGTTGTAGCAGAGCTGCATGATGCCGACGCCGAGCGCCTTGTAGGCGTGCACCATGTCAAGGTCGTCTTCCATCGGGTCGGTGCCCTGGAAGTGGAAGAGGAGGCCGAGGCGGCCCTCCTTTTTCGCCTGGCGCATCTCGGCGACGCTGGAGACCTGCATCACTTTTCCGGCATTGCCGGAGTTTCGGGCGATGAAGGCCTTCCAGCCGGCAACGGCCCGCATGGTGACGTCGATTCCCTCCATCGCGCCCACGGTCGGGGCGGCGATGGTGACCCCGCCCTCGGCATACCAGCCGGTGTATTTTTTCTCGCGCAACATGGGGCAGACCGCATCGATGACGATGGCTTCCCGGTGCAACTTTCCCGCATCGACGGCCATGGTTTCTCCCCTTACGCCAAGGCGGTTGATCCCCGCCGCCAGCCGGTGTTTGATGATCGGAAATCGAGCCCCGCGACCGGCCAAAGCTAGGCTGGCTCCGGTGCTGCAGCAAGCATCGCTGCGCCTATGGTGAGAAACGAGACAACAGGAGGGGTTTCATAGATGAAAACTAAAGGGTTGATCTCGCTCGCCACGGCGGCGATCGCTGCGCTGGCCCTGGCCGGACCGGCTTCGGCGCAGAAGACGATCAAGCACATTCCGGACGCGGACCTGAAGGTGCTGGACCCGATCTTCACCACGATCGGCACCACGATCTCGCACGGTTACATGGTCTACGACATGCTGTACGCGCCGGACAGCAAGTGGACCTACCGGCCGCAGATGGCGGAGAGCCATACGATGAGCGCCGACGGCCTCACCTGGAACTTCAAGCTCCGAGCCGGCCTCAAGTTCCACGACGGCAGCAATGTCGAGGGCAAGGACGTCGCCCAGTCGATCAAACGCTGGATGGCCAAGAACACGCTCGGCCGCACCATGGCGACCCGCATCGCCGACGTGAAGGCCACCGGCGCCGACACTTTCCAGATCACCCTCAAGCAACCCTTCGGGCCGATGCTCGAAGCGATCGGGACATCGTCCAACCCGCTCTTCATCATGCGTGAGCAGGAGGCGAAGATTGACCCGGACACCGCCGTCACGACGATGGTCGGCTCGGGCCCCTTCACCTTCGACGTCAAGGACTGGAACCCCGGTCACAGCGTCACCTATCGCAAGTTCAAGGACTACCGCCCCCGCTCCGAGCCGGCCGACGGCGTCGCCGGCGGCAAAGCGGTCAAGGTCGATGCAGTCGAGTGGATCTACCTCCCCGACCCGAACACACGCGTTCAGGCTGTTATCCGCGGCGAGGCGGACACCATCGAGGTGATCCCGCCCGACCTGCTGCCGCTCCTGAAGGCCAACCCGAACATCGAAGTCCGGGTTATGGACAAGATCGGCAACCAGACCATGATGCGGCCGAACCACCTGGTCCCGCCCTTCAACAATCCGAAGGTCCGCCAGGCGCTGCTCTATGCGGTCGACCAGGACCAATACCTGCAGGTGATGCAGAACGATCCCTCGATGCGGACGCTGTGCTGGTCGGTGTTCATGTGCGGCACGCCGCTCGAGTCCAAGGCCGGCATCAACGACGCCTGGGCCAAGCCCGGCGCCAAGCCCGAGCTGGCAAAAAAGCTGCTGCAGGAGGCGGGTTACAAGAACGAGCCGATCGTGCTCATGGATCCGACCGACCAGCCGGTGATCTCGGCGCTAACCCAGATCTCGGCGCAGCTGATGAAGCAGGCCGGGTTCAACGTCGAGGTTCAGACCATGGACTGGGCGACGCTCGTCTCCCGCCGTCCGGTCAAGGAGGCGCCGTCGGTCAACAAAGGCGGCTGGCATGTGTTCCACACCTGGGGTACGGGCCCGTTCATGTCGAGCCCGCTGATGAACTCCGGCGCGCAGACGCCGTGCGACGGCAGGAACTGGTTCGGCTGGCCCTGCGATGAGGCGCTGGAAAAGACCCGGCTCGAATACCTCGATGCCGACACGCCAGCCAAGCGCAAAGACATGGTCGAGCGCTACCAGCAGCGCTTCTACGAGACCGTGCCGTACCTGCCGCTCGGCCAATTCGTCGGCCCGATCGCCTACCGCAAGGAGCTTAAGGGCGTCATTCCGGACATCCGCCTCTCCTTCTGGAACGTCGAGAAGTAAGCGCTGTCGTTCGAGGGCCCGGCCATGTGCCGGGCCCTTTTTCTCTCCAACCGTGCCTGCGCCCCGCACTTGACCAGCCGAACAGGAAGGACGCCATGCGAAACATGCTCAAGACCCTGACCACGGCCGGCGCGCTCGCCGCCGCTTTCGCCCTGCCGAGCACCGTAGCCGGACAGGTGACTCTCAACGTCGTCGCCGAAGCCGAGATGCGTTCGCTCGATCCGATCTGGACCACCGCCGGCGTCTCTTATGCCCACGGCGCGCTGGTCTACGACATGCTCTATGGCGAGGATGAGAAAGGCGCTCCGCATCCGCAGATGGTCGAAAGCCACAGCGTCAGCCCCGACGGCCTGACCTGGACCTTCAAGCTGCGCTCCGGCCTCAAATGGAGCGACGGCACGCCGGTCACCGCCAAGGACATCGTGCCATCGATCAAGCGCTGGGCCGTGCGCATGGCCGTCGGCGGCACAATGATGGCGCGGGTCGGCGACATGAAGATCGTCGACGATTCGAGCTGGCAGATCGTTTTCAAGGAAAAGTTCGGGCCGGTCGCCAACGTTCTGGCCAATTCCGGCACGCCGCTGTTCATCATGCGCGAGAAGGATGCC
This sequence comes from Alphaproteobacteria bacterium, assembly GCA_016869285.1. GTDB lineage: Bacteria > Pseudomonadota > Alphaproteobacteria > SHVZ01 > SHVZ01 > SHVZ01. The sequence goes on from VGEN01000028.1 coordinate 4,958, forward strand.
AACACCGACCCGTTTCAGCAGGTGACGGAGTCCGTCGGCTCCGGTCCGTTCATCTTCAACAAGGACGCCTGGCAGCCCGGCGCCAAATGGACCTACCGCAAGAACCCGGCCTATGTCGGGCGCAGCGAACCGCCAGTCGGTCATGCCGGCAACAAGACGGCGAAGGTCGATGTCATCGAATACACCTATCTGCCCGATACCGCGGTCGCTGCGCAGGCGCTGATCCGCGGCGAGATGGACTTGATCCAGTTCCCGCCCAACGACCTGACGCCGCTGCTCAGGCGCAGCCCCAACGTCAAGGTCGAGATCACCAACAAGCTCGGCCGCCTCGCCATCCTGCGGCCCAACCATCTCGTGCCCCCGATGGACAATCCCAAGATCCGGCACGCGATGCTCTACGCCATCGACCAGACCCAGCATCTCGACACCGTGGTCGGCGTCAAGGAGCAGCAGATCGTGTGCTGGACGGCACTGGCCTGCCGCACGCCGCTTGAGACCAAGACCGGCCTCGGCGACTTCGCCAACCCGACCGCCAATAAGGAGAAGGCGCGCGCGCTGCTCAGGGAGTCCGGCTACAAGAACGAGCCGCTAGTCCTGATGAACCCGACCGACCAGCCGCAGATCACCATCTTCGTACAGCTCGCCAACCAGCAGCTCAAGGAGGCTGGGTTCAACGTTGATATGCAGAACATGGATTGGGCGACGCTGGTCTCTCGCCGCTCGGTCAAGGACAACCCGAGCGGCAACCGCGCCGGCTGGCACATCTTCATCACCACCTCAACTGTGCCGTTCCAAGGCGAGCCGCTGGCCAATAGCGCGCTCAACACCATGTGCGACGGCAAGAACTGGTTCGGCTGGCCCTGCGACGAGGAGCTCAACAAGATCCGGCTCGAGTTCATCACCGCAGCGTCGCCGGAGCAGCGGCTGGAGATCGCCGGGCGGCTGAACAAGCGTTTCTACGAGATCGTGCCCTACATCAATCTCGGCCAGTACCTGTCGCCGTCCGCCTATCGCAGCAACATCTCCGGCATCATCGACATTGGCTACCATGTGCTGTGGGCGGTCGAGAAGAAGTAGCCCGACATCCGGGGCCCGCAGCTGCGGGCCCCTCTCTCCGAAAGCAAGATCATGACCGACGGATCCCGACCCACCGCCCGCCCGACGCGCATCTCGACCGACATCGACTTCGACAGGGACGGCAAGCAGGTCTCCAACCTGTTCATGCCGTGGTCGATGAACGACTCCGCCTACAAGGTCGTCCACATCCCGATCGCCTGCATCAAGAATGGGCCGGGTCCGACCATGCTGTTCACGGCCGGGACCCATGGCGACGAGTACGAGGGCCAGATCGGGCTCCTGAACCTGATCCGCGAGCTCGAGCCCGAGCACATCAAGGGCCGGGTAATCGTCCTGCCGGCCGCCAACTTTCCGGCGGCGATGGCGGCTCAGCGCCTCTCGCCCTATGACGGCGGCAACCTGAATCGCGCCTTTCCGGGCGACCCGGATGGCGGTCCGACGGCGCAGATCTCCTACTACATCGCCAACCACCTCATCCCCCTGGCCAGCGCCTACCACGACCTCCATGCCGGCGGCCGCTCGCTCGACTACCTCACCTATTGCGGCATGCACCTGACGCAGAACGAGGAGCTGAACCAGAAGCAGTTCGCGCTCGTGAAGGCTTTCGGCCCACCCTTCAGCATCATCGGCAAGAGCTCCGACGATCGCCTCGCCCAGCGCGGCGCCCATGTGCGCGGCATTCCGGCGATGGGCGGCGAGTTCGGCGGACGCGCCGCGGTTTCCAAGGTCGGCCTCGCCCTGGTCGAACGCGGGCTACGCAACACGTTGGCCCATCTCGGCATCCTCAAGAACTGGACGATCCAGCCGCCGGAGAAGCCGACCCGCTTCATGCAGCTCGGCGGCCGCGACTACTTCGTCTATGCGCCGGCAGACGGCCTGTTCCAGCCGGCGGTCGAGCTCGGCGACTGGGTCGAGAAGGGCCAGCTCGCCGGCCGCCTCCACTTCGTCGAGGACCCGATGCGCCCGCCGCTGGAGCCTCGCTTCGCACGTGCCGGCCTGGTCGTCTGCAAGCGCGCGCAAGGACGTGCCGAGCGCGGCGACTGCCTCGCGCACCTCGCCACCGACTTCGAAGGTTGATCCCGATGCAGTCGCGCGCGCTCCACTATCTCGACCGCAGCAAGGTCGAATACGCCTTCGACGCCACGCACACGCCGCGGATCACCGTCGAGGCGCCGTGCGAGATCATGATCGAGACCCACAATTCCCGCGAAGGGAAGCTCCACAAGCCCGAGGACGAGGTCACGACGCGGCCGAACCCGAACGACAAGTACCCGCGCTCGAACCCGATGACCGGCCCGGTCGGCATCTCCGGCGCCGAGCCGGGCGATTCCCTTGCGGTCGAGATCCTGTCGATCGAGGTCGATCCGGTCGGCTATGTCGGGGTCTTTCCCGAGGTCGGCATCGTCCGCGACGTGGTGAACCAGCGTACGGTCACCATGCTGCCGGTGAAGGACGGCCAGGTGCACTTCAAGGATCTGCGGCTGCCGGCGAAGCCGATGATCGGCGCCATGGCCTGCGCACCGCTGGAGCCGATCTCGGTCGGCCTCATCGGCAAGCATGGCGGCAACATGGACAACAACCGCCTCGCCGTCGGCACGACGGTCCATCTGCCGATCTACGCCCCGCTCGGCCTCTTCTATGTCGGTGATGTGCACGCGACGATGGGCGATGCGGAGATGTGCGGCTCCGGTGCCGAGATCGGCGCCCGCGTCCATCTCCGTCTCAAGCTCGAGAAAGGCGGCGCCACGGAGTGGCCCTGGATGGAGACCAACGACCGCTGGATCACTACGGCCTCGGCTCCGACCTTCGAGGACGCCGCCGAGTACTGCACGCGCTCGATGATCGCGCTGCTGGGCCAAAGGCTCGGCATGTCCCCGGCCGACGCCTTCGGCCTGATGTCGATCGCGGCCGACCTCCGCATCAACCAGTACTGCAAGGCCCCGAAGCTCGGCACCTCGATCCGCTGCGAATTCCCGAAGCTCGGCGCAGGAATCTCGCGAGCCTAGTCGAGTCCCAATGGATCGGGATCGAGCGGCCAGATCGGTCGCTTGAGCCGCTTATAGGGCACCTTCGAATACTCGAGCGACAGCGGCCCCGGGGCCGTGGTCCGGTGCACCTCGGTCGCAATCTTCGAAAAGGCCGCGAAGAAGTGGTTGTGCGACTTCACCACCACGATCTTCTTCGTCGTCGGATCGATGCCGAGATTGGTGAAGAGATCGAGACCGAAGGCCTGGTCGCGGGCCGAGTTCAGCACGATTGCGATTCCGTCGACCTCGATCGCCGCTGCGTCGCCGATCGGGTCGCGTGCCTCGCCGAAGGTCTGCCAGGCATCCTTCACCAGCCGCGTCACCTTGACCTGGGCATCGATCGGCTCGCCGGAGTTCGCGTTCATCTTGGCGCCGAAGCGGAGCTGGAACACCCCGCCTTCGCCGGCCGCGAAGCACATCCTGACGGCGATCGGGTCCCATAGCGGCCCGACGCAGGCATCGCGCACCCCGCGCTTCTGCAGCGCCCGGACGAACCAGGTGGAGTCGCTAGCGGCGCCGCCGCCCGCATTGTCGGCGCCGTCGGCCAGCACCACCGGACCTTTCGGCGCGGCCAGCGCGCGGTCGATCGCCTCATCGATCGTGAGGAAGGCCATGCCGATATCCCGGCGCATCCGGTAGATCTCGTGGCCGAGCCGTCTCGCCAGGGTGTCCCCCTCGGCTTTGCGATCATCGGTGACGACGAGGACCTTGTATCCCATTTCAGGCACGTCGTTGAAACCGAAGCAGTGGACGAGCGAGACCGAGAGCACGCCATCCTTGCCTTCGAGCGCTTTCATGCGAGCGACGTAGCTCTTCATCGGTTCGCGTGTCGTCGGCGACGAGGTAACCATCCGGCAGTCGAAGACGCTCATCACCGGCTTGGTCCTGCCGAGCGCCGCGTCGGCCAGGATCTGCACCAGCTCCTCGCCCCGCTCCATCACGTCGATATGCGGCGACTCCTTGTAGGGAACCAGTACGTCGGCATACTCGACCATCGCCGTCGTCAGGTTGCAGTGCAGGTCGAGCTCGGCACCGACCTTGACCTTCGGCCCCACGATCTCGCGCACGCGTCGTAGAAGGTCGCCTTCGCAGTCCTCGTAGCCATCGGCGACCATGGCACCGTGCAGGCCGAGGGCGACGAAGTCGACCGGCATCGCCGCCCTGAGTTGGCCGAGGATGGCGTCTCGGTACTCCTCGTAGACGGCGCGCGTGACGATGCCGCCGGTGGTCGCGAAGGTGGAAAGCCCCTCGACGACGTCCCAGCTGCCGCCCTCCTTTTTCCGTCGGCGGAGCGCCATCATCGGTCCCGAGTAGAGCGTCGGATGGTCCGGATGCTCGCCCGGCGGCGCGTAGAAATTGCCCTCGAAGGCATCGCGACCGCACAGGATCGGCGAGAAGGTATTCGTCTCGCTGCCGAGGCAAGCTGTGAACGCCCTCATCGAGCCGTCTCCGTGAGCTGTGGCGGACCAATCATCGCATGAGCACGACGCCGAGAGGAGACATAGGAGTTCCGCTCAACGAAACGGCCTTACCTTGACTTGAAACGGAGAGGACGGGACGCTTGCGGGTGGAGGTGGCCGATGCGCTTGTTCGCGGCAGCCTTGTCGACCGAGTCCAACACCTTCTCGCCGATCCCGACGGATCTCGAAAGCTTCACCGGCAATCGCTACTTCCCGCCGGGCAAGCATCCCGAGCATCCGACTAACACCTCCTCGGCCGTGCTCGTGGTGGCGCGAACGCATGCTCGTCGGTCGAATGCCGTCCTCATGGAAGGCACCGTCACCGGCGCCGCACCCGCAGGCACGACGAGCCGCGCCGCCTATGAGCAGCTCCGCGACGAGATCCTGGGGCAGCTGAAGGCCGCTCTCCCCGTCGATGTCGTCGCGCTCGGGCTTCACGGCGCCATGGTCGCCCATGGTTATGATGACTGCGAAGGCGATCTGCTTACCCGCGCCCGCGCGCTCGCCGGGCCAAAGGCGGCGATCGGCGCCACGCTCGATCCACACTGCCACATGACACCGGCGATGCAGGCCGCCGCCGACCTCCTCATCTGCTACAAGGAGTTTCCTCATACCGACTTCGTCGAGCGGGCGGAGGAGCTGCTGACCCTGCTGACGGCGACCGCGAGGGGCGACATCCGTCCGGTGATGTCCACCTGGGACTGCCGGATGATCGACAGCTTCATGACCAGCCGCCAGCCGATCCGCGGTTTCGTCGATCGCATGACCGCGCTCGAGGGCAAGGATGGCGTGCTCTCGGTCTCGATCGTGCACGGCTTCTCCGCCGCGGACGTACCGCATCTCGGCGCGAAGATGCTGGTGGTCACCGACTGCCAGCGCGAGAAGGGCGAAGGTTTGGCGAAGCGGCTCGGCCAGGAGCTGTACTCGCTCCGCGGCCAGGGAGCGCCGCGCCATCTGAGCCCGGATGAGGGACTCGATCGCGCCATGGCGCTGCCGGAAGGGCCTGTCGTGCTGGCCGATCGTTGGGACAATCCCGGCGGCGGCGTTGCCGGCGATTCCACAGTGATCCTGCATCGGATGCTCGAGCGTGGGATCGCCAACGCCGTCGTCGGCGCGCTCTGGGACCCGATCGCCGTCCGCTTCTGCCACGCCGCCGGCGAGGGTGCGAAGCTCAGGCTCCGCTTCGGCGGCAAGGCGGCGCCGACCTCCGGCAAGCCGGTCGATGCCGAGGTCGAGGTGACCCGCGTAGTCAAAGACGCAACGCAGAACTTCGCCTCCAGCATCGTCTCTCTCGGAGACGCGGCGGCAATCCGGCTCTCCGGCATCGATGTGGTGCTGGAGACCAAGCGGGCGCAAACCTTCGATCCGAGCCTCTTCCGCAACCTCGGCATCGAGCCCAAGGAGCGGAAGCTGGTCGTGGTCAAGTCGAGCAATCACTTCCACGCCGGCTTCTTGCCGATCGCCAAGGAGATCCACTACATCGATTCCGGCGGTCCCTATCCCAGCGATCCGCGCTGCGTTCCCTACCGACGCATTCCCCGGCCGATCTGGCCGATCGACGAGAACCCGCACGACGCAGCCTGAAGGAGGCTCAGATGCTTCAGCGTACCCTGTTCGCCTTGAGCATGACGGCTCTCCTTGCCGCCAGCGGCGGCGCTTCCGGCCAGACCGTGCTGCGCACGGTCATGCACGCCGACCTGAAGAGCATCGACCCGATCTGGACCACGGCGACGATCAGCCGCTACCACGGCCATATGGTCTACGAGACGCTGTTCGGCATCGATGGGCAGAACCTGCCCCAGCCGCAGATGGTCCGCGACCACACGCTCTCGGCGGACCGGCTCACCTATACCTTCGTGCTGCGCGACGGCCTCAAATGGCATGACGGCCAGCCGGTCACGGCCGAGGACGTTGCCGCCTCGATCCAGCGCTGGGCGAAGCGCGATGCCGCCGGCCAGATGATGATGCGCTTCACCAAGGAGATCGCCGCCGCCGACGCCAGGACGGTGAAGATGACGCTGTCGGAGCCTTTCGGCCTCGTCGTCGACGCCCTGGCTCAGCCGACGGCGACGCCCGCCTTCATCATGCCGAAGCGGGTCGCCTCGACCGATGCCAACACGCAGATCGACGATCCCATCGGCTCCGGTCCCTTCCGCATGGCCCGCGACCAATGGGTGCCGGGCTCCCGCACCGTCTATCTCAAAAACCCCGACTACCTGCCGCGGAGCGAGCCCGCAGCCGGCACCGCCGGCGGCCGTATCGCCAAGGTCGATCGCGTCGAGTGGGTCGTGCTGCCCGACGCGCAGACCACCACGGCGGCGCTGGCCAAGGGCGAGATCGACTACTACGAAGGCATCGCCGCCGACTTCATCCCGATCCTCAAGAGCGCGGGCGGCGTCAAGGTCGAGACGCTGAGCCCGCTCGGATCGGCGGGAATCATGAGGCTCAATCATCTGCATCCGCCCTTCGACAATCCGGCGATCCGCCGCGCCATCCTCCACCTCGTCAACCAGAAGGAGATCCTGGGTGCGGCCATCGGCGACCCGACCCGCTATACGATCTGCGGTGCGATCCTGATCTGCGGGTCGCCGATGGGAAGCGAGGTCGGCGCCGAGGCCATGATCGCCGAAATTCCTGAGGCCGAGCGCATCGCTCGAGCCAAGAAGGCGCTCGCCGATGCCGGCTACAAGGGCGAGCCGGTGATCCTGCTGCATTCGGCCGACCACAACGTCTTCCACCCGGTCGCGACCGTAGTCGAATCCTGGCTCAAGAAGGGCGGCGTCAACGTCCAGCTCGCTACGTCGGACTGGGGCACCGTAATTACCCGGCGGAACCGCAAGGAGCATGGACCGACCGGCTGGCACATCTTCCTGACCTCGGGCGGCGGCTTCTCGGCGGCGAACCCCGCCTTCCACATCCCGATGTCGGCCGCCTGCGACAAGGCCTGGTTCGGCTGGCCCTGCGACGAGACGATGGAGAAGCTCCGCGTCGACTGGGTCAAGGCACCGAGCCTGGAGGCGCGCAAGCAGGTCGCCGTCGAGATCCAGAAGCGCTCGATGGAGATCGTGCTCTACATCCCCTACGGCCAGTGGCAGACGCCGATCGCCTTCCGCTCGAGCCTCCAAGGTATCCTCGCGGTGCCGGAGACGCAGGTCTTCTGGAACATCGCGAAGATGTAGGCGGCTTCAGGCCGCCTCGGCCCCATCGAGGACGAGGAGCGCGTCGCGCGCGAAGCTGACCGTGACCTTGGTGCCGCGTGCCGGCGGCGCCACGCTCGGCTTGTTGAAGGTATCGAGCGAGATCGCGTTCTCGCCGAAGCGTACGCGGATGCGCACGACCGAGCCGAGGAAGCTCACCTCCTCGACCGTGCCCTGGAGGCTGTTGGCGCCGGTGGTCGGATCGGTCAGCGACGCGGCCTCGGGCCGGAGCGCGAGCGAGCGGATCTCGCCGGGCTTGGCCCCGTCCAGATGCGTGGCGCCGGAGATCGGTTGACCGTCGACCGTGACCTTGCCCGAGGCGGCGTCGACGACCTGCCCCTTCAGCACGTTCAAGGTGCCGACGAAGGAGGCGACGAAACGCGTGCGCGGGTTGTTGTAGATCTCAAAGGGTGTGCCGACCTGCTCCATCCGCCCCTGGCTCATCACCACAATGCGGTCGGAGATCGAGAGCGCCTCTTCCTGATCATGCGTCACGTAGATGGCGGTGATCCCGAGCTCTCGCTGGATCTGGCGGATTTCCTGGCGCAGCGAGACCCGGATCTTGGCATCGAGCGCCGAGAGCGGCTCGTCGAGAAGCAGCACCTTGGGCTTGATCGCAAGCGCACGCGCCAGCGCCACGCGCTGCTGCTGGCCGCCCGAGAGCTGATAAGGATAGCGGCCGCCGACCTGCGGCAGCTTGATCAGCGCCAGCATCTCCTCGACCCGGCTCATGATCTCCCCTGCCGCGCGGCCGGCGACCTTGAGGCCGAAGCCGACATTCTCGGCGATCGTCATGTTCGGGAAGAGGGCATAGGACTGGAAGACCATTCCGACATTGCGCTGGTTAGGCTTCGCCGCGGTCACGTCCTTGCTGTCGATGCGGATGGCACCCGAGCTCGGCGTCTCGAAGCCGGCGACCATGCGGAGAGTCGTCGTCTTGCCGCAGCCGGAAGGGCCGAGGAAGGAGACGAACTCGCCGCGCTCGATCGCGAGGTTGAAGTCCTCGACGACCGTGAGCTGGCCGAAGGACTTGCGGAGATGATCGATCTCGAGGAAGGCCATCGCCGCTCCTTCTTAGGGCGCTGCCGGCGCCGCATTGCGCGCGCCGCGGCCGACGAGGTTGATCAGCCCCATGCAGGCCCAGGTGACGGCGAAAGCGATGATCGCCAGCGCCGACGGCTCGTAAGCGCGATTCGCGCCAATCAGCTGCAGGTAAGGGCCGAAGGCCGGACGGTCAAGCAGCGCCGCCAGCGTGAACTCGCCGATGACGATGGCGAAGGTAAGGAAGGCGCCGCTCAGGACTGCGACGCGCACGTTGGGCAGGATCACGCGGAACAGGATGGTCGCCCAGCCCGCGCCGAGACTTTGCGCCGCCTCGGTCAAGGTTCGGACGTCGATGGCGCGAAGCCCGTTGTCGACGGCCCGGTACATATAGGGAAGCGCCAGGGTGACGTAACCGAAGGTCAGAAGCAGATCAGTCGCCCGCTCATGGCTGGTCATCGGCAGCCAGGAGGAGCTGTTGTAGAGACGGAGATAGCCGAAAACGAGCACGATCGCCGGGATCACCAGCGGCAGCAGCGTGATGAACTCGATCACCGGGCGGAGCTTCGGCAGGCGGAGATTGACCCAGTAGGCGGTCGGCACCACCAGCAGGACGCCGACGACGATCGTCGCCAGCGCCAGCAGCGAGGAGTAGCCGAAGGTCGCCTGGAAGCGGGCGTCGGCGAAGACGACACGATAGGCATCGAAGCTATACTCGCCCCGGCGCATGCGCAGCGAGAACTCGAAGGTGGCGATCAGCGGCACGATGAAGTAGAGCGCGCCGAGGATGAGCGCGATCCACGGCCCGATGACGGCGCGCTTCATCGCTGCCACCTCTCGCTCCGTGCGCGGAGCCAGATATAGGCAATGTTGGAGAGGCCGGTGATCAGGATCATGCCGAGCGCCAGCGCATAGCCCAGGTTGGCGTCATGCAGGACGTCGCCGCGGATCTGGGCAAAGAGAAGGATGGTGATGATATTGAGCGAGCTGCCGGTCAACCCATAGGCGGTCGCGATGGCGCCGAAGGCATTGGCGAAGAGCAGCAGCGTGGTGCCGAGCAGGCTCGGCCACAGTACCGGCATGGCAACGTAGCGCCAGTACTGCCAGGTCGTAGCGCCGAGGATGGTCGAAGCCTCGCGCCATTCGTGCTTAAGCCCGTCGATTGCAGGCGCCATGATCAGAATCATCAGCGGGATCTGGAAGTAGAGGTAGGTGATCACCAGGCCCCAGAAGCTCAGCAGGTTGAAGCCATAGTGGTAGATGTTGAAGTCGAAATAGGTGACGAGGAGCGCGGTCACGAGCCCGGTCCGCCCCAGGGTCGCGAGGAAGGCGAAGGCCAACGGCACGCCGGCGAAGTTCGAAGCAACGCCCGAGAAGGTCATCAGCGTCGGCCGAATCCAGCGTGGCACGCCGCCCGCGATCGCTGCGTAAGCGATGGCGAAGCCAACGATGGCGCCGAGGATCGCCGACTCGGCGCTGACCTTGATGCTGATCCAGTAGGCGGCGACGATATTCGGCTGCGACAGGTTCGCGATGTTCTTGAGCGTGAAGTTGCCTTCGTTGTCCTGGAAGGCACCGACCACGAGGAACCCGGTCGGCAGGATCAGGAACAGCAGCGCGAAGATCAGGAACGGCGCTACACCGAGCCAAGCCCAGGAGAACCGGCTCAAGGCGAAACTGGCGCTACGGGCGCCGACGGCCGGGCTCGAGACGGTCTGAGTCATGCGGCGGTGGGAAGGGCAGGCCCCCGTCCGGTCGCGGACGAGGGCCGGAGCTGTTGAGGCTTACTTCACATTGGCGCCGACGACGGCGTCCCAACGCTTGGTGATGACTTCCTTCGCCGCCGCCTGCTGCTCGAGGGTCGGGAAGGCTGCTTTCTCATAGGCCTCGGCCGGCGGCAGCTTGGCCATCAGATCGGCCGGGATCTTCTTGTTCTTGGCGAGGTCGTTGAAGCGGATCGGATGGCAATAGCCCTTGAGCCAGGCGATCTGCCCCTCGTCCGAGTAGAGGTGCTCCGTCCACAGCTTGGCCGCATTCGGATGCGGCGCGAAGGCGCTGATCGCCTGCACATAGACGCCGGCGACGACACCCGATTTCGGCACCACGACCTCGACCTTGGGATTGCCCTTGAGCGTGTCGCGGTCGGAGAGCGCGTTGTAATCCCAGCGGATGATGATCGGCGTCGCGCCCTGGGCCAGCGAAGCGGCCTTGCCGATGACCGGCACGAAGTTGCCGGCCTTGTTCATGTCGCCGAAAAACTTGAGCCCGGCCTCGCCGGCCTTGGCCGGATCGTTGCCGCCGAGCGCGAGGCCGGCAGCATAGACCGCCTGGATCGCCTGGTTGGAGGTGCGCGGGTCGCCGGCGAGCGCGACTGCGTTCTTGTAGGCTGGCTTCAGCAGGTCGGCCCAGTCAGTCGGCACCTGCTTGATGATGTCGGTGTTCACCTGGAAGGCGAGGACGCCGTAATAGTCGCCGTACCAATAGCCTTCCGGATCCTTGGCATCGTCCGGGATCGTGTTCCAGGTCGCGACCTTGTAGGGCTGCAGCAGCCCTTCCTTCTTGGCCGACGGGCCGAAGGAGAGGCCGACGTCGATCACGTCCGGCGCCTGCGGGCCCTTGTTGTTGCGGTTGGCTTTGATCGCCTCGATCTCGTCGGCCGAGCCGGCGTCCGGATTGAGCTCGTTGACGCGGATGCCGTACTTCGCCTTGAAGCTCGCGATCAGCTCGCCGTAGCCGCACCAGTCATGCGGCAGCGCGATGGTCGTGAGCATGCCCTCGGCCTTCGCGTCGGCAATCAGCTTGTCCATGCTCTGGGCGGATGCAGCCGAGGCCGCAAAAAACCAGAGCCGAAATGGAAAAGACCTTCAGGAACGACTTCATGCACGCCTCCCCTTCGCTGGATGGACGACCGGTCTATGCGTCGGAATTTGTATCTATGATACGAGCAAAATGATGGTTCGATGACAACCGTAATCCGGTCGGCGGCCGTTCACGATTGGCGGGGCTTGACATCCTCTGCCGTCAGGTAGGCGACCAGGCCCACGGCAAAGAAAAACGCAATCGTACCAAAAGCCAGGCGATAGGCGCTCTCCGGCCGAATCACCGTATCGGTCGGGCCGGCTCCGACGATGAAACCGGTCAGGATCGGCAGGAAGGCGCTGCCGACGACCTGGGCGATGTTGACGGTGGTGACGCCGCGGCCTGCCAGGTGGTCGGGGAAGAGGCTGCGCCCGTGAGCGACCACGACGAGGCTGTAGGAGGTGACGCCGCAGAGGAGCACCAGGAGAACGACGGCCGGCACCAGAGCGATGCCGGGCAAGACCGCAAGCAACAGCAAGGTGAGGAGCGTGCCGCTGCCGCCGGCGATGACAATCCACTTGCGCGTGTTGAAGATCCGGTCGAGCGGCCCATAGCAGAGGATTCCGATGAGTTGCGCCGCCGCCATGGCGAACAGCACATTGCCGCGTGCGATCGCATCGAGGCCGTGCACATCCGAGAGGTAGGGTCCGGCCCAGAGGCCGAGAACCGTCACCATGCTGGCATAGATGAAGGCATGAACGGCAAGCACCTTGCCGAGGCCGGGCGTGCGCCAGACCTCGCGCAGGCCGAGCAGGATCTGTTTCAAGGTCTCGGGTGCCCTTGGCGGCGGCGCGCGCCCTGGCGGGTCGTCGGCAACGAGCCAGAAGAAAAAGCCGGCAATGACCGCCGTCGCCATCGCTGTCATGACGAAAGTCCAGCGCCAGCCGATCGCCGCCGTCGCCAACGCCATCGGCGTGGTCGCGAGGAAGATGCCGATCTGGCTCGCCGCGAACACTCAACTCAAGGTCAGGCTAAGCCGGTCGCGCGGGAACCAACGGGAGCAGAGAACGACCACGCTCATGAAGCTGGCCGCCGAGCCGAGACCGAGCAATGCGCGCGACAAGACGAGCATCGTCCCGGAATCGGCGGCTGTGTGCAGAAGTGCGCCGATCACGGCGATCAGCGTCATGCCGGCAACGGTCCGCCGGGCACCGATGCGATCGAACAGGATGCCGACCGGGATCTACGCCGCACCGAGCGCGAGAAAGAAGGCGCTGCTGGCAAGCCCCAGAACCTCAGGCCCGATCCGAAGGTCGGCCATGAGCTCGGGCGCGATGACGCCCCCCGAGGTCCGGTAGAACTGGCTCGCAGAAGTGACGGCAACAAGGAGCAGGAGCAGGCGAAGCGCCGCGGGCGTCATCATGGCGCCGCGACCTTGCCGCAGAGTGACGATCATTCGGTCAGGCACTTCGCCAGATCGACGCCGCGGAGATCGGCGTCCCGGATGTCGGCGCCGATCAGCACCGTCGCCTGATCGCGCCCGCCGCCGCCTTGCACGTCCGGGAGGTGGATCGTACCGACGCGCGCATGCGCCATGCTCGCCCGGCGGAGGACGGCGCCGGCGAGAATCGCTCCCGCAAGGTCCGCGCCGGCGAGGTCGGCTGCCGTCAGATTGCAGCGCGAGAGGGTCGCCAACCTGAACTTGGTGCCGCGCAGGCGGGCGCCGAGCAAGCGAGATCCCGAAAGATCCACTCCGGTCAGGTCGCGGCCCGACAGATCGTAGTAGCTGAGATCCGCCCCATGCATGACGGCGCGAGCGCCGCTGGCACCGCTGGAGGCGAGCCATGCCTGATGCTGGTCCAGAACAGCAAGAACGTTGTTGGGAAACCGCCCCGGGCCGATAATGGGAATCTTCTCGTCGATGCGCCATACGTCGCGGTCGGAACCGCCGAACTCCGTCCCTTCGAGCTGGGCGCCGACGAAGGTGGTGCCTTTGCCTTTGGCGTTGGTCAGCCTGGCGCCACGCAGATCCGAATCGACGAACACCGCCTCGCCGAGGCGTGCCGCTCCGAGATCGGCACCGCGGAGATCGGTATGCGAGAGGTTCGCGCCGGTCAGGTTGGCGCCGGCGAGCTGCACGCCGGAGAGATCGGCGCCGACTAGGCTCGCCCCTGTCAGATCGACGCCGGACATCACCGCCTTCGATGCCTCGGCGCATTCCAGCGTGGCGCCCGAGAGATCGGTCGTATCCGTCTGGCCCTTCACGATCCCGCTGCGAAGATCGGCGCCGGTCAGAAGGCAGCGGTTGAGGTTGGCCTTGCGCAAGCGCGTGCCATGCAATCGCGACTTGGAGAGGTCGGCGCCGGTCAGGTCGGCCTCGGTGAGGTCGGCGCCTGAGAGATCGGCCTCGATCAGATTGGCGCGGACCAGCCGGGTTCTCCTGAGATCGGCCAGGCAAAGCCGGGCTTTCTTGAGCGGCAGCGCTTCGAGATCGAGCCCCGAAAGGTTGATTCCCGTGAGGTCGGGGAGCTGGCGAATCGACCCGATCCGCAAGCCCGAGATGAGCTCGCGGATCTTCTCGTCATCGATGCGCTGCGTCGGCTCGACCATAGGGATCTTAGGCTAGGACCGGCGCTCTTCCGGCGCAAACGCCTTCACAGGGCGAGGAGCCCGGCCTTCTCGAGGACCGAGTGGATGTCCTCGCATGTCGAGGCGACGTCGAAGGCGCCGGCGACGCGCAGCTGGTCGCCGAGCTCGGGCCAGCAGTGCTGGCCACCGACGAAGCCCAGCACCGGCATGCCGGCGGCGACCGCAGCGCCGACGCCGACAGTCGAATCCTCGATGACGAGGCAGCGTTCGGGTGCCACGTCGAACTGCTTCGCCGCATGGAGGAAGAGGTCAGGTGCGGGCTTCCCCCGCGCCACCATCTTCGCGCTGTAGACATGCGGGTCGAAGCGCCTGAGCAAGCCGGCAATCTCCAAGTTCCAGCGCAGCCGGTCGGTCGCGGTGTTGGACGCGACGCAGACCGGAATGCCGATGCGGTCGAGCAGCGAGGCAATTCCTTTGACCGCCGTGAGCTCCTGCGGAATCACCTCGGCGACCCGCGCGTTCACGCGTTCGGCGACCTCTTCGGGAAACGGCCGTCCCATTTCCTTGGCGGCGATCTCCAGCGTCTTGTCGAAGCTGATGCCGACGAACTTGCGGGCGAAGGCGACCGGATCGATCGGATAGCCCGCTCGCGTGAACTCCTCAGCGTCGATCTTGCAGTAGAGGATCTCCGAGTCGATCAGGACGCCGTCGCAGTCGAAGATGACGAGATCGGGCGCGCGCTTCATCAATTGGCGAGCACGGCCATGGCCGCGTCAACGCCACCCTTCTTGTGCGGAATCCCGGCCACCTTCAGCGACATCTCGACCGCGGCCAGCGCTCCCAGCAGCATCGGCTCGTTCAAATCACCCATATGGCCGATGCGGAAGACCTTGCCCTTGAGGCTGTCGAGGCCGCCGCCGAGCGAGACGTTGAAGCGGTCGAGCGCCGTCGTCCGGATCGTCTCGGCGTCGATCCCGGGCGACATCAGGATGGCGGTCACGGAGTCGGAATAGAGCCTCGGGTTCGAGCAGTAGAGCTGCATGCCGCCGCCCTCGCCCCAGGCGCGTACGGCCGCCCGCGTCGCCTCGCCGAGCTTCCGGTGGCGCGCGAAGCAGGCATCGAGCCCCTCCTCGTCCAGCATCTTGATCGCTTCGGCGAGACCGTAGAAGTGATGCACGGGCGCGGTGCCGGGAAATTTCTGCGGCTGCCGGCCGAGCATCAGGCGCCAGTCGAAATAGGCGCGCGGCAGCGTCGCGGACTGGGTCGCATCCAGCGCCTTCTTGCTGACACCGGTGAAGCCCATGCCGATAGGCAGCATCAGCCCCTTCTGCGAGCCGCCGACGGCGACATCGACCTTCCACTCGTCCATGCGGAAGTCGATCGAGGCGAGCGAGGAGATGGTGTCGGAGAGAAACAGCGCAGGGTGGCCGGCGCGATCGATCGCCCGGCGCACCTCGGCGACCGGGTGGGCCATGCCGGTCGCCGTCTCGTTGTGCACGAGCAGCACGCCGCGGATGTCGCGGGCCGTATCGGCCTTGAGCCGCTCCTCGACCTTGGCCGGCTCGACGCCGGTGCGCCAGTCGAAGTTCAGCGTTTCCACCTTGAGGCCATAGGCCGTCGCCATCTCGCCCCAGGAGGCCGAGAAACGCCCCGTCTCCAGCACCAGAACCTTGTCACCGGCCGAGAACAGGTTGACCACCGCCGCTTCCCAGGCTCCGTGGCCGTTCGAGGCGTAGACGAACATGGTCTGCCTGGTCTTGAAGACGCGCTTCAAGCCGGCGAAGCAGAAATCGGCGATCTCGGCGAACTCCTTCCCCATGAAGTCCATCGAGACGCGGTCCATGGCGCGCAGGATGCGGTCGGGAATGTTGGTCGGACCCGGATTCTGGAAGAACTGACGGCCACGCATCACGGTCATGGACGAGCTCGCTGGAGGAAAGCCTTCACGGCGGGGCTGCGACTATCTGTCGAGTCCGCACAGGAGGCAACATCCAAGCGGCGCTATGCAGCTTTGCGCGGCCAAACCGTGAAAATTGTCCAATCGCGCCCGCAGCGCGGATCAGAAACCGACGACCTCGGCGATCCACTCGACGACGGCTTTGTTGCCGAACAGCGCGGCCGTGAATTTGCCGCCTATGACCGGCCGGGCGAGGTAGGCACCGCCCGCCTCGACCGCCATCACCTCGGTCGCCCGGATGTCCCAGGCGTTGTTGTAGGGCTCCCAGAGAGCATCGACGGCGCCGCGCATCACCATCGTGTGCGCCGAGATGTCGCAATATCCACGAAGCTGCGGACACACTGCGCGCAGGCGGCGATAGCCCGCTTCGAGCCGCGTCTTCTGGAACCACTGCGCATCGGGCGCCGAGACCAGCGCCTCCGCCAGGGCGCCACCCTTCGAGACGCGGATGCGTTTGCCGCCGCGCCAGGCGCCAAGCCCGCGCCCGGCGACGTAGGTCTCGCGCTGCATCGGCAGATGGATCACGCCGAGGACCGCACGACGCGACTCCGCTTCTTCCAGCGCAACGATGGTGCCGAAGGTGGGGATGCCGCGAAGGAAGCTGGTGGTGCCGTCGATCGGATCGATCAGCCACCGATACGCGCTCGGCCGGTCGTCGCGTCCCCCCTCCTCGCCCTCGATGTCGAACAGACCGAAGCGCGGCGACGCCGAGAGGACCGCGCGGATCTCGCGTTCGGCCGCGACGTCATGCTTGGTGACGAAGGACCTGTCCGGCTTTACCCGGGCGCGGACGCTGCCCGAGTGGAATGCCCGTGCCAGCGACCGTGACGGCCTTTCGGCCGCCCGGATCGCCAGCGCGAGCGCGTCATCGATATCCGCCTTTCTCACTTGGTCGCGGTCGCGTACCAGACGCGGAAGCCGTTCTGCTTGATGTCCTTCAGCTGCTTGTTGGCGACGACGTTGCTGACCGACTGGGTGATGAAGGCGTGCGGGCCTTCGGCCATGTGCTTGAGCTGGATCTGCCGGTAGAGGTCGGCGCGCTTTGCCGCATCACGTTCCATCCGCGCCTGATCGGCAAGCGCGTTCAGCGCCGAATCCTGCCAGGCCGAAATCCACGAGGGATAGCCCACCAGGTTCGCTTCCTTGCGGTTGTCGGGATTGACCGCGAAGAGCGAGACCATGGCATCGGCGTCCGGATATCCGGCGGCCCAGCCGGTCAGAACGAGCTGGTAGTCTCGGGCACGGCTGCGGTTGATGGTGACGGCGCCGGCGCCGGCTTCGATCTCGATCTGAATGCCGGCCTTGGCAGCCTGGCCCTGGATATACTGGCTGAGCTCGAGCTGCGGGGAGTTCGAGGTGTGGATCATCTTGATCTTGAACCCGTTCGGGTGCCCTGCCTCCGCCAGCAGCTTCTTCGCTGCCTCGACGTCGGGCTTGAACGCCAGGCCCTCGGAACGCGACAGCGCGCCGAAGGCGCCGAGCGGGACCACGGCCTGGCGCGCGGTGCCGCGATCCTTCATCAGCGTCTTCTCCAGCTCCTCGTTGTTGATGAGGTGCTTGAAGGCCTGGCGGACCTTGACGTTGCCGAGGATCGGGTCCGAGGTGTTCATGGCCAGATACCAGAAGTGATGCAGCGGCGCCTGGAACCGATGCACGTCGGAATGCTTCAGCGCTCCTTCGAGATCCTGGGAATTGAGGATGCGGGCGATGTCGGCGTCGCCCTTCTCCAGCATCAGCCGCTGCGCGCCGGACTCCGGCACATGGCGGATGATGATGCGCCGGAGCTTCGGCTCTCCCCGCCAGTACCCGTCATTGCGCTCGAGGATCATCGTGTCGTTGGCGGCCCAGCTGCGCATCCTGTAGGCGCCGACGCAGGCAGTGTTGGTCTTGAGCCAGCCATTGGCGTGATCGCCCTTGTCGTTCTTCTTCGCCTCGACCGAGTCGAGGACCATGCCCATGCCGCCGGTGAGCAGCGCGGCGATGGCAAGGTCCGTCGGATAGGGCTTTGGCAGGCGCACGACCAGCGTACGGTCGTCGGTTGCCTCGACCATCTTGTCGAAGCCGTCCTGCGTATAGCCCCATTGGCGGAGCGTGCCGGCAGGGGCGAAGTTGATCGCCATGACGCGGCGGAGCGACCACTCGGCATCCTTGGCCGTCACCGGATTGCCCGAGGGATGCTTGACGCCGGCGCGGATCTTGAAGGTGATCGCGCTGCCGTCGGCCGAAGCCTGCCAGCTTTCGGCGATGCCGGGCACAAGCTTCGAGGGATCGGTGTAGTCCTGGAAGACGAGCGGATCGCAGATGTTGCTAAGGAACTCGAAGGCGTTGAACTCGGCGACCTGTCCCGGGTCCATGCCGATGACAGGGTCGAGCGCCCAGGCCATCACCAGCGTGTCGGACGGCGTGCGCGCATGGACCGCGAGCGGCGCGGCGATGAGGGCAGCCGCGGCGAGCCGGGCGGCTGAGCGTAGGAGCATGACCTCTCTCCGTTTCTGATCGGAAAGGAGAGTAGAGCACAGCCGCCCGGCGCACGCCAGATGCGACGTCAGCGTGCCGACAGCGCCTCCTTGCTGCCTTTCCGCCGATGCCGAGCGCGCCGATCGGAGAGCCACAGACCGAACGAAGCCAGCGGAATCCAGCCGACCCAGCGGAGGAACTGCATCGCCGCCTCCGGCCACGCCGTCGCCTCGAGATAGGCGACCGGGCGCCCGATCAGGGTGCCGATCACCTCGAAGGCAAGCAGCCAGAGAAAGAGGCACGGCAGCACGATCGTAAGCGGCCGGATCCGCGGGCCAATGCGGTGCTCGAACCATGGCGCCACCGAGATGGTGAAGATGAGCACCGTCAGCATCGCCTCAACCGCCGGACCATGCACCGTCAGGCCGCCGAGCAGCGGCTCCTCGAAGATCATCTTCGCAGCGGTCCAGGCCAGCACGCCGCCGGCCACCAGGATGATCGAGGGGAAGCGTCCAGCCAGCATCAGCACGAGGCGGCTGCCCCAGATGATGATCGGCACCGTGATCGCAAGGCCGAAAACGATCAGGAAGATGCTGTCGCGCGCCATCGCGCCGATCGCGAGCGCGTTGTCGACGCCCATCACCGTGTCGGCGATGACGATCGTGCGGACGGCGCTCGCGACCGGCGAGCCGGCGGCAAGAGCGATGGCATGGCCGCGATCGACCTCCTGCTCGGGCTGCAGCAGCTTGCGCGCGATCCAGATCAGCGCGACGCCGCCGATCAACATCAGGCCGGGGATCTTGAGCAGCCAGAAGACGCCAAGGGTCATGGCGGCGCGGACGGCGATGGCGCCGATCGTGCCCCACAGGATCACAATGTTCTGCTTGTTCTTCGGCACCTTGCGGGCGGCGAGCCCGATCACCAGGGCGTTATCGCCGGCAAGGACGAAATCGAGAAGAATGATGGCGAGAAGCGCCGAGAAGAACTCGGCGGATAGAATCTCCATGACACTGACTCCGAAGCATAGGGAACAGGTCGCGCCGCCGCCGGAGGACGGCGGCGGGCGACGGTTCAGGCAGCGACGGAAGTCAGCGGATCGGAATTTTCGCAGGACGCCGCGAGCGGACGGAAACCAGCGCGCGGGCGGGAACGGCCCCCTCGCGCACGATCAGCATGCCAAGGCCGGCAAGCGCCATAGCGGCGATCATGACCAGGATGAGGCGATAGCCGTAGATGAGAATCGACGAGACAACCTCGAGCCCGAGATCGAAGACGATGACCTCTGCCTCGATCGTCAGGAACATCGCGACGTCGAGCGCCTCGCCGACCGGACCGGCGAGCGCGATCAGGAAGATCGGCAGCAAGGGCCATGCCTCGGCTTGACTCACCCAGCCGCGAGCCGCCGCCCAGCCCCTTTTTAGGGTCTCCCGAAGGTCCATAAACTTCATATAGCGCGCGCCGGGGATCGGTCCAAGCGGAACCGGACAGCGCCCTATCCGCGCGCCGCCTGAATCGCCCGCCAGACCCGCTCCGGGGTCGCCGGCATGTCCATGCTCTTGACTCCGACCTGGCGGAGCGCGTCGACGACCGCATTCATCACGGCCGGCAGCGAGCCGGCACAGCCCGCCTCGCCGCAGCCCTTGGCGCCGAGCGCGTTGGTGGTCGCCGGCACCGGATGGCTGATGAAGCCGATGTCGCAGGTATCCGCTGCCCGCGGCAGCGCGTAGTCCATGTAGGAGCCGGTCAGGAACTGGCCGTCCGCATCGTACACCGTCCGCTCCAGCAGCGCCTGGCCGATGCCTTGGACGATGCCGCCATGGGTCTGGCCCGCGACCATCAGCGGATTGAGGATGGTGCCGAAATCGCTTACCGAGGAGTACTTGACCACCTGCACATGCCCGGTCTCCGGATCGATCTCGACCTCGCAGATGTGGCAGCCATTGGGGAAGGCCGACGGCGAGGTATCATGGACGAGGCTGACATCGAGGCTCTTCGGCACGTCACCAGGCAGCTTGATACCCGAGCGCAGCTTGTCGGCGAGCCCCATGATGCCGATCGATCGGTCGGTGCCGGCGATGACGAAGCGGCCCTGGCTGAACTCGATATCGGCCGCTGCGGCCTCCAGCACATGGGCCGCAACCTGCTTGCCCTTCTCGACGACCTTGTCACCCGCTTCGATGATCGCGCCGCCGCTGGCCATGGCCGAGCGCGAGCCGCCGGTGCCGCCGCCGCCGATGAGCTGGTCGGAGTCGTTCTGGTGCAGCTTAATCTTCTCGAAGGGGATGCCGAGCTTATCGACCAGCACCTGGGCGAAGGGCGACCAGTGGCCCTGGCCGTAGTCGAGCGTGCCGGTGACGATGGTCACATCGCCATTCGCCTCGAAGCGGAGCCCGCCCATCTCCTTGCCCTGGGGAGCGGTCACCTCGAGGTAGTTGCCGATGCCGATGCCGCGCAGCAGGCCGCGGGACTTGCTCCCGGCGCGGCGCTTGGCGAAGCCGTCCCAGTCGGCGGCCTTCGCCGCCTTGGCCAGGAGGTTCGAGAAGTCGCCGGAGTCGTACTCCATCGCCGACGGCGCCTTGTACGGGATCTGGTCCGGCCGGATGTGGTTGCGCTTCCTGAGCTCGACCTGGTCGATGCCCATCTCGGCCGCCGCCGCAGCGACCAGGCGCTCCATGAAGTAGTTGCCTTCCGGCCGCCCGGCGCCGCGATAGGCGTTGATCGGCACGGTGTTCGTCATGATGCACTTGGTCGAGACTTCGATCAGCGGCGTGCGATAGACGCCGATCGAGTTCTTGACGATGTTAATCGTCGACATCAGCGGGCCGGCGGTGTTTAGCACCGCGCCCATATTGGCATAGCCGGTGAAGCGGACCGCGAGGAAGCGCCCATCCTTGTCGAGCGCGAGCTCGCCCGTGAAATCGTGGTCACGGCCATGGCAGTCGGAGAGGAAGCTCTCCGAGCGGTCGTCGGTCCATTTGACCGGGCGGCCGAGCAGGCGTGCCGCATGTAGGATGCAGGCATATTCCGGATAGATGCCGGCCTTCATGCCGAAGGAGCCGCCGACATTGCCGGTGATGATGCGGACGTTCTCCGGCTTCTCGCCGAGCAGGTCGGCGAGCGAGTTCTTGAAGCCGAACACGCCCTGGCTGCCGACGTAGAAGGTCCAGCGGCCGCTTGCCTTGTCATAGGAGCCGACCGCCGAGCGCGGCTCCATGGCGCTGACGACGATGCGATTGCTGATCAGCGGAAGCTTGGTGACATGCGCGGCCTTGGCGAAGGCTTCCTTGACCTTGTCGGCCTCGCCATAGTGCCAGTCGAGCACGAGGTTGTCCGGCACGTCGTCGAAAAGCTGCGGCGCTCCGGGCTTGGCCGCCTCGCGTGCGTCGGTGACCGACAGCAGGTCCTCGATATCGACCTCGACCGCTTCCGCGGCGTCGCGCGCTTGCGCCTTGGTCTCGGCGACGACGAAGGCGACGGGGTCGCCGACATAGCGTACCTTGCCGGTGGCGAGCGAACGCCGCTCCGGCTTCTTCATCGGGCTGCCGTCGCGGTTGTTGTAGGCGATCGCGCATTTCAGCGCGCCGTAGCCTGCCGCATTCAGATCCTCGCCGGTCCAGGCGCCGAGCACGCCCGGCATCGCTTTCGCGGCGGCCAGATCGATCTTCTTGATCACGCCATGCGCGTGCCGGCTGCGCACGATCGCGCACCAAGCCTGGCTCGGCAGGTTGACGTCGTCGGTGTACTTGCCTTCGCCGCGAAGCAGCGTCGGGTCCTCCCGCCGCGGCACCGGCTGGCCGACACCGAACTTCGTCTGGCCCCACTGGATGGAGTCGTCCATTTCCGTTCTCTTGAAGTCGTGTCGGCGACGTCTAGTAGCCGAGCGCGCAGCCGTCCTTGCGGGGCTCGGAACCGCCGATCAGCACGCCGCGGTCATGATCGATCCAGATCGCCTGGCCGCCGCCCGGCGGCACCTCGGTGCGCACAACCTTGTGGCCGCGACGCTTGAGGTCCTCGGCAACGCCCTCGGGAATCGCCGGCTCGAGCCTGAGCTCGCCCTCATAGGCCCAGATGCGAGGCGCGGCCAACGCATCCTGCGGGTCCATGTCGAGGTCGAGCATGTTCGAGACCAGCGTCGAATGCCCGGTCGGCTGGAAATGACCGCCCATGACGCCGAAGGGCATCACCGCCTTGCCGTTCTTGGTCAGCATGCCGGGAATGATCGTGTGCAGCGGGCGCTTGCGCGGGCCGATGCAGTTCGGATGCCCTTCGATGACGCGGAAGCCCTGGCCGCGGTTCTGCAGCATGACGCCGGATTTGGGTGCGAGGATGCCGGAGCCGAAGCCGGCGAATAGCGAGTTGATGAAGGAGCAGGCGTTGCGGTCCTTGTCGACGACGCAGAGATAGGTGGTGTCCTTGTGCTCAAGGAAGTCGGTGGCGATCCAGGGCTGCACCGAGTCGAGCCGGATCTGCGAGCGAATGGAACCCGCCTCCTGGCTGGAGAGCAGCCGGTCGACCGGCACGTCGGCCATCGTCATGTCGGCGACATGCTGGTTGCGCAAGCGATAGGCGAACTTGGCCGCCTCGGCCATCAGGTGAATCCGGTCCGCCTGGCTGAACTTGGTCGAGCCGTAATCGTACCCGGCGAGCACGTTCAGCATGATCAGCGCGGTGATCCCCTGACCGTTCGGCGGAATCTCGTGCACGTCGTAGCCGCGATAGTTGGTCGAGATCGGCGTCACGTAGTCCGCACGCGACTCCTCGAAATCCTCCATGGTGTGGAGGCCGCCGAGGCTGCGCAGCTTGTCGACCATGTCCTTGGCGATGTCGCCCTTATAGAAAGCGTTGCGGCCGCCCTTGGCGATCCTCCTGAGCGTCTCCGCCAGCTCCGGCTGCGTGTGCTTATCGCCGATCGCCGGCGGCTTTCCGCCCGGCAGGAAGCGCTTCGCCGCATCCGGATCCTTCGACATCTTCGCCGTCATCTTGCCCCAGTCGCTACCGGTGCGCGGCGAGACGCGATAGCCGTTCTCGGCGGCGTCGATCGCCGGCGCCAGCAGTTCGGCCAGGTCCTTGGAGCCGTGATCGGCGTGCAGCTTGCACCAGCCGTCGATCGCGCCTGGCACCGTCACCGCATGGGGCGACTGCATGCGGATCGCATCGATGCCTTGAGACTTATACCAGTCATAGGTCGCGGCTTTCGGCGCCCGGCCGGAGCCGTTGAGGCCGATCGGCATCCCGGCCTTGGGCGCGTAGAGCACGAAGCAGTCGCCGCCGATCCCGGTCGCATGCGGCTCGATCACGCAGAGCATGGCGATCGCCGCAAGCGAGGCGTCGACCGCGTTGCCGCCGGAGCGGAGCACGTCGATCGCGGTCAGGGTCGCCAGCGGATGGGCCGTCGCGGCGACGCCGCCATCGGCATAGACGGCGGAACGGCCGGTATGAAAGTCGCGGACGCGCATGGGCCTATGGCCTTTCGGATCGGGGAGGTTCGGGATCGGACGGAGGCCGGGATGATAGGAGGGTCGCAGTCCGGCGACAACGCATGCCTCCTCCTCTCCAAAATGGATCGAACGACATGGATACAGCCCCCCGCGCCTCGTCCGTCAAAGACAGAAACCCATATAGTCGCGCTGCAACACACGGATTCTGCGTATATTCACGCAGAATGCGGAATTATATACGCTATCCGAAGCAGATACGGGTCAGGGTGCCGAAGACGCCCAGGTGGAGCGCGGCGAGCTCGTTGGCCATCCACCCGACGCGGGCACCCCAGACATTGGCGAGCACGGTGACGCTCAGCTTCTCGTCCGGCCAGCGGCAGTGCATCGCGTGGAACCCGCTGATCCGCCCGGGATGGCCCTGCACGCGGTTGCCGAACAACTGGCCGAAGCGCGTGCCGGGGATGCCGGCCGCGCGAGTGCGTCCGGAGGTCGGGAATACCCGCATGCGCCTCGCCATCCTGGTCGCCAGCCTCGGGATCCCAGGGTCCGTCGCATCGGCTCGATAAGGTCCTGCGTCGCCCTGGATCGATGAGCGCACGCACTCGGCCAGGGAGCGTGAGCAGCCGAAGCATCCACAAACGGGCACTGCGGTCTGGAGCAGGGTCGCCCCAGCATCTCGGAACTCAATATGCAGGCCGTGTCAGCCGTCCGAACCGGCTGCAGCCCACTCCGCGAATGCCAGGCGCAGCTGCTTTTCGGCCTCGATGATGGCGAAGAACACGACGCCGACGCCGACAACGAGAACCCCGTCGAAGAGCGAGACCGACTGGGTTCCGAACACCTGCTGCATGAAGGGGAGATAGGTGACGGCAAACTGAGCGGCCGTGACGGCGACCACGGATGTCCATACGGCCTTGGTGCCAAGAGCAGCTTTCCAGGTCAGCGAGGTTCCGTAGATGTTGCGGATGAAGAAGAGGTGGAAGATCTCGAGCACGACGAGCGTGTTGAGCGCCATGCTGCGCGCGAGCTCCGCCGTATATCCTCTGTCGATGGCATAGGCGTAGATGCCGAACACGCCGCCAAGGAACAGCACGGAGACGAAGACGATGTGCCAAACCAGGCTCGCATCGAGAAGCCCCTCCTTTCGGGGACGCGGCAGACGGCGCATGGTGTTGGCCTCCGTCGGCTCGAAGGCCAGCGCGATGCCGAGCGTGATGCCGGTAATCAGGTTGACCCAGAGGATCTGCACAGGGGTTACCGGCAGGGTCATTCCGAAAAGAAGCGCCAGGACTATCGTCATGGCCTCGCCCGCGTTCGTCGGCAGCGTCCAGCTGATCACCTTCTTGATGTTGTCATAGACCGTACGCCCCTCGCGCACCGCCGCCACGATCGACGCGAAATTATCATCCGCAAGCACCAGCTCGGATGCTTCCTTGGCCGCTTCGCTGCCTTTGCGCCCCATCGCGATGCCGGCGTCGGCCCGCTTCAGCGCCGGCGCATCGTTGACCCCGTCGCCGGTCATCGCAACCGTCAATCCGCGGGACTGAAGCGCCATGACCAGCCGAAGTTTGTGCTCGGGACTGGTGCGGGCGAATATGTCGGTCTCCATCACCGTGGCGGCCAGGGCCGCATCGTTCATCGCGTCCAGGTCGCTCCCTGTCAGGACCTGATCCGGGTTCTGCAGCCCGATCTGCCTGCCGATCGCGGCAGCCGTGCCGGCGTGGTCGCCCGTGATCATCTTCACACGAATGCCCGCGCCGCGGCATTCGGCCACGGCGGCAACGGCTTCCGGGCGCGGCGGATCGATCAAGCCCGCGAGGCCGATCAGCACGAGCGGCCCTTCGATGTCGGCAGTCTCCAGCACCGTTTGCGACGGCGGCAGGGGGCGCATCGCAAAAGCAAGGACGCGCTGCCCCCCGGCAGCGATGCCGTCGGCGATTCGGTGCCAATAAGCCTCATCCAGGGGCTCCATCTTGCCGGACCGGCTGCGCTGAGCGGAGCACATCGCAAGGATGCGCTCCGGTGCGCCTTTGACGTAGGCGAGCGCGTGCCCTTCATGGTCATGATGGAGAGTCGCCATGTAGCGGTGGCGTGAATCGAACGGAATGGCGTCCGTTCGAGACCACCCCGATGGCGCGGCAAGGCCATTGCGCCTGACCTTGCCGGCGAAAGCGAGCAAGGCCCCCTCCATCGGGTCGCCCTCACCCCCCCAGACGCCGTCGCGCGAATGCAATGCGGCGTCGTTGCAGAGGGCCGCAGCCCGCGCAAGCTCGGCGAGGACGTCAGCTTCGCGCGGATCGACCTCCGCGGTCCCCAGCCGTATGGCGCCCGACGGCGCGTAGCCGTCTCCATCCACGATGAGCATGTCGCAACCGATCACGATCGAGGCGACCATCATCTCGTTGCGGGTCAGGGTGCCGGTCTTGTCGGTGCAGATCACGGAAACCGAGCCGAGCGTCTCGATCGCAGGCAGACGGCGGACGACGGCATTGCGCTTCGCCATCGCCTGCACGCCGATCGCGAGAGTGATCGTCAGCACGGCAGGAAGACCCTCCGGGATCGCCGCCACCGAGAGGCCGACCACCGCCATGAACAGGTCGGCAAAGGGGCGATGCGCGACAAAGAAACCGAATACGAGAAGCGTCGCCGCGATCAGGAGGATCAGGAACGTCAACCAGCGAGCGAAGCCGTCCATCTGGCGGATCAGCGGCGTGGTCAGCGTCTCCACCTTCGACAGCAGGCCGCTGATCCGCCCGATCTCGGATGTCGCTCCGGTTGCAACCGCGATCCCGCGCCCCGCGCCCCCGGTCACGAGCGTGCCGCTGAAGGCCATGCAGGCGCGATCGCCGAGCGCGGCATCCTCCGTAACTGGCGCCGTCGCTTTCTCGACCGGGACCGACTCGCCGGTCAGAATCGACTCCTGGATGCGCAGCCCGTCCGCCTCGACGAGCCTGAGGTCGGCAGGAACCCGCTCTCCTGCTTCCAGGATCACGATGTCACCCGGAACGACCAGCGCGCTGTCCAGACCCCGCCGCCGGCCATCGCGCAGAACCGAGGTGCGGGGGGTCAGCATCTGGCGGATCGCATCCATCGCCTGTTCCGCCCGACCTTCCTGGACGAAGCCGATGACCGCGTTGGCGATCACGACTGCGAGGATGACCGCCGTGTCGACGAAGTGGCCGAGGCTCGCCGTAATAAGCGCGGAGCCGAGAAGCACATAGATCAGCACGTTGTGGAAATGCGCTAGGAAGCGGAGGACGGGGCTGCGCCGCGCAGCCTCGGGGAGGCGATTGGCGCCGAACCTGCCCAGGCGGCGCTCGGCCTCGGTCTGGCTCAACCCTTCCGCTGTCGTATCCAAGGCGACGAAGGCGGCATCCGCCGAAGCGGCGTGAAGCGTGGCTCGTGCGCTCGCGTCGCTCATCCGACACACTCCATCTTGAGCAACCTCGCTGGAAGCGTCACGCAGCCTGACGAACGCATGCGCCGACGACCGTCAGAATCGCGTTCGACCCGGTGTCCCCGACACGCGTCGCCGATCCGACCGCCATCGGCCGCTATCGGTGTTGTCGCAGGTGCACGAACCAGTAGACCCCGCCCACCATCAGGCTGCCGCCAATCAGGTTTCCGACGGTCGCGACCACGATGTTGTGCAGGGCGCCTCCGACGCTCAGCGCAGGAAACGCCGCCGCGCTCTGCCCGATCGCGGTCCAAAACTGCAGATCGGCCCAGGCCTTGATCGCGAGGCCGTAGGGCAGAAGGTAGAGGTTGGCGATCGAGTGCTCGAACCCGGCCGCGACGAAGGCAGCGATCGGCGGGACGATGACCAGGACCTTGTCGGTTATGCTTCGCGCGCCGAACGACATCCATACCGCGAGGCAGACCAGCACGTTGCACAGCACGGCCAGGAAGAACAGCTGAACCGTCGGCAGCGCCGCCTTCGTCTCGGCGATCGCAAGCGCGGTCTTGCCGACGGCACCGCCGCCGAACTCGTGCTGTCCGGCAAGGAACACCAGGGCGGCGGTGCCGAGGGCGCCGGCGACATTGCCGACATAGACCAGGGACCACGCGCGCAGCAGCGCACCGACGGTGATCCGCCGGCTGGCGCAGGCGACGATCATCAGGGAGTCGCCGGTGAACAGCTCGGCGCCGCCCACGATCACCAGGACGAGCCCGAGCGAGAAAACCAAGCCGGCAAGGAGGCGCGCGACACCCCAAGGCAGATCGCCGGCCCCGGTCAGGACCACGGTCATGAAAACCGCGCCGAGGGCGACGAAGGCACCGGCAAGCAGGCCCAGCACGACGAGCCCGATCGCATCCCGACCGGCCTTCGCTGCGCCCGCGGCCTCGCAGGCCAACGCCATCTCCGGCGGCATCGGCGCGTCGAGGCCGGGGACATCGATCGGCTTCTTGGGCGTTTCCGACATGGCAACATCCAAGCAGCGTTACGGCATGCTGAGCAAGACTCGTCGGGTGCGACAGGACGGCACGAGGGTTTGGCGCCGGGTGCCTGCCTACAGGTCAGGAGATCGTCGACGATAACAATTGTCGCGGCCGCGACTACCGGTTGGCTCGGTCGCTCCGGCGAAGACTACGCCGCCGCCTCGTGCCAGGTGCGGCCGTCGCGCTCGATCAGCGCCGTCGCCGCGGTCGGCCCCCAGCTTCCGGCGGTATAGGGCTTGGGCGCGTTGCTCCCCTCCTCCCAGGCGCGGATCGAGCCATCGAGCCAGGTCCAGGCCGCCTCGACCTCGTCTCGACGCATAAACAGCGTCGGGTTGCCGCGCACCACGTCGAGCAGCAGGCGCTCATAGGCCTCGGGAAAGCGCCCGCCGGCGAAGGCCTCGGCGAAGGAGAGGTCGAGCGGCACCGATTTGAGCCTCAGGCCGCCCGGGCCCGGCTCCTTGGTCATCAGATGCAGCGTGATGCCTTCGTCCGGCTGGAGACGGATCACGAGCCGGTTCGGCTCCAGCCCGCCGGCCGAACGCGGGAAGATGCTGTGCGGCACCTGTCGGAACTGGATCACGATCTCGGAGGTACGCGCCGCTAGCCGCTTGCCGGTGCGTAGATAGAAAGGCACGCCGGCCCAGCGCCAGTTGCCGATGCCCACTTTCAGCGCAACGAAAGTCTCGGTGCGGCTCGCCTTTCCCTCGCCGAGTTCCTCGAGGTAGCCGGGAACCGCCTTGCCGTCGGACGCGCCGCGGCGGTACTGGCCGCGGATGATGGCATGCTCGTCCTCGCCGATCGGCTCGAGCGCGCGCAGCACCTTGATCTTCTCGTCACGCACGGCATCCGCGTCGAAGGTGCGCGGCGGCTCGAGTGCGACCAGGCAGAGAAGCTGCAGCAGATGGTTCTGCACCATGTCGCGGAGCGCCCCGGCCGTGTCGTAGTAGTCGGCGCGGCCCTCGAGCCCGACGGTCTCGGCGACCGTGATCTGCACATGGTCGATCCAGGTGGCGCTCCACAAGGGCTCGAACAGCGAGTTGGCGAAGCGGAGCGCGATCAGGTTCTGCACCGTCTCCTTTCCGAGGTAATGGTCGATCCGGTAGGTCTGGCGCTCGGCGAAGACCTTGCCGATCTCGTCGTTGATCCGCTCGGCCGAGGCGAGATCGTGGCCGATCGGCTTCTCGACGACGACACGCGCTTCGGGCGCGGCGAGTCCCGCTTCTCCCAAACGGGCGCAGACCGGGCCGTAGAGCGCCGGCGCGGTCGCCAAGTAGAAGACCCGGACCTGGCCTGGAACCTCGTCGAGGCGGCTTTTCAGCCTGCTCCAGTCGGCGCCGCCGGCGGCATCGAGCGCGATGTGGTCGAGGCGTCCGAGGAAGCGGTCCCAGGATGTCTGATCGGTCTTGTGCTTGCCGACACGATTCTCGACCAGTCGGCGATAGCTCGCGGCATCCATCGCTTTCCGCGAGATCGAGAAGATCCGCGAGGTAGGCGGGACCTGACCGTCGCGGTCGCGGTGATAGAGCGCCGGCAGCAGCTTCCTTAGGGAAAGATCGCCAGTGCCGCCGAAGATAACGCAGTCGAAGGGATCGACAGGGACGGTCTTGGGCGACATCGACGGCATCCTCTCTCAGGCGTTCGACCCGAGAGAGGATGCCACAGATGCCTCAGCTCTCCATCCAGACCTTGTCGTAGCTCTCAGCCGGGCCGATGCCGGAGGTGATGACGTCGTGGACCTTCTTGTTGACGAAGTTGGGCCACGCCATCTCCAGGATCCAGGCGACCGGCACGTCCTCGACCAGGATCTTCTGGACCTCGGAATACGCCGCCTGCCTCTCGGCGTCGGTAATGCCCTTCGCCCCCTTCTCGAACAGCTCGTCCACCTTGGGATTGACGTATCCTCCGATATTGGTCGAAGGCACGCCGCGACGGATGTTGGTCGAGATATAGGCGCGCGCGACACCGAGCGCCGGGTCGGCGAACTGCGAGAGGAAGTTGAAGGTGAGCTCGTAGTCGTCCTCGGTCGTCCGCTTCCAGAAGCCGGCGACGTCGGTGCTTTCCAGCGTCAGGTCGATGCCGACATTCTTGAACGCCTGGCGCGTGTACTCGGCCAGCCGCTGCCACACCTCGCCATAGGGCAGCACGATGCACTTCATCTTCACACGCATGCCGTCGGCGCCCTTCTTGTGGCCGGCTGCCTCGAGCAGCGCCTCGGCTTTCCTCGGATCGAAGGGGTATTTGGGCACGTTGGCGTCGTAGAAACGCGTGGTCGAGGCGATCGGCCCGGTCGCGACCCGGCCCATGCCGAAGAACAGGTTCTTCAGGATGAACTCGCGGTCGATCGCGTGCAGGATCGCCTGGCGCACCCGCTTGTCGGCGAGCGGCCCGCGGCGGTTATTGATGTCGATCCACATGATCGGCGAGACGAACTCGTAGCCCTTGGTCGTCATCGAGAGATGCGGAAGGGCGGCAAGACGCTGCACCTCGAAGGGCTCCACGGCATCGAACTGCGAAGCATGCGCCTGGCCACTCTCGAGGGCGACCGCACGCAGCGCCGCATCCGGGATGATGCGGAAGCTGATGCCGTCGAGGTAAGGAAGCCCCGGCTTCCAGTAGTTCTCGTTGCGCACGAGCTCGATGTTGGAGCCCCGCTTCCACTCCTTGAACTTGAACGGGCCGGTGCCGATCGGCGTGTTGTTCGCCGGGTTGTTGCGAAAATCGGTGTTCTCGTAGACGTGCTTCGGCACCAGAGGGGCGCTCGACACCTCGAAGGCATGAAGGAAGGGGCCGAAGGGCTCCTTCAGCTTGTAGACGATGGTGTACGCATCGGGTGTCTCGACCGACGCGACGCGGCCGAAATTGGCGCGCGCGCGGCCATGGACTTCGGTGAGGAAGACCTGCGTGGAGAAGGCGACATCGGCCGAGGTGAAGGGCTTGCCGTCATGCCACTTCACATTCTCCTCGAGCTTGAAGGTGTAGGTGAGCCCGTCCGGCGAGATGGTCCATGACTTCGCCAGTGACGGCACCGGCTTCAGCTGGAAGTCGAAGGTCAGCAGGCTTTGGAAGATCTTGCCGCCGGCAACCTGGGTCGTGGTCCCCTGGTTGATCGGCAGCATCAGCATCGGCGGCTCAGGCTGCAGCACGATGTTCAGTATCCCGCCCCGCCTCGGCGTCGCCTGGCCGAAGGCCGCGAACGGCGCCGTCGTCAGCCCCGCCGCCAGAGGCAGCGCGGCCGTCCGCTTCAAGAACTCCCTGCGTTCCATGGCGTCCTCCCGTTGTTTGTGTAGATGCCTACAGCTATCACGGGACGGGAGTAAGGGCTGCCGGCGCGAAGGCGGCGGCGAAACGGCGGTTTCGGATCTGTTGCGGGCCGAAGGGGCCGGGGGCCCGGCAGCGACCGGCCTCGGACCATCGGCAAAGCCCGGGCGATCGCAACCGGCTGCGGGGCGCGGCCGGGCTATTCGCGCCGGGATTTGAGGAACCAGTAGAGGAAGACGATCAGGCCGAATCCGACGAGGGTGCCGGTGGGCACGTCCTGGGAGAACTGGATCGCGTTCAACGCGACCGAATGGACGAAGGAGCCGCTGGCATCGCCCAGGATGATGTGGGCGAGCAGGCAGAAGAGCACGGCCATGAGGGCCAGCTCGATCACCCGCCAGCCGATCCTGCTGATGGTCTCAAAGGACATCTGTCAGCACCCGGAGGCCGGGAAAAGGGGCGGGACTGAACGCTCCCGCCCCCTTGCCTCGATCAGGTCAGGGACCGCTTGGAGAACAGCCAGAGGATCACGCCGAGCGCGATCAGGCCGACCAGACCGTTGTTGCCGAGCTCCTTGACGAGCCCGATCATGTTGCCGACGACGCTGCCAAAGAACGGAAGCGAGCCGCCAACCAGAAGCGCCGCCACGATGGCGAGCGCCAGAAGCATCAGCCCGATTTCAGTCAGGCCGCCGATCCAACTTTTGATGCGTGCCAAGGCGTCCATTTGGATTTCCCCCATGTCATGGTGTCAGTGTTGACCGGAAAACCAAAAGCTACAGTTAGCTACATATCACGTTTTGTTAACAATGCCTAGCCCTGCTTACGAATGAGGCAGACGCCTGAGAAGGAGGCAGTCACTGGAAGGTTCAGCATCGAAAAGACGGAAAAGCCCACCAGTCCAAAGGGTTGGCGGGGGTCGTGTCCCGATGCGTGGTGCAGGAGCGTAGCTCCTGGGCAGCGTTGGCTGCTCGGTCAGGCTGCCACGTCTGCAGGCTGACGATAGGTCATCGCTGAGCGGAGCGATGGTTTCGAGGTCTTGGTCACCGTGATCGGGCGGCCGGTTCGTTCAGGCGGCGCGAGCGCATCGGCGGAATGCGGCGGTCGTACCTACGCGCCTTGCCGATGACGATCGCCTCCACCGCCGTTTTCGGGTTGTCGTAGGCGCCGCGAAAGGGAGTGTCAACGCCGGAGTAAAAATGCATCGGCTGGCCGGAGTAAAAATGCATCACGGCTGACGGCATGAAGGTCCCCCGCGGGGGGCCTTCATGCGCCCTGGTTTATTCCTCGGATGGACTGTCGGGTCGGTCGGTGGCTCGTTTGGCGCGCTGGCGGCGCCTGCTCTGCTTGAGCCGGTAGCTGTCGCCGTTCATCTCC
>VGEN01000029.1 GCA_016869285.1 Alphaproteobacteria bacterium
AGAAAGTGAAGGCCGAATGGGCCCTCATCTGCACCGCTCACAACCTCTCAAAGCTCCACAGGGCGGCCTGAGCGGCCTGCCCCTCACACAAGCGCCTCGCGCCGGAGCTACTTGGACAGGCTCCTAGGGCGAGCGCCATTGCCCCGCCCGCGACGACCGTCCTCAACGCCATCACTTGCCCCCCAGCATGACGGTTTCCTGGCTGCAAGATAGGGCGCGCGAGCCTGATATCCAATCTCAATCAGCCCGATCACATTTGCATTAAGAGGCCAGGCGACGCAGGTGGTCGAGGAAAGTTGGGCCGTCGACCGGCACCTCGGCCGAACGGCCGACCTGCTCGAGGCGCGGCGGGCGCCGCCCGAGGCCTGAGGCGTCCGGCTCGGCTGCCGGCGGAATCGGCGGATAGGGGCGCGCGAAGACCAAGAGCGAGGGGTAGGTCGACGAGAGAGCCATCTGCTGCATGTGGCCGCCTCCTTGCGGCTTGGATGGCCCCATTCTCAAGCGATGCCTGGGCGGGGTCTGTGCGGCCTCTCACCGTGTGAGACGCCGCACCGTGTGAGTCCCCGCACGACGTGCGCCCGCGCACGGTGTGCGCTCCGTCACTCCCGAAACGCCAGGGGCCCCTGCGCGCGGCAGAGGCCCCTGGTCGACTCCGCTGTCTGCCGTCGCCTATTTCGGCGCCAGCACCATGATCATCTGACGCCCTTCCATGCGCGGCATCTGCTCGACCTTCGACTTGTCGTCGAGGTCGGTCTTGACCCGCATGAGCACGTCCATGCCCAGCTCCTGGTGCGCCATCTCGCGGCCGCGGAAGCGCATGGTCACCTTGACCTTGTCGCCTTCGCCGAGGAAGCGGACCATCGAGCGCATCTTGACGTCGTAGTCGTGGTCGTCGATGCCGGGCCGGAGCTTGACCTCCTTGACCTCGATGATGCGCTGCTTCTTGCGAGCCTCGTTCTTCTTTTTCTGCTCCTCGTACTTGTATTTGCCGTAGTCGAGGATCTTGCAGACGGGCGGCTCGGCCTGAGCGGCGATCTCCACCAGGTCCAGGCCGGCATCGACGGCTGCCTGAAGCGCATCGTTCAGGCTGACGACGCCGACCATGTCGTTTCGCTCGTTGATCAGACGGACGCGCAGCGCCCGGATCTCGTCGTTGACGCGGGGGCCTTCACGGACCGGGGCCGCGTCAAGTGTGGGTCTGGGGGGTATCTAGCTCTCCTTCGCTCAGTTGCAGCAGTCGTTGCGCCGTCAGCTCGACGGCGCAACGGCCTCTTCTTTAAGTCTATGGACGACATCCGGCAGCGCAAGGATTTCTTGAGCATTGCCTCCCAATCGGCGGAGCGCCACGGTCCGTCCTTCCGCTTCCTTCCGGCCGACCACGAGAAGCGCCGGGACCTTGGCCAGCGAGTGCTCCCGGACCTTGTAGTTGATCTTCTCGTTGCGGAGATCGATCTCGGCCCGGAGTCCCGCCTTCCTGAGCTCGGCCAGTACCTCGGCGGCATAGGCATCGCCGTCCTGAGTCACCGTGGCCACCACCGCTTGTACCGGCGCCAGCCACATCGGGAAGCGCCCTGCATAATGCTCGATCAGCACGCCCATGAAGCGCTCGAAGGAGCCCAGGATCGCGCGATGCAGCATCACCGGGCGATGCTTCTGCCCATCCTCGCCGATGTAGCTCGCATCCAGCCGCTCCGGCATGACGAAGTCGACCTGCAGCGTGCCGCACTGCCAGTCGCGACCGATCGCGTCGCGGAGCACGAATTCGAGCTTCGGCCCGTAGAAGGCGCCTTCGCCAGGGTTCATCGTGTAGGGAAGGCCGGTCGCCTCGATCGCCGCCTTGAGCGAGCCCTCGGCCTTGTCCCAGATCTCGTCCGTTCCGGCGCGCACCGCGGGTCGGTCCGAGAATTTGATGGCGACGTCCTCGAAGCCGAAATCCTTGTAGATCGAGCGGAGGAAGGCGCAGAAACGCACCGACTCCTCCGTGATCTGGTCTTCCGTGCAGAAGATGTGGCCGTCGTCCTGCGTGAAGGCGCGCACGCGCATGATGCCGTGGATCGAGCCTGACGGTTCGTAGCGATGGCAGGAGCCGAACTCGGCCATGCGCAGCGGCAGGTCGCGATAGCTCTTGAGCCCCTGGCGGAAGATCTGCACCTGGCCCGGGCAGTTCATCGGCTTCAACGCGAGGATCTTTTCGTCCTCCGTCTGCGCGATGAACATGTTTGGGCGGTACTTCTCCCAATGGCCCGAGGCCTCCCACAACGCGCGGTCGAGAAGCTGCGGCGTCTTCACCTCGACATAGCCGACCTCCTCCAGTCGCCGGCGCATGTGGTGCTCGAGCGTGCGATAGAGCGTCCAGCCGTTCGGATGCCAGAAGACCGAGCCGACCGCCTCTTCCTGGAGATGGAAGAGGTTCATCTCCTTGCCGATCTTGCGGTGGTCGCGCTTCTCCGCCTCATCGAGCTGATGCAAGTAGGCTTTGAGCTGATCCTCGCTCGGCCAGGCCGTGCCGTAGACGCGCTGGAGCTGCGCATTCTTGGCATCGCCGCGCCAATAGGAGCCGGCGAGCTTCATCAGCTTGAAGGCATGCCCGAGCTTGCCCGTCGAGGGCAGGTGCGGCCCGGTGCAGAGGTCCGTGAACCTGCCCTGGCTATAGATCGAGATATCCTCGTCCGCAGGGATCGTCGAGATGTGCTCGGCCTTGAAGCGCTCGCCGATCGACTCGAAGTACTTGACCGCCTGGTCGCGGTTCCAGACCTCGCGCGTGATCGGCTCGTCGCGGTCGACGATCTCGTGCATGCGCTTTTCGAGCCTGGCTAGATCCTCCGGCGTGAACGGCTCATCGCGATGGAAGTCGTAGTAGAAGCCGTTCTCGATCGAGGGGCCGAAGGTCACCTGGACCTTGTCGCCGTAGAGCTCCTTCGCCGCCTCGGCCAGCACATGGGCGGCGTCGTGGCGAAGAAGGTCGAGGGCATCGGCGCTCTTGGCCGTGACGATCTCGATCCGGGCGTCCTTCTCGATCATGCGGACGAGGTCGATCATCTCGCCGTCGACCTTGACGGCAAGCGCGGCTTTGGCAAGGCCGGCGCCGATCGACTTGGCGATCTCGGCACCGGAAACGGGATTGTCGAACCGACGGACGCTGCCGTCGGGAAGCGTGATCGCGGGCATGGCTACTTCACGTATTTCCGAGGGTGGACCGCCTAGCGGAAGGCAGGGTCCAAAAAAGGCGCATACGCTCTATCAGGCGGAGCAGGCCTGGATAGTTCGGATAGTGGCCGCGGGCGCGGCGAGGAGGCACGAGCGATGGCGCATGGCTGAATCCACGGCGCATATATCAGAAAGCCTAGGTTTTCCGCAACCCGGCGAGGATCGATGCTTCCTGCAACACCTCGGCGACGGGCAGATCCGCCAGCGCCGGGCGGCGGATTGTGGCGACCTTGGCGCCGCGCGGCGCGCAGCGGGCGGGATCGCTCTCGTTCGAAAACACGACAAGCGACGGGCAGCCGACGGCAGCGGTCGCATGCATTGGCCCGGTGTCGTTGCCGATGGCGAGAAGGGCGCGTCGGGCGATGCCGGCAAGCTCCAGGACTGTGGTCCGCCCGGTAAGGTCGATCGCGGAGGGCACCCCGGCAGCGATGGTGCTGGCAAGATCCGCCTCGGCCGCCGTGCCCATGATCGCCGCGGCGATCCCGCGCCCGGCCAGCTCCTGCGCCAGGGCTGCGTAGTAGGGCCAGCGCTTCCCCGGACGGTGCCGCGAGCCGCCCGGAACCAGAATGGCAAAACGCTCCGGCAGCGCGAAGGGCGAAACATCGGCATCGAGCCAGTCGAGATCGGGCGCCGGCACCTGCGGGATTCCGGCCATGCGGAGCTGCTCGGCCTGGCGGTCGACGGTGTGCATCTCGACCCGGTTGGGGTTTTCATGCGGATGCGAGCAGAAGGGAGCCACGCCGGACCAGCGCGGCATGCCGATCAGGAAGAAGTAGGCCGAGGTACGGGTCGAGGTCTGCAGGTCGTAGACGCGCTCGAAGCGTGCGTCGCGCAGGCGGCCAACGGTCGCGAGCCAACGCGACAAGTTCCAGACCGGCGGCCGATCGTCTGCCCATACTTCCTGGAACCAGCCCGACGCCTGGAGCAGCTCGACATAGGGCGGGCCGGTAAGGGCGATCATGTGTGCGTCGGGATGGTGGCGGCGGATGGCCTGGAACGGCCCGAGCGCCTGGATCAGATCGCCCAGGGAGCCATGACGGATCGTCAGTATCTTCACGCCGCGCTCTGCTGCCCGGCCGCGCGCGTAAGCGCCTCGTGATAGACCGCGAGCGTCGAGTCGCACATTTTCTGCTGGTCGAACTTCTCGCGCACATGGGCGATGGCAATCTCGGCAAGGCGAAGGCGCGTCTCCGTGGGGAGGTCCACTGCATCGGTGAGCGCGGTCGCCAGCGCTTCGGCGTCGCCCGGCGGAACCAGCCAGCCGGTGACCTCCGGCAGGACGGTCTCGCGCGAGCCGCCATGATCGGTCGCTATCACCGGACGCCCCATCGCCTGGGCCTCGACCGAGACGCGGCCGAACCCTTCAGGATCGGTCGAGGCGGAAACCACGACATCGGCCAGCATGTAGGCCGCCGGCATGTCCTGGCAGTCGCCGACGATACGGACCTGGCCGGAGAGCCCTTGGCCGGCAACCAGCCGTTCGAGTTCCTCGCGATACTGCGTGCGGCCCTGCTCGGATCCGGCGAGCACGCAGACGATGTCCTTGCGCTTGAGCAGTGTCAGCGCCTCGATCAGCACCGTCTGGCCTTTCCAGCGGGTGAGGCGGCCGGGCAGCAGCACGACCGGAACGCCGTCCGGAAGGCGCCAATCCTTCGCCAGCTGCAGCATCCGATGCGGCTGCATGCGCTCGGGCGCGAAGCGCTCGAAGTCGATGCCGCGCGGGATGACGCGCAGCCGCTCGCGCGGGACCTTGTAGGTCTCGACGATGTGGCGGGCGATGAATTCGGAGATGGCGATCGTGGGTTCGCCCCGGACCATGACGGCATTGTAGAGCCGCTTGAATGCGTTCCCGGCGCCGTAGGTTCCGTGGAAGGTGGTGACGAACGGGATGCCGAGCCGCTTGGCGGCGGTCCAGGCCGACCAGGCCGGCGCCCGGCTCCGCGCGTGAACCAGGCTGACGCCCTCGGCCTGGATGAGGCGGGAGATCCGGTCGATATTGCTGCGGATGACGAAGGGATTCTTGGTGTCGAGCGGCAGGGCGACGTGGCGCGCGCCGGCGCGCTCGAGCTCACGGACCATCCTGCCGCCGGCTGAGGCGACGACCGAGCGCCAGCCGGCCTTGACCGTGGCCGCGGCGATCTGCACCGCGCCGCGCTCGACCCCCCCGGTTTCGAGCGCAGGCAGGACTTGCAGGATAGTGGGTACGGTCATCAGAGCGGGATAGGCAGAGACAGGCGGGCCCGAGCGTTCATGACGATCGAAAGACTACCACGACCCGATGGTCACGAAATCGCGTTCCGCCGCGAGGAGGGGCGAGAACCCGGCCTCGTCTTCTTCAGCGGCTTCAATTCGAGCATGGCCGGAACCAAGGCGAGCTGGCTCGCCGAGCGATGCCGGCACGAGCGGCGTGCCTTTCTCCGCTTCGATGCCTTCG
Source organism: Alphaproteobacteria bacterium (assembly GCA_016869285.1). Lineage (GTDB taxonomy): Bacteria > Pseudomonadota > Alphaproteobacteria > SHVZ01 > SHVZ01 > SHVZ01. The sequence goes on from VGEN01000029.1 coordinate 5,642, forward strand.
GACATGGCGAGTCGAGCGGCCGCCTCGCTGACGGAACGGTCGGGCGCTGGAAGGAGGATGCGCTGGCGCTCCTCGACCGGGTGACGGAAGGTTCGCAGATTCTCATTGGCTCCAGCATGGGCGCCTGGATCGCCTCGCTTGCCGCCGAGGCGCGGCCCGAGCGAATCGCCGGATTCATCGGCATTGCCTCGGCGCCGGACTTCACGCGCGAGCTGATCGAGCCGTCCTTGTCGGAGGAGGCGAGGCGGGCGCTGGCAAGGGATGGCGTCTGGCTCCGCCCCTCGGCCTACGGTCCGGATCCTTACCCGATCGCGAAGCGTGCCTTGGACGAGGCGGCGGCGCATCTGATCCTGGCGAAGCGGATCCAGGTCGACTTCCCTGTGCGGCTGCTGCACGGCACCGTCGACCCCGATGTTCCGGTCGACCTGTCGCTTCGCCTGATGCGGACGCTGGATGGACCCGACATCGCGGTGACGTTGATTCCCGGCGGCGACCACCGGCTCTCGGGCGCGCGCGACCTTGCGCTTCTCGGGCGGACGATCGATCAGCTTCTCGCCAAGGCAGCGAGGCCTTCGCGATAGGTCGGGTAGCGAAGCCGCACGCCGAGCTCCTCCTTGATGCGGCGGTTGGAGACGCGCTTCAGCTCGTCATAGAAGCTCCGCGCCATCGGCGAGAGGTTGGCCGCCTCGAACGGGGTTTCCGGCGGCGGCGCGATGCCGAGAAGCCGGCTCGCTTCGACGATCACGTCCTGGGGCGGTGCCGCCTCGTTGTCGCAGACGTTGTAGGCGGCCCCTGGATTTGGATGCGCCATCGAGGCTTCGAGCACCTGGACGATGTCCTCGACATGGATGCGCGAGAAGACCTGGCCCGGCTTGATCACGCGCTTGGCCGTTCCGGCGCGTAGCTGCTCGAAGGGGCCGCGGCCGGGCCCGTAGATGCCGGCAAGGCGGAAGAGGTGCACAGGCCGTCCGTGCCGGCGCCACAGATCGAGCCAGGCCCTCTCGGCTTCGACGCGGCGGCGGCCGCGCTCGCCGATCGGTCGGAGGTCGCTGGTCTCGTCGACCCAGGCGCCGCCGCGATCGCCGTAGACGCCGGTGGTCGAGAGGTAGCCGATCCATTCCGTGTCGAGCGTGGCGATGGTATCGCCGTGCCGGTCGATCGCCGGATCGCCCTCGTCGTCCGGCGGCACCGAGTCGAGCAGATGGGTCGTTCCGGCAAGGATGCCGGCGGCATCGGTGAGCGGCCGACTGCGATCGAAGAGATGGACCTCGAAGCCGTCGGCAACGAGCGCGGCGCGAGTCTCCGCTCGGCGAGCGGTGCCGGCCACAGTCCAGCCGCGCTGTCGCAGGGAGCGGGCGAGCGCTTGCGCCGAATAGCCGAGGCCGAAGCAGAAGAGGCGGGGCATGGACGAGTAGGCTCCGGCGGCCTATCTAGCACGGGTGATCGCGACTCTGCTTCTTCTGGCGTTGCTCGCGCCGCCGGCGCGTGCCGAAATCATCGGCGGCGAAGCATCCTATCGTTCCTGCATGGCGCTGGCGCGCTCGAACCCGGCCGAGGGCGAGGAGCGCGCGCTCGGCATGATCGCGCTCAAGGGCGGCGCTCCGGCGCGGCATTGCCTGGCGACGGCGCTGCTCGGCCTCGGGCGCTACGCCAAGGCGGCCGAGGAATTTGTCCAGGTCGCGATCGAGGCACGCGAGCCGGATCTACGCGTCGAGGCGCTGGGACAGGCCGGCAATGTCTGGGTCATAGCCGGCGACCTGCCGCAGGCGGTCGCCGCATTCGGCGAGGCGATCAAGCTGCGATCCGACGATCCGGATCTCTTCGTCGACCGCGCCATCGCGTTAGCCGCAGCGGCGAACTACTTCGAGGCGATCGACGACCTGAATCGCGCGATCGAGCTCGATGGCAAGCGCGCCGAGGCCTATGTCTTCCGCGCGACTGCCTATCGCTACGTCGATGCGCCGGATCTCGCGATCCAGGATGTCGAGGCGGCGCTGGCGCTCAAGCCCGGGCTGCCCGAGGCGCTGGTCGAGCGCGGCGTCCTGAGGCGCCTTGCGGGGAATGCAGCCGGAGCGCGCGCCGACTGGATCGCGGTTCTGCAGCGTGCGCCGGAAAGTCCCGCCGCCGATGCCGCGCGCGAGAATCTGGCGAAGCTCGACGTGAAATGAGGATCCGCCGTTACGCGCCGGCCGATCTCGACGCCGTGATGGACCTCTTCCGGGAGTCGGTACGGCGCATCGCTATCCGTGACTACAGTGAAGCGCAGGTGAAGGTGTGGGCGCCTGACGAACCGGACCGCGAGCGCTGGGCCGCGCGTCGTGCAAGCCGGCCGACCTGGATCGCCGAGATCGACGGCGACATCGCGGGCTTCACCGACCTCGAACCCGACGGGTATGTCGACATGATGTTCGTCCATCCCGACCATCAGGGGAAGGGCGTCGCCAGCGCGCTGCTGGAAACGGCTGAGAGCGAAGCCGCACGGCTCGGGCTCGACCGCCTCTATACCGAGGCCAGCATCACAGCGAGGCCCTTCTTCGAAAGGAAAGGTTTCCGCGTGATCGCGCCGCAGACGGTCAGCCTCCGCGGCATGGATTTCATCAACTACCGGATGGAGAAGCGCCTAGCTTAGGCGGGCGCGCGTTGCCGGATCGCCGCGGATGCAACGCCGCATTTCGGCGCTACAATCCTCGATCATCACTCTCCGCCGGGAACGCCATGTCGGCCACCTGCATCTTCTGCAAGATCGCCAAGCGCGAGATCCCCTCGCATGTCGTTCATGACGACGAAGACAGCTTCGCCTTCATGGATATTAGGCCGATCCGGCCCGGCCATGTGCTGGTCATCCCGAAGCTCCATATCGACCATTTCTCGGACCTGCCGGATGCCGCGACGACCAAGGTGCTGATGGTCGCCCAGCGCCTGGCGAAGAAGCTTCGCGCCGATCCCAAGCTGCCGCGCGTCGGCCTGCTGGTCGGCGGGTTCGCCGTGCCGCATGCGCATCTGCACGTCGTGCCGATGCATGACGGGCACGACCTCACCTCGCAGAACTACGCCAAGGTCGCTGACGGCAAGGTCACCTACGACATCGCCAACATCTCGCCGGCAGCGCCTGAGTCGCTGGCGGAAATCGCGAAGCGTCTAAGGAGCTAGCCTTAGGGCATCCGGGCCGCCTATCATCCGTCCTCTTCGCTTCACGATCGCGTTCCAGAGGAGCCTTCGATGGGTCAGTTCGGCTTCGGCCAGTCCGTCCGCCGCAAGGAAGATGTGCGCTTCATCACCGGACGCGGCCGCTACACCGACGACATCGCGCTGCCGGGCCAGGTCGCGGCCTATGTCCTGCGCTCGCCGCATGCGCATGCGACCTTCAAGCTCGGCAGTCTTGCTGCGGCAAAGAAGGCGCCGGGCGTGCTCGCGGTCCTGACCGGGGCCGACGTCAAGGCCGATGGGCTCGGCGACATCCCGTGCAAGGTGCCGATCAAGAACCGCGACGGCTCCAATTCGGTGATGCCCCCCTATCCGCTGCTGGTCGACGGCACCGCGCGCCATGTCGGCGACGCCGTCGTGCTGGTTGTGGCCGAGACTCTGGCCCAGGCGCGGGACGCGGCCGAGCAGATCGAGATCGACTGGACGCCGCTGCCGGCCGCCGCCGACACCAAGGGCGCCGCCGAGCCCGGTGCGCCCCAGGTCTGGCCGCAGGCGAAGAACAATCAGGTCTTCGACTGGGAGCTCGGCGATGCCAAGGCGGCCGACGCTGCCCTGAAGAAGGCCGACAAGGTGGTCGAGCTCGACCTCGTCAACAACCGCATCATCGTCAACTCGATGGAGCCGCGGAGCGCGCTCGGCGCCTTCGACACCAAGGAGGACCGCTACCACCTCTATACCTCCTCGCAGGGCTCGCACTCGATCCAGGGCCTGCTCTCGGAGGCGCTCAAGCAGAAGCCGGAGAAGTTCCGCGTGGTGACGCCGGATGTCGGCGGCGGCTTCGGCATGAAGCTGTTCCTCTATCGCGAGTACTGCCTCGTGCTGTGGGCGGCGAAGAAGGTCGGGCGCCCGGTCAAATGGGTGTCCGAGCGCCAGGAAGCCTTTCTCTCCGACACGCAAGGGCGCGACCATGTAAGCAAGGCGAGGCTCGCGCTCGCCAAGGACGGCACCTTCCTCGGCCTCAAGGTCCACACGATCGCCAATCTCGGCGCTTATCTCTCGAACTACGGACCGTTCATCCCGACCATGGCCGGCACCGGCATGCTCGCCGGCCTTTATTCGACCCCGGCGATCCACGCGCAGATCGTCGGGGTATTCACCCATACGGTGCCGATCGACGCCTATCGCGGCGCCGGCCGCCCGGAGGCCGCCTTCCTCGTCGAGCGCATCGTCGATGTCGCGGCGCGCGAGCTCGGGCTCTCGCCGGATACGATCCGCCGGAAGAACTTCATCTCGCCGCAGTCGATGCCGTTCAAGACCGCGCTCGGCGAGACTTACGATTCGGGCGACTTCACCGCAGCCATGGAGAAATGCATGGCGGCGGCCGACTGGAAGGGTGCCGCGGCACGCAAGGCGGCGGCGCAGAAGCAGGGTAGGCTCCGCGGCATCGGCATGGCCTGCTATGTCGAAGCCTGCTCGGGCGGCGGTCCGGAAAACGCCTGGATCGATGTCGAGCCGAGCGGTGCGGTGACCGTCCGGGTCGGCACCCAGTCGAACGGACAAGGCCATGAGACCGCCTACGCACAGGTCGCGGCCGACAAGCTCGGCGTCGACATCGATCAGGTGCGCGTCGTTCAGGGCGACACCGATGCCATGCCCTCAGGCGGCGGCACCGGCGGCTCGCGCTCGATCCCGGTCGGCGGCGTCTGCGTCGACGGGGCCGCGACCGATGTCATCAGCAAGGGCAAGAAGATCGCCGCGCATGCGCTCGAAGCGGCCGAGGCCGATATCGAGTTCGCCGACGGGCGCTTCGTCGTCGCCGGCACCGACCGGCGGATGACGCTGTTCCAGATCGCCGAGGCCGCCAACGATCCGAAGAGACGCCCCGCCGGCATCGAGGCCGGGCTCAACGGCACCAGCGGCTTCACGCCGCCGGCATCGACATATCCGAACGGCTGTCACATCGCCGAGGTCGAGGTGGATCCGGAGACAGGCACGGTCCGCGTCGAGCGCTATACCATCGTCGACGATTTCGGCGTGGTGCTGAACCCGCTGCTGCTGCAGGGCCAGGTGCATGGCGGGATCGGCCAGGGCCTCGGCCAGGCACTGCTCGAAGGCTGTGTCTATGACAGGAACGGCCAGCTCGTCACCGGCTCGCTGATGGACTATTGCCTGCCGCGCGCCGGCGATGTGCCGAGCCTCGCCTTCGACATGAGCCCGGTGAAGTGCAAGACCAACCCGCTCGGCCTCAAGGGCTGCGGCGAGGCCGGCGCCATCGGTGCACCGCCGACGATCATCAACGCGCTGGTCGATGCGCTGCAGCCCTATGGCGTTCGCCACATCGACATGCCGGCAACACCGGAGAAGGTGTGGGCGGCGATCCAGTCAGGCCGTTCGAGGCGGGCGGCCGAGTAGGGTGACGCTCGACCTGGCGCGGCTTCTTCCGGAGGTCGCCGCCGCCGCGCGAAAGGCCGGCGCGGCGATCCGCGCGCACTACGAAGGCGATTTCGCGGTCAGACGGAAGACCGACGGCTCGCCGGTGACGGCGGCAGATCACGCCTCGGAGGCGGTGATGCTGGCGGCGCTCAAGCGCCTGACGCCGGACATTCCGGTCGTATCCGAAGAAGAGGTCGAGGTCGGCCGCTTTCCCGAAATCTCATCGGGCCGCTTCTGGCTCGTCGATCCGCTCGACGGCACCAAGGAGTTCGTCAAGCGCAACGGCGAGTTTGCCGTCGTCGTCGGCCTGATCGCCGACTTCAAGGCGATCGCCGGCGTGATCTACGCACCGGTCCTCGACACGCTCTATGCCGGCGCCGACGGTCGTGCCTGGCGCGAGAAGGATGGACACAAGGAGGCGATCGCCGCGCGCATCGCTGCGCCTGACGGCGTCGTCGTCGCCATCAGCCGCTCGCATACCAGCGAGAAATTCGAAGCCTACCTGTCGACGCTGCCGCTGAAGGGGCGCGTGCTCTGCGGCAGCGCGCTCAAGTTCGGCATCCTCGCCGCGGGCGAGGCCGACATCTATCCGCGCTTCGGCCAGACCATGGAGTGGGACACCGCCGCGGGCCACGCGATCCTGGAGGCGGCCGGCGGCCGCGTGGAGACGAAGGAAGGCGGGCCGCTGCTCTACGGCAAGCCCGGCTTCCTCAATCACGGCTTCATTGCGCGGGGCCGAGCCTCCTAAGGATCTCCTCGGCGAGCGCGGCCATCTCCTGGCCGGCAGCGCTCGCCGGGCTCTGCTCGGAGATGCCGCGACCCTCCAGAAGCGAGGCGGCAAAGGCGACGCGGCTGCCGAGCACCGCATCGGCGACCGGCGATCCCAGCTCGGCGAACTTGCCGCGCATCTGGTCGGCGAGCCTGCCGCGTGCCGGCATGCGGTTGAGTACGACCAGCGCCGGGCGCTTCTCCGCCCGCGCGAGGTCCAGCGTCGTCTTGGTCGCCCACAGATCCATCGGGCTTGGCTGCGCCGGGACCAGCACGAGATCGGCGGCGCGAACGGCGATCTTGGACTCGGTCTCGGCGTGCGGCGGCGAGTCGACGACGACGAGATCGACGGTCCGAGCCAGCTTCTCGACCTCGCTCTGCACGCGCCAGCCGGCGACGCAGCGGAGCTCGATCGCTGCCGCATCCTTGACCCGCGCCCGCTCGGCGAACCATTTCGTGAGGCTGGCCTGCGGGTCAATGTCGACGACGCCGACTGTGCGCCCAGCCTTGGCCCAGGCCACGGCCAGATGGGCCGCGAGGGTCGTCTTTCCGGCACCGCCCTTCTGCTGGGCCACCGTCACGATGCGCGCTGTCATCGGACCCCCTTTCGAATCGGCCCTATTGTGCGGAGTGCGCATCTGCCCCACAAGATGCGCGTATCCATGACCGGCGTGAAAAGCACAGAGATCGACGAAGCGGCGGCAGCCTTGGCAGCCGGGCGGCTCGTCGCCTTCCCGACCGAGACTGTCTATGGCCTCGGCGCCGATGCGACCTCGGACGAGGCGGTCGCGCGCGTCTATGAGGCGAAAGGGCGACCCGTCTTCAACCCGCTGATCGCCCATGTGCCGGATCTGGCGGCGGCCGAACGGTTGGTCGTCTTCACCGATTCGGCGCGTCGGCTCGCGCGTGCCTTCTGGCCGGGGCCGCTGACCCTGGTGCTGCCGCGCGCTGCCGATTGCCCGGTGAGCCTGCTCGCCTCGGCCGGGCTCGACACGCTCGCCGTCCGCGTGCCGGACCATCCTTTGGCGTTGTCTCTGCTGCGCGCCGTCGGCCGCCCGCTGGTCGCTCCCTCGGCCAATCCGTCGGGGCAACTCAGCCCGACGACGGCTCAGCATGTTCGCGAGGCGTTGGGCGGCAAGGTCTCCGTCGTCCTCGATGGCGGACCGTGCCGGGTCGGCATCGAGTCGACCGTGGTCGATCTCTCCGGCGAGCGTCCGGTCTTGCTGCGCCCCGGCGGCGTCTCGACCGAGGCGATCGAAGCGATTCTCGGCCCGATGGCGGCGCCCGGCGAAGGGCCGATCCGCTCGCCGGGCCAGCTCGAAAGCCACTACGCCCCCCATCTTCCGGTTCGGCTGGGTGCGACCAGGGCGAGGCCGAACGAGGCGCTGCTCGCCTTCGGTCCCGCCGTCGCGCCCGCCGCGGTCACCCTCAACCTTAGCCCCGCGTGCGACCTCATCGAGGCGGCAGCCAATCTCTTCGCTTATCTGCGCCGGCTCGACCGTCCGGACCTCGCCGCGATCGCCGTGATGCCGATCCCCGAGACGGGGCTCGGCCGCGCCATCAACGATCGGCTGCGTCGCGCCGCGGCGCCGCGTCCGGGCGGCGACCGATGAAGCTCGTCGGGCACTCGCCCGCGCTCGCCTCGGTCGCGCTCACGGCAGCCGTCGCCCTCGCGCTGCCGCTCGCGCTTGCCGCGCCGCTCGGCCTTGCACCGCTGCTCGTCGTTGCCGCGGTCGCGATCCTGATCGGCGACGGCTGGCCCCGGCAGGTCGATCGGATCTTCCCTCTTTCCGCTCTGACGCTCTCCCTCCTGGTTGCCTGGGGGGCACTAAGCGCCATCTGGTCGATCGATCCGGCGCGAAGCGCCTCGATGGCGGCACGCCTCGCGCTCACCTTCGGTGCCGGCGCGATCCTGCTCGACAAGGCGCTGCGTCTCGATCATGCCGGCCGAAGACAGATCGCCTTCGCCACGGCGATCGGAACCGGCATCGGCCTTGTGCTGCTGCTCGCCGAGGTCGCGACCGACCAGGTCTTGCTGCGTGCCGGCCGCGCGCTGCTTGGCGCGCGCGAGCCGATGCCGGTGATGATGAACCGCGCGGCGACCGTGGCGGCGCTGATGGTCTGGCCCGCGGCTTATGCGCTCCATCGCCTGCGCGGGCTATGGCTGGCTCTCACCTTCGTCGTCGTCGCGCTTGTTACCCTCTGGTTCCTCGAGAACACGACGGCGCTTCTCGCCGGCCTCGCTGGGCTCCTGGTCTGCGCTCTTGCCTGGGTGGCGCCGCAGGCGGTGCGCCGCCTGGTGATCGCGGGCTCGATCGCCGGCATTCTCACGGCTCCGTTCGCGGTGTCGATGCTGGCCAAGCGCGAGGAGCTGCACCTGCAGATCAAGCCCTCGGCCGTCCATCGCCTGATGATCTGGCAGTTCACCGTCGATCGCATCGACGAACGACCTTGGCTCGGCTGGGGGCTGGAGTCGGCGCGCGAGCTGCCCGGCGGCGGGAAGGAGATCACATTTCGAACCCGCGACGGCGAGTGGACGCGACAGTCGCTGCCGCTGCACACCCACAATGCCGCGCTCCAGATCAGGGTCGAGCTCGGCATCCTGGGATCCGTTCTGTTCGCGATCCTCGTCGCCGCGATCGGCTTTGCCCTCGGGCGGATCGTCGAGCGCGCCGACCACGCGGTGCGGCTCGCCCTGCTGGCGACGGCGCTGACCGTGTCGATGGCGAGCTTCGGCGTCTGGCAGTTCTGGTGGCTGGCCGCGGTCGCCATCGCCGTGGCGGCGACGGTCGGGGTCGGCTTGCTCGACTTCGAGGAAACCGATACATCGGAACGGCGCTGACCCGGAGACCTGGATGACCGCCGCCGCCCGCAAGTCCGGCTCGCTCGCGCCCGATTTCATCCGGCGCCTCGAGGCGGCTTCGAACAGGCCGGCGATCCAGCCGGAGGATGCGGCAGCTTACCTCACGGATTGGCGCGGCATGCTGTCGGCGCACAACGCCGTCGTCGTCCGCCCCGGCTCGACGGAAGAGGTCGCCAAAATTGTCCGCATCTGTGCCGAGGCGCGCGTGCCGATCGTGCCGCAGGGCGGCAATACGGGCCTGACCGGCGGCTCGATTCCTTACGAGAACGAGGCCGCCGTCCTCCTCAGCCTCGGGCGCATGAACAAGGTGCGCGCGGTCGACGCGCTCAACTATGCGATGACCGTCGAGGCGGGCTGCATCCTGCAGACGCTGCAGAAGGTCGCCGAGGATGCCGACCGCCTGTTTCCGCTCAGCCTCGGCGCCGAGGGAAGCTGCCAGATCGGCGGCAATCTCTCGACCAATGCCGGCGGCGTCGCGGTGCTGAAATACGGCAACGCCCGCGACCTCGTTCTCGGCCTCGAGGTCGTGTTGCCGGACGGCTCGATCTGGGACGGGCTGCGCGGGCTCCGCAAGGACAACACCGGCTACGACCTGAAGCAGCTCTTCCTCGGCGCCGAGGGCACGCTCGGCGTCATCACCGCCGCCGTCCTCAAGCTGTTTCCGAAGCCGCGCGACAAGCGCACCGCCTATGTCGCGCTGCGCGACCTCGAGGCGGCGATCGAGCTCCTCGTCCGCATGCGGGCGGCGACCGGCGATCAGGTTGCGAGCTTCGAGTACCTGCCGCGCATATGCATGCAGATGGCGCTCGATCATATTCCCGGCACTTCCGACCCGATGGCCCAGGTCTACGATCACTATGCGCTGATCGAGGTGAGCCGCACCGCCGACGAGGATGCCGGTTTCGCCGAGCACGTCGAGGCGGCGCTCGGCAAGGCGATCGAGGACGGGCTTGTGATCGACGCCGTCGTGGCGCAGAGCCAGGCGCAGGCGGCGATGTTCTGGAAGATCCGTGACTCCATGGCCGAGGCGCAGAAGGAGGAAGGGCCCGCAATCCGCCACGACGTCGCGGTGCCGGTCAGCTCGATCCCCGCCTTCTATCGCGAGGCGAAGAAGCGCGTGCATGCCCGCTTGCCGGAGGCCCGCATTCACGGCTTCGGCCATGTCGGCGACGGCAACCTTCACTACAACATCGCGCCGCCGCGCGGGATGGACGCCAAGGTCTTCCTGGCGCTGATGGGCGAGCTCAACGCCATCGTCCACGACTGCGTCGCCGAGCATCACGGCTCGATCTCGGCCGAGCACGGCATCGGCCGGCTCCGACGCGACGAGCTGCCGCGCTACAAGAGCGAGGTCGAGCTGGCGCTGATGCGCAAGCTCAAGGCGGCGCTCGACCCGCTTTCGATCATGAACCCCGGTAAGGTGATCTGACCATGTCCGAGTACGCGGCGCCGCTGGCGGATCTTGAGTTCCAGCTCAGGGCCGTCGGCGGTCTGGATCATGTGCTGTCACTGCCGCCTTTCGAGGGCGTCGATGCCGAGACAGTAAGGCAGATCCTCGCGGAGGGCGGCCGCTTTGCCGGTAAGGTTCTGTCGCCGATCAACCGCGCCGGAGACCTGACGCCGGCCAAGCTGGAGAACGGGCAGGTCAGGACCTCGCCCGGCTTTGCCGACGCGTACAGGCAGTTCGCCGAAGGTGGCTGGAACGCGGTCCCGTTCGAGCCCAAGTATGGCGGCCAGGGGCTCCCCTGGCTGGTGCAGACGGCGCTTGCGGAGATGTGGAACGCCGCCAGCCTCGCCTTCGCCCTCTGCCCATTGCTCAACAACGGCGCGATCGAAGCGCTCGCGGCGCATGGCTCTGAAGAGCAGAAGCGGCTCTTCCTGCCGAAGTTGGTCTCCGGCGAGTGGACCGGGACGATGAACCTGACCGAGCCACAGGCCGGCTCCGATCTCGGCCAGGTGCGCACGCGCGCGGTGCCGAACGGCGACCACTACAAGATCACCGGGCAGAAGATCTTCATCACCTATGGCGAGCACGACTACACGCCCAACATCATCCATCTGGTGCTGGCGCGGTTGCCCGACGCGCCGGCGGGAACGCGCGGCATCTCGCTCTTCGTCGTGCCTAAGGTCCTGGTCAAGCCCGACGGCTCGCTCGGGTCGCGCAACGATCTCCGCTGCGCCTCGCTCGAGCACAAGCTCGGCATCCATGGCAGCCCGACCTGCGTCATGGCCTACGGCGATGACGGCGGTGCCACCGGCTACCTGGTCGGCGAGGTCAACCGTGGGCTCGAGTACATGTTCACGATGATGAACAATGCTCGGCTGGCCGTAGGCCTCCAGGGAGTCGCCATCGCCGAGCGTGCCTATCAGCAGGCGCTGGCTTATGCACGTCAGCGCGTGCAGAGCCGAGATGTCGCCGGCAGCTCCGGGCCGGTGGCGATCATCCGCCATCCCGATGTGCGTCGCATGCTGATGACGATGAAGGCCGGCACTGAGGCCGCGCGTGGCCTCGCCCTCCAGGCCGCGGCTTGGATCGATCGCGCCCGCCACGCCCCGGAGGCCGACGACCGCGCCCGCACCCAGGCGCTGCTCGATCTGATCATTCCCGTCCTCAAGGCCTCGGCGACGGATTTCGGCGTCGAGGCGGCCTCGATCGGAATCCAGGTGCATGGCGGCATGGGCTTCATCGAGGAAAGCGGTGCCGCTCAGCACTATCGCGATGCCCGCATCCTGCCAATCTACGAAGGCACCAACGGCATTCAGGCCAATGACCTCATCGGCCGCAAGGTCGCGCGCGACCAAGGGGCGACCGCTCGGATCTTCCTCGATCTGGTCCAGGATACGATCGACGAGCTCGACCTTTTCACCGACGAGGACTTTGCCGCCATGCGCGGCGCGCTCGCCGACGGGCATGCGGCGCTGACCCGGGCGACGGACTGGATCGTCAAGACCTTCCCCGAGGATCCGCGCCGCGCCATCGCCGGCGCCGCGCCCTATCTGAAGTTGTTCGGGCTTGTCGCTGGCGGCTGGATCGTGGTGCGGAACGCGACCGCTGCCGAAGCCCATCTCGGGCTCGGCGAGGGCAACGAGACGTTTCTCCACGCCAAGAAGACGACGGCGCGCTTCTACGCCGAGCACCTGCTGGTGCAGGCACCGCCGCTGGTGTGGCCGGCGACCCAGCCGGCCTCGACTCTGGCGCTCGCCGAAGATCAATTCTGAGGCCCCGCGGCCTTAGATCCGCCGTCTCGGGCGATTCGGCGACAAGATCATTGCTCTCGGGCGGGCGGGCCAGCAATATAGCGCTATCACGGGGCGAGTAACACGCAACAAGCGGCCTCCTCTTCCATGGTGGCCGGCCGCTCGTGCCGGGGCCCCCCTTTCTAGTCCGGCGCGTCGCGGTCCAACAGGGAGGTATCACCATGACTCGACGCATGCTTGCTTTAGGTACGGCATTGACCGCCCTGGCGCTCGTCGCGCTCGGGAGTCCCGCGGACGCTCAGGATCGGCAGCGGACCGTCCGCATCCAGATGCAATCCAACTTCGCCTCGACGCTCGCGCTGCTCGGCCCCAACGCTCAGTACACGGTCGAGCAGGTCAAGAAGCTCTCCGGCGGCAGCATCGACATGCGCTTCTTCGAGCCGGGCGCGCTGGTTCCACCGGGGCAGGCCTTCGACTCGGTATCGTCCGGCGCCCTGGACGCGGCATGGGCGACGCCCGGTTTTTGGACCGGCAAGGACATCGCCTTCGCGGTCTACGCCACTGTTCCCTTTGGCCCGGGCCTGGGCGAGTTCCTCGCCTGGATGAAGCATGGCGGCGGCGAGAAGGGAATGCAGGAGCTGTACGCCAAGTACAATATCCACTCGATCATGTGTCACCTGATCCCGCCCGAGGCCTCCGGCTGGTTCCGCAAGGAGATCAAGACGCTCGACGACATGAAGGGGCTGAAGATGCGATTCTTCGGTCTCGGCGCGAACGTCATGCAGAAGCTCGGCGTCGCCACGCAGCTCCTGCAGGCGGGCGAGATCTTCCAGGCCCTCCAGCTAGGAACGATCGACGCCACCGAGTTTTCGATGCCGTCGATGGATCTCAGCCTCGGATTCCACCAGGTCGCGAAGTTCTACTATTTCCCCGGCTGGCATCAGCAAGCGACCGTCGGCGACCTGATCATCAACAAGGCGAAGTGGGATTCGCTCTCGGAGCACCAGAAGGCGACGATCGAGGCGGCTTGCGACCAGACGACACTGCGCGGCATGAGCCTCGGCGAATCCCTTCAGCCCAAGGCGATGTCCGAGATCGAGAGCAAGGGCGTCAAGCTGATGACCTGGGGCCCCGAGTTCCTCTCGGCCTTCGAGAAGGCGTGGACCGAGGTGGCGGCCGAACAGGTGGCCAAGAGCCCCGAGTTCAAGAAGGCCTGGGACTCGCTCAGTGCGTTCCGCAAGGAATATGCAATCTGGCGCGAGCGCGGCTATCTGAAGTAGCGGGCTAGGGGTGGCCCCTCGTCTCGACGCGGGACGAGGGGCCCATGCCCCACCGAACCTCGGCACGGCCGATCTGATCTCGACGCAAGTACCTAGTTTTGCGGCGCCCGGGCCGCCGGGAGGCGAAACGGCCCGGCGCTGTATCACGTCGTGGGGGAGCGCATGGCATTTCTTCTGACGATGAGCGACGCGATCAATCGCGTGCTGGAGCGGGTTGCGCGCGTGAGCGGGTGGCTGTTCTTCGCCCTCATTGCGATCATCTGCTGGGACATCCTGACCCGCAAGATCGGCTTCCAGATTCCGGGCTTCGGCTCGACGCCGATCCAGGAGCTCGAGTGGCACTTGCACGGCGTCCTGTTCCTGTTCTGGCTGGGCTACGGCTACGTCCGCAATGTGCACGTCCGCATCGACGTGTTCACGGCGCACCGCTCGCCGCGCCAGATCGCCTGGCTCGAGGTCTTCGGCATCGTGGTCTTTGCAGTCCCATACTGCATTGTCGCGACGTGGTTCGCCTACGGCTTCGCCGAGCTGTCTTTCCTGCAGGGCGAATCCTCGGACGCGCCCAACGGGCTTTCGCACCGCTGGATCATCAAGTCGACGCTTTTTCTCGGCCTCCTGATGGTGTGCGCCGCGGTCGTCTCGATCCTCGCGCGCAACGTCGTCTACCTGTTCGGCCCGCTGCCGCTCGCCCGGCGCGCTGCTCCTCCCGGCACGACGAATTAGGGGCGGATCATGGAAGATCTCTACTTCTGGGTCGGCGACCATCTCTCGGTGCTGATGTTCGCCGTCCTGACCGTCATCATGTTCGTCGGCTACCCGGTCGCTTTCGTGCTGGGCGGCGTCGCCCTCGGCTTCGGTGCCCTCGGCATCGTCTTCGACGTCTTCCGGCCGGCGCAGTTCTTCGCGCTCATCCCGCGTATCTGGGGCCAGGCGGTGCAGAATCCGGCGCTGATCGCGATCCCGATGTTCGTGTTCATGGGGACGATGCTGGAGCGATCGGGCGTCGCCGACGACCTTCTGCGCGCGCTGCAGGTGATTACGCGGCGGATTCCCGGGGGCCTCGCCATGTCGGTCACGATCATGGGCACGATCATGGCGGCGACTACCGGCATCGTCGGTGCCTCGGTGATCATGCTGACCCTGATCGCGCTCCCGACCATGCTGGAGCGCGGGTACTCCAAGGAGCTGTCGACCGGCACCATCGCCTCCGCCGGCACGCTCGGCATCCTGATCCCGCCGAGCATCATGCTGGTGATCATGGGCGACCTGATGTCGGTGTCGGTCGGCACGCTGTTCACCTCGGCGATCCTGCCCGGTCTGGTCTTGTCGGCCATCTACCTGCTCTATATCGGCGTCTTTGCCTTCTTCAGGCCCGACGCGGCGCCACCGCTCGCCGACGACAGCGGACCGCAGAGTGCGGCCGAGCTCACGCGCATGCTTCTCCGCAGCTTCCTGCCGCCGTCCTTCCTCATCTTCGTGGTCCTCGGTTCGATCTTCGGAGGCTTCGCCACGCCGACCGAGGCGGGCGGTGCCGGCTGTCTCGGAGCGATCCTGCTGGCGATCGGGAACAGGCGGTTCAACTTGAAGGTCGCGCGTGAGGTGGTCGAGAGCGCGGCGCTGACCAACGCGCTCGTGTTCTTCATCATCTTCGGTGCGACCCTGTTTTCCTACGTCTTCCGCGCCCTCGGCGGCGACGATCTGGTCGCCGAGATTCTCAAGGCGCTTGGCATCGACACCGGCTGGGAGATCCTCATCTTCGTCATGGTGCTGGTGTTCATCATGGGCTTCTTCTTCGACTGGCTCGAGATCTGCTTGATCGTGCTGCCGATATTCGCGCCGATCCTCAAGGCAATCGACTTCACGCCGCACCTTGCCGCCAACAAGGATTTCCTCGTCTGGTTCCTGATCCTCATCGCGGTCAATCTGCAGTCGGCATTCCTCACGCCGCCCTTCGGCTTCGCCCTCTTCTACATGAAGGGGACGGTGCCGCCGTCGATAACCATGCAGCACATCTATCGCGGCATCATTCCGTTCGTCGTGCTCCAGATGGTGGCCGTCGTGGTCTGCATCGTCTGGCCGGAGATCGTGCTGTGGATGCCGCGCCGGTTCGGATTCCTCGACTAGCGTCCTGGCGCAGAACAGGACGCGCTCCGTTCTCGTGCCGACGCTCGGGCGCGCTCAGGGCTGCGGACGCCCCGTCTCGCGCGTCACCGTCATCGTGGTGGGGTAGGGGATGGAGATGCGGGCGGCATCGAAGGCCGCCTTGATCCGGCGGTTGTACTCGCGGCCGACCGCCCATTGCTGGCTGGGCCTGGTCTTGACGCGAGCGCCGATACGCATGGCGTAGTCGCCGAACTTGTCGAGGCCGAAGATCTCGATCGGCGCCAGGATCCGTCCCTTCCACGCCTCGTCCTCGCGGATCTCGGCATCGACGGCGCGCAGTATGTCCTCGACGGCCGAGATGTCCTGGTCGTAGGCGACCGACAGGTCGAAGACGTGATAGCCGTAATCGCGCGTCATGTTCTTGATCGTGGTGACGGCGCTGAACGGGATGGTGAGCTGGCTTCCCTGGCCGTCGCGGAGACGGATCGTCCGGATCGTGATCGCTTCGACCGAGCCCGACTTGCCGTCGAGGTCGACGACGTCGCCGACATTGATCGTATCCTCGAACAGGATGAAGAGCCCGGTGATCACGTCCTTGACCAGGGCCTGCGAACCGAAGCCGATGGCGAGGCCGACGACGCCGGCGCCGGCGAGCAGCGGCGCGATGTTGATGCCGAGCTCGGCCATGACGGTGAGGCCGACGACCCCGACGATGGCGACGAAGATGACTGTCCGGAGCAGCGGCAGGAAGGTGCGGAGCCGCGCATTGCGCGTGTCGGCGCGATCGATCCGCCGGATCGCACGCTCGATGACGGCGCTTGCCACTTCCCAGACGACGATGCCGAGGCCGATCGCGATGGCGATGGTGACGAGCATCCCGACCAGCCTGCGGCCTTGATCGGATGCAAGCCAGACCAGGCTGTCGACGCCCCAGAGCTGCAGCAGCGCCATGATTCCGCAGATGCCGAGGACCGTGACGAGCACGCGCCGCAGCACCGGCAGATAGAGATTGGCGCGGCTCTCCAGCAGCGGGTAGCGCGCCTTGAGCTCGTCCGCGACGGTGAAGGTGCGGCCGACCAGCACGCGAAGCCCGCCGGACAGCGCCCAGAGCGCCGCGACCACGGCGATGGTGCCGAACGAGCGCTGGACGATGAAGGCGAAGCCTCCCGGCACCGCCAGCGCCCAGACCATATAGATGATGACGACGTAGAAGATGGCGAGGGCGTGCCAGCAGCCGGCCAGGCCCTGGCGAAGCAGATGAAAGCCGTGCCGGATGCCCGCGGACGGCCAAGGCTCGCCGTTTCCTCGGAGCCACCCCGACACGGTCTGGCGGTTCTGCAGGATGAAGATGATCGCCAGCGTCGCGACGGTGAGCCCGAGCAGGCGCATCAGGACGGCATGGCCGACCAGGGGGAGACCCAGCGGGACCAGCGCGTCGATCAGCGTCATGCCGTAGATCCAGATGTCGGTGAAGCGCCGGACCCAGATGTGCAGATACTGCGCAGTCTCGTCCTCGATCGGCGGCACCCGCAGCTTCGGCGCGTGCGGCGCCAGCACGAGGCGCGCGATCAGCGCAACCGCGCGCGCCAGCACGAAGCCGTTGAGCAGCGTCGCCGCCATCAGCTCGGCGACGAGGCCGGCGGTCGAGTTGGAAAGGCTCGCCGTCATCGGCAGCGTCAGATTCGCGGTGATCGCGAAGAGGAAGAGCGGGATCAGCTCGACGCCTGCAAGGAGAATCAGGTGGCCGGCCTTCGTCCCGGCGTTGCGCGGCGCGTGGGCCTCGAGCCGCCGTCGCGGCTTGCCCAGCACGAGTCGAGCGATCCACTCGACCAGCAATGCCGCGCCGAAGACCGCCGCCAGACGTGTCAGGGTCTCGAGCAGCTGGCTCCGCAGCACAGGATCGAAGACGATGCGCTGGACCCAGTTGCTGATCCGCTGTCCGGCTCGGCCGAAATCGAGCGCCTCCCAAAGCTCGACGGAGAAGCGGTTGATGCGGACGGCAAGCGTATCGATGGCGAGCTGAGACAGCTCTTCCACCGGGCTCTCGGCAGGGGGGGCCGGCTGCTGGGCATTCAGGAGCAGCTTCAGCTGGGCGATCAGCTTGGACCGCTCGGCCTCGTTCTCGAGCGTCCCTATCAGGCCTTCGATCTCGGCGCGGCTCACCCCCGGCGCTTGGGCCTGGACCGAGGGCGAAGCGAGCAGGCAGGCGAGGAGAAGGAGGAGCAATCTCAGTCCGCGCATGGCCGGCAACCTACAGAGGCGGCATCCGGCTGTCATCCCTCGGGCCGAACCTTGTTCGGGCCTCCGGTTCCATGGATAATTCGCGTCTTGCCGCTTTCGGCTGGCCGGCGTCAGGGCCGGCGACCAACAAGACGATCTGAGGGAACGCCCGAGCCATGTCCGAGACGCACGTCTTTCCCGTTCCGTCGAGCCTCTCCGGCCGCGCCTGGATCGATGCCGCCAAGTACGAGGCGCTCTACCAGCGCTCGATCAAGGACCCCGAGGGCTTCTGGGCCGAGCAGGCGAAGCGCATCGACTGGATCAAGCCGTTCTCCAAGATCAAGGACGTCGACTACACCGGCGACATCCGTATCCGCTGGTACTACGACGGCACGCTCAACGCCTCGGCCAACTGCATCGACCGGCACCTGAAGGCGCGCGGAAACCAGACCGCGATCCTATGGGAGGGCGATAATCCGGCCGAGCACAGGCATGTGACATATCGGGAGCTGCACGAGCAGGTCTGCCGGCTCGCAAACGTCTTGAAGGCGCGCGGCGTCAAGAAGGGCGATCGCGTCACGATCTACATGCCGATGATCCCGGAGGCGGCCTATGCGATGCTCGCCTGCGCGCGCATCGGTGCCATCCACTCGGTCGTCTTCGGCGGCTTCTCGCCGGAATCGCTGATCAACCGAATCCAGGACTGCGATTCCAATTGCGTCATCACCGCCGATGAGGGGCTTCGCGGCGGCAAGCCGGTGCCGCTCAAGGCGAATACCGACGAGGCGCTGAAGCAGTGCCCGTCGGTCAAGTCGGTCGTCGTGGTCAGGCGCACCGGCGGCAAGATCGGCTGGGTCCAAGGTCGCGACGTCTGGTATCACGACGAGTGCGCCAAGGTGCCGGCGGACTGCCCGCCGGAGGAGATGAGCGCCGAGGACCCGCTGTTTATCCTCTACACCTCGGGCTCGACCGGAAAGCCGAAAGGCGTGCTGCACACGACCGGCGGCTACATGGTCTACACCTCGATCACGCATCAATACGTGTTCGACTACCGCGACGGCGACATCTACTGGTGCACGGCCGATGTCGGCTGGGTCACCGGGCACAGCTACATCGTCTACGGCCCGCTCTCGAACGGGGCGACGACGCTGATGTTCGAGGGCGTGCCCAACTACCCCGACACGTCGCGCTTCTGGCAGGTCGTCGACAAGCACAAGGTCAACATCTTCTACACCGCGCCGACCGCGATCCGGGCGCTGATGCGCGACGGCGAGGCGCCGGTGAAGAAAACCAGCCGCGCCAGCCTCAGGCTCCTGGGCTCGGTAGGCGAGCCGATCAATCCGGAAGCCTGGCTCTGGTATCACCGCGTCGTCGGCGACGGCCGCTGCCCGATCGTCGATACCTGGTGGCAAACCGAGACCGGCGGCATCCTGATCACGCCGCTGCCGGGAGCGATCGCGGCCAAGCCGGGCTCGGCGACCAAGCCCTTCTTCGGCATCCGCCCGGCGATCGTCGACAATGACGGCAAGACCCTCGACGGAAAGGCCGAAGGCAACCTGGTGCTGCTCGACTCCTGGCCCGGCCAGATGCGCACGGTCTATGGCGACCATGCGCGCTTCGGCCAGACCTACTTCGCGACCTTCAAGGGCAAGTACTTCACCGGCGATGGCGCCCGCCGCGATGAGGATGGCTACTACTGGATCACCGGGCGCGTCGACGATGTGATCAATGTTTCCGGCCATCGCCTCGGCACCGCCGAGGTCGAGAGCGCGCTGGTTGCGCACAAGAAGGTCGCCGAAGCCGCGGTCGTTGGCTATCCGCACGACATCAAAGGGCAGGGCATCTATGCCTATGTTACTCTGAAGGCGGGTGAGGCCACATCCGAGGATCTGCGCAAGGAGCTGGTGCAGTGGGTGCGCAAGGAGATCGGTCCGATCGCCACGCCCGATCTGATCCAATGGGCGCCGGGCCTGCCCAAGACGCGCTCGGGCAAGATCATGCGCCGCATCCTGCGCAAGATCGCCGCCAACGAGCACGACCAGCTCGGCGACACCTCGACGCTCGCCGATCCGGCCGTGGTCAAGGATCTCGTCGACAACCGGATGAACCGGGCCTGATTTCTTGAGATCGAAGGCCAGAACCGGGAAGAAGCGCGCGCCTGCCGGCGCTAGCTTCCCGGGCATGAGCAAGAACCTCTGGGGCGTCATCGACACGCCCGTCGGGCCCATCGCCGCCGCGTTGGACGGCGCCACCCGGCTCACCCATCTCGGCATCTCCAGGCGCGAGCGCGACTGGATCGCGGCGAATGGCGGCGAACGCGACGACAAGGCCATCGCGCTGGTTGCCCGCCAGCTCGCCGAGTATTTCTCGGGCAAGCGCAAGAGCTTCGATGTGAAGCTCGCGCCCAGGGGCACGCCCTTCCAGCAGGAAGTCTGGAGGGCCCTGCTGGAGATCCCGTTCGGCTAGACCACGACCTATGCGGCGCTCGCCGAGAAGCTCGGCCGCCCCGGCGCCTTCCGTGCCGTCGGTCGCGCGAACGCCACCAACCCGATCTCGGTGATCGTGCCCTGTCATCGCGTCATCGGCGCCGACGGGACGCTGACCGGCTATGGCGGCGGCTTGCCGGTCAAGCGGCGGCTGCTGGAACTCGAAGGCGCTCTCTGAGGCAGGCCTCGGCGGCGGGTCTTCGCGCGCGGCCGACCGCGCCGGCGGACGTCAGAGGCGCCGGCGCACGGCGGCAACGGCGCTCCGGTATCGGCCGAAAATCGCTTCGCGATCGAGATGGCGGGCATCGCGGACCTGCCAGCGCCCGCCGACCAGCACATGCTTCACCGGATTGGCGTTGCCGGCGAAGAGCAGGGCGTCCAGCAGGCGATCGGTCGGAACCTCGGCCAGCCCCGGCATCTCCCGGTCGAGGATGACGAGATCGGCGCGAGCGCCCGTCGCGATCCGGCCGATGGGCCGACCGCAGGCCTCGGCCGCGCCGGCCAGGGCAGCGAGATAGAGGTCGCGTGCGCCGGCCCGGCTCGTCAGACGATTGCGCCGGCGCGCAACGAGCCGGCGTCCGTACTCAAGCCAACGCAACTCCTCGATCGGGCTGACCGAGATGTGACTGTCGGAGCCGATACCGAAGGCTCCGCCGGCGCTCAGCCAGTCCTCGGCCTGGAAAAATCCGTCGCCGAGATTGGCCTCGGTCGTCGGGCAGAGCCCGGCGATGGCCCCGCTCGCCGCGGCCTTGCGCGTCTCCTCCCCGGTCATGTGGGTTGCATGCACCAGGCACCAGCGCGAATCCACCGGCGCATGCGCAAGCAGCCATTCGACCGGCCGCTGGCCCGACCAGGCGAGGCATTGATCGACCTCACCGGTCTGCTCGGCGATGTGGATGTGGACTCGCAGGGCGGGGGCGGTCGCGTCCAGCACGGCCGCCAGCGCCTCGGGCGGCACCGCTCGCAGCGAGTGCGGCGCGATCCCGACCGTGACGCCGTTGCGGTGGCGCGAGCGGAGCGTTTCGATCAGGCGGAGAAAGCGATCCGGCGGGTTGAGAAACCGCCTTTGGCCGTCGGTCGGCGGCTTGCCGCCGAAGCCGCCCGACAGGTAGAGCACGGGAAGATGCGTCAATCCGATGCCGGCCTCCTTCGAGGCCGCGATCACGCGCTCCGACAGCTCGGCCAGATCGTCATAGGGGCGGCCGTCGGGCTGGTGGTGCAGATAGTGGAACTCGGCGACCGCCGTGTATCCGGCCTCGAGCATCTCGACATAGAGCTGGGCGGCGATCGCCTGGATCTCCTCGGGCGTGAGCGCGCCGGCAAGCCCGTACATCAGCCGCCGCCAAGACCAGAAGTCATCGTCCGCATCCTCGCCGCGATGCTCGGCAAGCCCGGCCATGGCACGCTGAAAGGCGTGGGAATGGAGGTTGGGAAAGCCTGGAAGCACCGGCCCGTCCAGCCGCTCGCGCCCGTCCGGCGTGGCGCCGGGCGTCACGGCCGAGATCGAACCGCTTGCATCCAGATCGAGGCCGACATCGGCATGCCATCCGTCCGGCAGAAGGGCGAGCGGCGCGAAGAGGCGCCGGGAGGCTTCCCGAGACATGGCGGTCGAGCTTATCTATCGGCCGGGACGCCAACAAGGAGACCCGCCCCATGTGGGAAACGCTGTGGCTCGACGCGCGGCTGGCGACCATGACGAAAGGCGGCACGCCCTACGGGGCGATCGAGGACGGCGCGATCGGCGTCGAGGGCGGAAGGATCGCCTGGGTCGGGCGCCGCGCCGATCTGCCCGGCCGACCGGACTCGCTCGCCAGCGAAGTGCGGGACTGCGGCAATCGTTGGATCACGCCCGGCCTCGTCGACTGCCACACCCATCTCGTCCATGGCGGCGACCGTGCGCATGAGTTCGAGCTTCGCCTCAAGGGCGCGACCTACGAGGAGATCGCGCGGGCGGGCGGAGGAATCCGCTCGACTGTGTCGGCAACCCGGACGGCGTCCGAGGCGGCGCTATACGAGAGTGCGTCCCGCCGTCTCGCCGATCTCCAGGCGGAAGGCGTCACGACGATCGAGATTAAGAGCGGCTATGGTCTCGACCGCGACACCGAGGCGAAGATGCTGCGCGTGGCCCGGCGCCTTGATGCTGAGCTGCCGGTGACGGTTTGCACGACGTTCCTCGGCGCACATGCCTTGCCGTTGGAGTACGAGGGGCGAGCCGACGCCTTCATCGAGTTTCTATGCCATGACAGCTTGCCGAGTGCGGCAGCCGAAGGGTTGGTCGATGCTGTCGATGCGTTCTGCGAGCGCATCGGCTTCACCGTGGCCCAGACGCGGACCATGTTCGAGGCCGCGCGCGGGCTCGGCCTGCCGGTCAAGCTCCATGCCGAGCAGCTTTCCGATCAGGGAGGCGCCGTGCTTGCCGCTAGCTTCAGGGCGCTGTCGGCAGATCACCTGGAGCACCTCTCCGAGGCCGGTGTCAGGGCGATGGCGGCGGCCGGAACCGTCGCGGTCCTGCTGCCCGGGGCCTTCTACTTCATCCGCGAGACCAAGCTGCCGCCGGTCGATCTGCTGAGGCGGGAGGGGGTGCGGATCGCCTTGGCGACCGACTGCAACCCGGGAACCTCGCCGATGACCTCGATCCTGCTGGTCCTCAACATGGCCGCGACGCTGTTCCGGCTGACGCCCGAGGAGGCGTTGGCCGGGGTGACGCGCGAAGGCGCGGCGGCCCTCGGGCTTGGCGCCAGCCACGGCACGCTCGAGGCCGGGAAAGCGGCTGACTTCGTTCTCTGGAATATCGCGCGCCCGGCCGAGCTCTCCTACCGCATTGGCGGCAACCCGGCGGCAATCGTGGTCAAGGAAGGCGAGCCGCTTTGGTCAGATGTAAGAAGTTGAAGTAGAATGTCGGCAATGGGGATGTTCGCCGTTTGGCTCGGGGGGGTGGTTATCGGCTCGGCCTTCGCTCAGCAGCCGGCCCCCGTGCGTCCGCAAGCACCACCGCCGGTGCCTCCGCCGTCAGCCGCCGAATGCGCGTTGCTGCCTGGCGGCAACGCTCCGGTCAATAAGATCGCGGAGCTAGCGCAGCCGCTGTCGCCGCGCAGCCTCGACCTCACCTACTTCACCTACTTCAACAAGCGCCTCGCTGACCTGACCGACGAGGACTTCGAGCG
The DNA here is from genome assembly GCA_016869285.1 of Alphaproteobacteria bacterium. Classification (GTDB taxonomy): domain Bacteria; phylum Pseudomonadota; class Alphaproteobacteria; order SHVZ01; family SHVZ01; genus SHVZ01. The sequence continues at coordinate 29,301 of VGEN01000029.1, forward strand.
CATCGCGGACATCGCGACCAAATGCAACCGGACGACGGCGAGAGCCGCTCTGGAAAAGACCAAGCGGTTGCGCGACGTCGTCCGTGAGTCGCAGACTGTTCGTACCCAGACCTTGAACAAGGTCGATGAGACCAAGAGCGCCTTATCTAAAGCGCGGACACCGCGCGAGAAGGTCGAAGCGCTGAACAATGCCTGGGCCGACCTGCATCTGGTGCAGGACACCATCACGAAGACGGATCTCAGAGAGTATGCCGCCTGGATCTCACGCTCGCTGCAGGCGGTCTATGACTCAGCACCCGGATACGGCAAGCGCCCGACCGTCGCCGAGGTCCTGGCGACGGTTCCGCCGCGCCAGGAGCAGGTTGTTGCCATCTCGCGCGCACAGCCTGACACCGGCGGGCCCCTGCCGGCGCGACCTTGGTGGACACAGCGGCGCGAGCGCGAGGACGAGTGATGACCGGCACCGGAAGCGCCCGCTTCGTCGATCCGCGTACGATTGCCGACCTCCTGGCCAAGGGTGAGGCAACCCTTGTCGATGTGCGCGAGCCCGGCGAGTTCGCAGCCGAGCGCATCCAAGGCGCGCGTCTGGTGCCGTTGTCGGCCTTCGATCCCGCAAGGGCCCAGCCGGCTCCCGGCACGCAGCTCGTGCTGCATTGCGCTGCGGGCATTCGCTGTGGCGCGGCAGCGCAGAAGCTTCGCGCCAGCGGCTATGAGGGCGAGATCCTAAGAATGGACGGCGGCATCAAGGCGTGGCGGGCCGAAGGGCTGCCGGTCGAGCGCTAAGTATTTGCGCCGGCAAGACCTTCAGCGCAGAATGCGAGCTACCCGCCAGCCGCTGCGTTCCGCTCCCTGATGCACGTCTATCTTCCGATCGCCGAGCTGTCGGTCAACTGGTTCACGCTCCTCGTGGTCGGCGGTGGTGTCGGGTTCCTTTCGGGGCTCTTCGGCGTCGGCGGCGGCTTCCTGATGACGCCGCTCCTGATCTTCCTCGGCGTGCCGGCGCCGGTCGCGGTCGGAACGGGAGCCGCCCAGATCCTCGCCTCCTCGGTTTCCGGCGTGCTCGCGCATTGGCGGCGGCAGAACGTCGACGTGCAGATGGGGATCGCCTTGACGCTTGGCGGCTTTGCCGGATCGGCGCTCGGCATATGGATCTTCACGCTGTTGCGCCAGGCCGGTCAGGTCGACCTGGTCATCCGGCTCTGCTTCGTCTTCTTTCTCGGCGGCGTCGGCGGGCTGATGCTGATCGAGAGCGCGCGCAGCTGGTTCCGCCAGGCAAGTGCCGGTGTGCGCAAGCGGAAGCTGCGCGAGCATCACTGGCTGCACGGCCTGCCGCTCAAGCTTCGCTTCCGCCGTTCCAAGCTCTACATCAGCGCGCTCCTACCCTTCACCGTCGGTTTCGCCATCGGCATCCTGACCGCGATCATGGGCGTCGGCGGTGGCTTCATCCTCGTGCCGGCGATGATCTATCTCCTCGGCATGCCGACGCAGATGGTGGTCGGCACCTCGCTCTTCCAGACGCTGTTCGTCGCCGCCAACGTCACGATCCTGCAATCGGTGACCAACCAGACGGTCGACGTGATGCTGGCGCTCCTTTTGATCGTCGGCGGCGTCGTCGGCGCGCAGCTCGGCACGCGTTTCGGTGCTCGGCTTCGCGGCGAGCAGCTTCGCACTCTTCTGGCATTGCTGGTGCTCGGAGTCGGGCTCAAGCTCGCCTTCGATCTGGTCACGACGCCGGACGACTTCTACTCCCTCGCTCCGGAGGGTCAGTGATGAGACGCGCGTTTCCGGCGCTGATCGCGGCGGTTCTGGCGATCGCCTGTATGCCTGCGCGCGCGCAGCCTCTGGTCGCCGACCTTTCCCAGCATCTGGTCGCGATCACCGCCGGCTTCACCGGCGCCGACATCGTCATGTTCGGTGCGACCGACGGGCCCGGCGACGTGGTCGTCGTGGTGACGGGACCGCCGAAGCCGACCATCGTCCGGCGCAAGGGACGGCTCGGAGGAATCTGGGTCAATCGCGAGTCGATGCTGTTCGCCGATGCGCCGACCTTCTACGGCGTCGCCTCGTCGAAGCCGATCGACGAGATCCTGTCGCCGCAGCAGCTCGACCGGCATCAGGTCGGCGTCAACCACATCCGCCTCCTGCCGCCGAATCCCGAGGCGCGTCGCGACGACATCCCGGAGTTCCGCGAAGCCCTGGTGCGCGCGCGCCAGCGCGATGGCCTCTTCGCCGTCGAGCCGGGCAAGGTGACATTCCTCGGCGAGAGGCTGTTCCGTGCCCGAGTCGTGCTGCCGGCCAAGGTCGCGACCGGAAGCTACCGCGTTCAGGTTCTGCTTGTGCGCGACAGCCAGGTGGTCACCGTGCAGACGACGCCGCTTCTGGTCAGCAAGATCGGTTTCAGCGCCGATGTCTTCGACTTCGCGCATCATCAGGCGGCGGCCTACGGGCTGATCGCCATTCTGATTGCGGCCGCGGCGGGCTGGACGGCAGCCGCTGCCTTCCGCAGGATCTGACAGTTATGAGCGAGACCAGGGCAGCGCCCGCGACCAAGGCCAATCGCACCTTCCTCGTCGTCGTCGACGAGACCGAAGAGATGCAGGTCGCGCTCCGCTATGCGAGCCGCCGGGCCAAGGCGACCGGCGGGCGCGTGGCGCTGCTCTATGTCATCGACCCGTCGGAGTTCGAGCACTTCATGGGCGTGCGTGACATCATGCGCGAGGAGAAGCGCCAGGAGGCGGAGGAGACGCTCAAGAACCTGGCCGACGTCGTCGCCGGCGATGCGGGCCAGATCCCGGTCATCTTCCTCCGAGAGGGCAATCGCCGCGACGAGCTCCTCAAGGTGCTGGACGAGGAGCCCGAAATCTCGATTCTGGTCCTTGGCGCGGGTACGGGGCCGGAAGGGCCCGGACCGCTCATCAGCCATCTGATCGGCAAAGCGGCCGGAAGAGTCCACGTTCCGATCACAATCGTTCCGGGCAACCTGACGCAAGAGCAGCTGGACGCGGTAACGTGAGCCTTCTCAATCCCCCGGACCGGATCGACTTCTCGGCGCCAAGCGCTGACGAGGTGAAGACCACCACATGCTACATGTGCGCCTGCCGCTGCGGCATCAAGGTGCATCTGAAGGAGGGCAAGGTCCGCTGGATCGAGGGCAACCGCGATCACCCAGTCAACAAGGGCGTGCTTTGCGCCAAGGGCTCGGCCGGGATCATGCAGCACAATTCGCCGGCGCGGCTTCGGAAGCCGTTGCTGCGCACGGGTGAACGCGGCTCAGGCGAGTTCCGCGAGATCGAGTGGGACGAGGCGCTACAGCTCGCGACGGGCTGGCTTGCCGACATCCGCAAGACCGATCCTCGGAAGCTCGCCTTCTTCACCGGACGAGATCAGAGCCAGGCGCTGACCGGCTGGTGGGCATCCGCCTTCGGCACGCCCAACTACGCTGCGCATGGCGGCTTCTGCTCGGTCAACATGGCGGCGGCTGGGCTCTATTCCATCGGCGGCTCCTTCTGGGAGTTCGGCGAGCCGGATTGGGAGCACGCGCGCTACTTCCTGATGTTCGGCGTCGCCGAGGATCACGCCTCGAACCCGATCAAGATCGGCCTCGGCAAGCTCAAGGGGCGCGGCGCCAAGTTCGTCTCGGTCAATCCGGTACGCACCGGCTACTCGGCGATTGCCGATGAGTGGATCGGCGTACGGCCCGGCACCGACGGCATGCTGGTGCTGGCGCTGATCCACGAGCTGCTGAAGGCAGACAAGATCGATGCCGAGTATCTGGTCCGCTACACCAACGCGCCCTGGCTCGTGATCCGTGCGCCAGGCAAGAGCGATGACGGGCTCTTCGCGCGCGACGAGAAGGGGCGGCCGCTCTGTTGGGACAAGCGCAGGAGCGCCGTCGGCGACGCGCTCTCCGCCGAGGTCACGCCAGCGCTCGCCGGCACCTACACGCTTCCCGACGGCCGCATGGCGGTTCCGTCGTTCCAGCTCCTCGCCGAACGCTACCTCGATCCGGCCTATGCCCCGGAAAAGGCGGCAGCAATCACCGGCGTTTCGGCCGAGACGATCCGCCGGCTCGCGGCCGAGCTGGCGCAGGTCGCGTTCTCCGAGACGGTCACGCTCGACATCCCGTGGACCGACTGGGCCGGGCGCCGACAAGAGAAGATGATCGGCCGCCCGGTCGCGATGCATGCGATGCGCGGCATCTCGGCGCATGCCAACGGTTTCCACACCTGCCGCGCCATCCATCTGCTGCAGATGCTGCTCGGCACCATCGACGTGCCCGGCGGCTTCCGCTTCAAGCCGCCTTTCCCGAGGCCGGCGCCGCCGGCGGTGAAGCCTGCCGGCAAGCCTGGGCAGATCGCGCCGGGCCAGGCGATGAAAGGGCCGCCGCTGGGATTTCCGGCAGGTCCTGAGGATCTGCTGGTCGAGGCCGATGGCCGCGCCGCGCGCCTCGACAAGGCCTACTCCTGGGAAGCGCCGATCGCCGCGCACGGTCTTATGCATCTGGTCGTTCGCAACGCCTGGGCCGGCGATCCCTATCCGATCGACACGCTGTTCATGTACATGGCGAACATGAGCTGGAACTCGGCGATGAACGTGCCCGAGACCCTCGCCATGCTCACCGACAAGGATGCGTCGGGCGCCTACAAGATTCCGCACATCATCTACTCCGACGCCTATGCGTCGGAGATGGTCTCCTACGCCGACCTCGTTCTGCCGGACACCACTTACCTAGAGCGATGGGACTGCATCTCGCTGCTCGATCGCCCGATCAGCGACGCCGATGGGCCTGCCGACGCGATCCGCCAGCCGATCGTGAAGCCCGACCGCGACGTGCGTCCCTTTCAGGACGTCGTGCTCGATCTTGGCGCGCGGCTCGGTCTGCCGGGCATGGTCAACGAGGACGGCTCGTCCAAGTATCCCGGCGGCTATCCGGACTATCTCGTGCGCCACGAGCGCGCGCCGGGCATCGGCCCGCTCGCCGGCTGGCGCGGCGCCGACGGAGGCGGGCAGGGAGCAGGCGCGGTCAATCCGGGACAGCTCGACCGCTACGTCGAGAATGGCTGCTTCTGGCGTCATGAGCTGAAGGCGGATCAGCGCTACTTCAAGCACGCCAATGCCTCCTATCTCGCATTCGCCAAGAGCGTCGGCTTCGTCGGCTCGACCGATCCGATCGTCCTCCAGCTCTATGTCGAGCCGCTGCAGAAGTTCCGGCTCGCGGCGCAGGGTCATGGCCCGGTGCAGCCGCCGGACCCTCTGCGTGCGCGTGTCGAGAAGTTCTTCGATCCGCTGCCGATCTGGTATCCGCCCTTCGAGCATGAGACCGCGGACGATTTCCCGGTCTCGGCGCTGACGCAACGGCCGATGGCGATGTACCACTCCTGGGGATCGCAGAACGCCTGGCTGCGCCAGATCCACGGCGCCAATCGCCTCTATGTCGGACGGCGCCTGGCCGAGCGTGAAGGCATCACCGATGACGACTGGGTCTGGATCGAGAGCCGCCTCGGCAAGGTCAAGGCGCAGGTTCGCCTGATGGATGGCGTCAACCCTGACACGGTCTGGACCTGGAACGCGATCGGCAAGCGCTCCGGCGCCTGGAGCCTGAGGCCCGATGCACCGGAGTCGGAGCGGGGATTCCTGCTCAACCACCTGATCGGCGACGTGCTCGCCGACGGCTCGCCGAACGCCGATCCCGTGACCGGCCAGGCCGCTTGGTACGATCTCCGTGTCCGGCTCAGCAAGGCCGACGGGGCGCCGCGGTCGGAGCCGCGCCTGCCGACGCTGCCGCGCCCACCGGGCATCTCCGAGCCGCCTTCCGTTCTGCGCTACGGCTCCCGCTTCAGGGGGCGTGCATGACCGATCTGCCGAAGACACCCGGGTCGAAGAAGCTTGGCCTCGTCATCGACCTCGACATCTGCGTCGGCTGCCATGCCTGCGCGGTCAACTGCAAGGAATGGAACGACGGCGGCCATATGGCGCCGCTGACCGACCTCGATCCCTACGGCAAGGACGTGTCGGGTGTGTGGTTCAACCGCGTGCATTCCTTCGAGGCCGGCGATCACGAGTGCGGCCGCACCGTTCACTTCCCGCGCTCGTGCCTGCATTGCGAGGCGCCGGACTGCGTCACCGTCTGCCCGACCGGCGCCTCCTACAAGCGCGAAGAAGACGGCATCGTCCTCGTCAATGCCGAGACCTGCATCGGCTGCAAGCTCTGTTCCTGGGCGTGCCCCTATGGCGCGCGCGAGTTCGACGAGATCGACGGCGTGATGAAGAAATGCACGCTCTGCATCGACCGCATCTACAACGAGACCATGGACGAGGTCGATCGCGTGCCGGCCTGCGTCTCCACCTGCCCGGTCTCGGCGCGGCATTTCGGCGATCTCGGCGATCCGGAGAGCAAGGTCTCGAAGCTGGTCGCCGCGCGCGGCGGCATGGATCTGATGCCGGAGCTGGGCTACCGGCCGGTGAACAAGTATCTGCCGCCGCGTTCGGCGCGCGAGCAGAAGGCACCGCCGCTAAGGCCTTCCGAAGAAGTCGCGGCCAAGGGCTTCCTCGCTTGGCTCGACCGCATGCTGTCGCGCTGACATGCATCCCGCGCTCTCGATCATCTTCTTCACCACCGCCTCGGGCGCCGGCTACGGGCTTCTCGTGCTGCTCGCCTGGGGAGCGCTGGTCGGGCATCTGGCGCCTCAGTTCGGCCTCGGCCTCTGCGCCTTCGCCACCTCGCTCGGGCTTGTCGGCGCCGGGCTTCTGTCGTCGCTCGGCCATCTCGGCCATCCCGAGCGAGCCTGGTGGGCGTTGACGCAGTGGCGTTCGTCATGGCTGAGCCGCGAAGGCGTGATGGCGATCCTCACCTTTCTTCCTGCGCTCACCTTCGCCGGGCTCTGGATACTCGACGGCACCGTCTCGCGGCCCGCCGCCGCCCTCGCCATCCTCGGTGCCGCCGTGACGACGATCTGCACGGCGATGATCTATGCCTCGCTGAAGCCGGTGCGCGCCTGGCGCAACCTATGGACCGTGCCGATCTACCTCGTGCTCGCGCTCTACACCGGGGCGCTCCTGATGGAGCTGTTGCTGAACGCGTTTGGACTGCGCGGGCCGTTCATCCCCTTTCTCGTCGCGGTCGCCGGCATCGCTGGCGCGATCCTGAAGACTGGCTACTGGGCCTTCCTCGATGGCGGCCGGTCGTCGAGCACGCCCGAGACGGCGACCGGCCTCGGCGCGATCGGCAATGTCAAGATGCTGGACCCGCCGAACACCGAAGAGAACTACCTCCTCAAGGAGATGGGCTATCGCGTCGCGCGCAAGCACGCGACCCGGCTTCGCGCGATCGTCCTGGTTCTCGGCTTCATCGTCCCGATCGCGCTTTCGGTGCTGACGCTCTATGTCAGCCCTGCCGCGGCGACGTTGTTCTCGCTCGTCGCCGTCATCTCAGGTGCGCTCGGTATCTTGGCCGAGCGGTGGCTGTTCTTCGCCGAGGCGAAGCACACCGTCACGCTCTACTACGGCGCGTCGAAAGCGTGAGGCTCCTGTGACCGATCAATCCCGGCCCCGTACCTTCCCCGTCTCCTGGGAGGAACTGCATCGCGACTCCCGCGCGCTCGCCTGGCGCCTGCTGGAGAAGGGCCCCTGGAAGGGGATCATCGCGATCACGCGCGGAGGCATGGTGCCGGCGACGGTGATTGCGCGCGAGCTCGAGATCCGGCTCATCGATACCGTCTGCATAACCAGCTATGACGATCGCGCGCAGGGCGATCTCCGCTTTCTCAAGACCGCCGACGGCGATGGCGAGGGGTGGCTGATCGTCGACGACCTCGTCGACACTGGCGTCACCGCCAAGGCCGTGCGCGCGATGTTGCCGAAGGCCCACTTCGCCACGGTCTATGCCAAGCCGGCCGGGCGGCCGCTGGTCG
>VGEN01000030.1 GCA_016869285.1 Alphaproteobacteria bacterium
GTGCGCGAAGCCATCGAGGCGGCAGGCGCGACGCGCTTGTTCTTGCCTCCCTATAGCCCGGACTTCAACCCAATCGAGCAAGCCTTTGCCAAGCTGAAGGCCTATCTGCGAAAGGTGGCCGCACGAACCAAGGACGCCCTATGGCAGGCCATCGCTGACGCTCTCGACGCCTTCACACCACACGAATGCGCCAACTACTTTCGAAACTCAGGCTATGAACCAGAATGATCGGAAAATGCTCTAGCTTCGCTCCAAATGCAGGCAGCAGCAGCCTGACTTGCCTTCGGTCCAGGTCTCGGCCGAGAACTTCACGCCGCGGCCGACGAAGACGCCGTTGTCGAAGTGCCCGGCGATCTTGCAGATCGTCGCCATGTCGGCGGCCGGCAGCTTCGCTTCCTCCCAGGCCTCCTTCAGCGGGCAGACCGTCACCTGGATATGGATGCCGCCCTTATCGTCGCGCCGGACATCGGTCGGGAACAGGCGGCCGTTCGCCGGCGAGACGGCGAGGAAGCGCTCGCCGATCTTGACCGGATCGGCGGGCATGCCGCGGAAGAGCGCGTCACCGGCGGCTTTGCCGCGGCGTTCGATCGCGCGCGCGAGCAGTGCCCCGGCTTTTTCCGGTCCGAGCTCGCGGCGAAGCTCGTCGTAGATCTCCCAGTAGATCAGCGCGCGGTTCTTGAAGGCGTCCTTGAGCTCGCGTTCGAGCTGGCCGGCATCCCTGCCCGTCAACGGATGTCGCCCTCTTCCTTGAGCAGCTTGAGCGTCGAGCGGAACGCGTCCGCCGTCTTCTGCAGATCGGCATCGCTGTGCACCGCCGACATGACGCCGCCGGGGCCGCCATTGAGATCGACGCCGTTCGCCAGCATGCCGAGCCGGATCTTGTGCGTGATGTTGGCGCTCCACGCGCCCTTGAGCTCGTCCGGGTCAACCGCGAACGGATCGAAGCTCCTGGCGTCGACCGCGCGCTTCTTCGGGTTGGTGAAGATGTGGAAGCCGGCGAAGGTGCCGAAGGCGGCCCAGGGCACGCTCTCGGCATGGATGACGTCGTTGAGGAGCCCGCGCAGCTTGGCTGCGGAGGCGTTGGCGCGTTTGCAGGCATCGGTGTTCTTGATGATGGTCAAGGCGGCGATGCCGGCCGCGGCCGAGATCGGGTTGGCGTTGTAGGTGCCGGGGTGCTGGATCTTCTCGACGCCTTTCGCCTTGGTCTGGGCGAAGTCGAGCAGCTCGAGGATATCCTTGCGCCCGACGATGGCGCCGCCCGGCAGGCCGCCGGCGACGATCTTGGCGAGCGAGGTCAGGTCCGGCGTGATCTTGAACTCGGCCTGGGCGCCGCCGGGCGAGACGCGGAAGCCCGTCACCACCTCGTCGAACATCAGGAGGATGCCCTTCTCCTTGGTGATCTTGCGCAGGAAGGTAAGGAAGGACGGCTTGACCGGCACGCGCCCGAAGCTGGCGCCGGTCGGCTCCAGGATGACGAGCGCGATGTCGAGATTGGCCTCGATCGCCTTCCGCGTGCCTTCCTCGTCATTGGCGGTCGCAAGCACCACGGCATCGGCCACGCCCTTGACCACGCCCGTGGTCGGCGAGCCGTCGAAATGGTTGGCCATGCCCGAGGTCATGTGGTCGTGCCAGCCATGGAAATGCGTCTTGAAGCGCAGCACCTTCTCGCGGCCGGTGAAGGCGCGCGCAAGGCGCACGCCCATCAGCGTCGCCTCGGTGCCGGAGGAGGTGAAGCGCACGCGCTCGGCCGAGGGCACCATTTCGTGGATCAGCTGGGCCCAGCGCACCTCGAGCGGGTGGCTGGCGCCGTAGTGGCTGCCCTTGGCGATCTGCTCCTGGACGGCCTTGGTCACCTCGGGGTGGTTGTGCCCGAGCAGCAGCGCGCCGTGGCCACCGAAATAGTCGACATACTCGTTGCCGTCGACATCCCACTTATGCGCGCCCTGCGCCTTCTCGACATAAAGCGCGTAGGGCTCGAGGTAGCGGGAATCGTGGGTCAGCCCGGACGGGAACAGGTCGGAGGCCTGCTTGGAAAGCCTCTCCGAGCCCGGGGTCTTCTCCCGATAGCGCGAGACGATCAGAGAATTGCTGAGCCATTGCGCCGGGGCCTGGTCGGGCATCGCCCACTCCGTTGGGTTTGTGTCGGATCGGAAATGTCGCTCGGACAGGCCGGAGGCTAGTGCCTCGGCGGAGGCAAGGCAACGCCGGAGCTGCCCGGCGCAGGGGATGCCTGGATTTTCGTCCGAGCAGCGGGAGAGTGCGTCGATTTTCTGTCTCGCGCTCCGCCTCCGGTATCCCTATATCTGTCGCGTCTTCAGGTCGGCCTGCGGCGAGCCCGCACGGAAACCTGATCGCTGGCCTGCTGCGGCAGGCTCGGCAGGCACAAACGAGGCCAAGGAGCGCATGTACGGACATAAGGGAACGACCTTCAGCGACCGGCTGAAGGCATCGAGCGAGGCGCGGCAGCGCCTGTTGACGAAGTTCAAGGAGAAGGCGGAGGACCCGGCGGTCGCCCAAAGGCGGGCGGAGCGCGAGGCGATCAACGCGGCGCGCGAAGCCCGCGAGACGGAGCGGCGGGCGGCGCGCGAGGCCGAGGAGGCACGCGTGGCGGCCGAGAAGGCGGCGCGCGAGACCGAGGAAGCAAGGCTTGCAGCCGAAGAGGCGGCGAAGGAAGCGGCAGAACGGGCTGCACGGGAAGCCGCCGAAAAGGCCGCCCGCGCGGCTCGCGAGGCGGAGGAGAAGGCCGCGCGCGAGGCGCTGGAAGAGGAGCGGCGGATCGCCCGCGAGCTGCGCGAGGCGGAGCAGCAGGCCGCTCGTGACGCGCGCTACGCGGAGCGCAAGGCGCGCAAGGCGATGGGCAAGGGTAAGCTGAGGCGGGGCGGCGGGCCTTACTAGGCGCCGCCCTTCAGCCATCCCGGCCGCTCATAGGCGGGGTTCGGGTAGGTGTAGAAGCCTTCGCCGGTGGCGACGCCGAGCCGGCCCTGCCGAACCATGTCGTAGAGCTTTTGCGGCGGCCGGTCGTCGTCTTTGCCGGATGCCTCGAAGTAGCGCTCCTCGATCTTGAGGATGGTGGCGAGACCCACCTGGTCCATGAGGCCGAAAGGCCCGTAAGGCGTGCCGAAGGTCAGCATCCAGGCGCGGTCGATATCTTCCGGGTGGCCGGAGCCGCGGCCCCATTGCTGCAGCACCTCCTTCTTGATCGCGCGCCAGAGGCGGTTGAAGGAGTAGCCCATCTGCTCGACGCGGGTGAGGATCGGGATCATCCGGATCGCCTCGGCCCAGGCGAGCGCGAAGGCGATCGTTTCCGGCGCCGTCTTGGCGCCGCCCATGATCTCGACCAGGCCCTGCGAGCGCGGGTCGGTGAAGTTCATGTTGAAGAATCGTTGCGGTCGGCCGGAGGCGTCAGCGAGCGGCGAGCACGGCAGCGAGGAGGTATTGGAGCCCATATAAGCCGCCGTCGACAGTCTTTGGCCGATCTCGTCATGCACGCGCTGTTTCAGTTCCAGATCCTCCGGCACGTTCTCGAAGGCGAGCTGTGCGCCGTCGAGCGCCCGGTCGAGATCGCTGGTGAAGCTGAGGCTGCTCGCAAGGACTTGCCGCTCCGCGCCCTCGCTCCAGCCGTGAACCTGCCCCAGCGCCACCTCAAGCTGAGGCGCCGAGGTGTCGAAAGCGCGGGTCGGAATGCCGACACGGGCGCAGGCCCAGGCGACCTTGGCGCCCATGACGCCGCAGCCGATGACGGCGATGGGACGGGCGGGGTCGAAGGCGGGGAAGATCATTTTGTCCTCACAGCGCGTCGGCGCGACGTATCGCACAGGTCGCCGGGCGCACGAAGATCGTCAACCCTTAAGGATCGAGCCGAGCAAGCCGCGCACGATCTGCCGGCCGATGGCCGAGCCGATCGAAGAGCTGATCGAGCGCACGACGGTCTTCGCTGCGGTCTCGGCGAGGGTCTGACGCGGCCGTCCGGCCGGAGCACGGGGCATCCGCGACGGCGGGAGGCGCTGGCCGGTCGGTGGCGGCGCGGCGGGCGTCTCGCGCGGCTTTCCCCAGGGGTTGGGAATGCCGATCGCGTCCGCCGCCTTATCCCAGGGACTGCTCGACGGCGGCGGCTCGCTTGCCTTGGCGAGCTGCTCGAAGGCTGATTCGCGGTCGATCCTCTGGTCGTAACGGGTGCTGATCGGGCTCATCCCGAGCGTCGCTTGCCGCTCTTCTGCGATGATCGCGCCGAGGCGCGAGGCAGGCGGGCGGATCAGCGTGCGCGCCACCGGCGTCGGCGTACCGCGCTCGTCGAGAACCGAGACCAGCGCCTCGCCGATGGCGAGCTCGGAAATGGTCTTCTCGGTATCGAGGCCGGGGCTGGCGCGGAAGGTCTCGGCGACGGCGCGCACCGCCTTCTGGTCGCGCGGCGTGAAGGCGCGGAGCGCATGCTGCACTCGGTTGCCGAGCTGACCCAGCACGCTTTCCGGAATGTCGAGCGGGCTCTGGGTCACGAAGAAGATGCCGACGCCTTTGGACCGGATAAGGCGCACGACCTGCTCGACCTTCTCGATCAGCGCCGGATTCGCATCCTTGAACAGGAGATGTGCCTCGTCGAAGAAGAAGACGAGCTTGGGCTTGTCGAGGTCGCCTGCCTCCGGCAGCGCCTCGAACAGCTCGGAGAGCAGCCAGAGGAGGAAGGTCGCATAGAGCCTCGGCCGCTGGATCAGCTGCTCGGCGGCGAGCACGTTGATCGCACCGCGCCCCTGCGCGTCGCACAGCAGGAGGTCGTTGAGGTCGAGCGCCGGCTCGCCGAAGAAATGCTCGCCGCCTTGCTCCTCGAGCTGGAGCAGCGCCCGCTGGATGGCACCGACCGACTGCGGCGAGACCTGGCCGTAGGTCGCGCGCAGCGCCTCGGACTGCTCGCTCACATGCTGCAAGAGCGCCCGCAGATCCTTGAGGTCGAGGAGCAGCAGGCCTTCGTCGTCGGCAAGCTTGAAGGCGAGTGCGAGCACGCCTTCCTGAACCTCGTTCAGGCCGAGCAGACGCGCCAGCAGCAGCGGCCCGAGCTCGGAGATCGTGGTGCGCAACGGATGACCCCGGTCCCCAAGCAGGTCCCAGAAAATCACGGGAAAGGCCTGCGGCCGGTAGCCGGCGGAGCCGGCGATCTTGGCCCGCTCGACCAGCTTGGCATCGCCGCGGCCAGGCTGGCTCATGCCGGCGAGGTCGCCTTTCACGTCGGCGACGAAGACCGGCACACCGGCCGCCGACAGACCCTCGGCGAGGCCCTGCAGGGTCGCCGTCTTGCCCGTGCCGGTGGCGCCTGCGACCAGCCCATGGCGATTGGCCATCGCCGGGAGCAGGTGAACGGGTGCCTTCGCCTTGCCGATCAGAATGGGTTCTGCCATCGCCACCGCCTTGTTTCCCCGGCTGCCCCAAAGCGGATATCGTGCGCGCCTACCCGTTTCAAGAGGAGCATCGCGCATGTCCGGGCGCATCGAGGAAAGACTTAAGGAACTTAAGATCGAGCTGCCGAAGGCGGCGGCGCCCGCCGCGAACTACGTTCCCTACACGATTTCCGGCCGGCTGCTCTTCGTCGCCGGCCAGATCCCGATTCTCAACGGCCAGCTCAAATATGTCGGCACCGTCGGCCAGGACCTCTCGATCGAAGACGGCCAGGCGGCGGCGCGGCTCTGCGCGCTCAACCTGATCGCCCAGGCCAAGGCCGCCTGCGGCGGCAATCTCGACAAGGTCGGCCGTGTCCTGAAGCTCGTCGGCTATGTCCAATGCGCGACCGGCTTCAAGGATCAACCGAAGGTGATCAACGGCGCCTCCGACCTGATGGTGCAGGTATTCGGCGATTTCGGCCGGCACGCCCGCGCCGCCGTCGGCGCCAATGCGCTGCCGCTCGGCGTCGCCGCCGAGGTCGAGGGCACCTTCGAGCTGCTCTAGCGCCATGGATGGCGACGCGCAGATCTCGGTCCGCGTCGTCGAGCGTATCGGTGCGATCGATGCGGCGGCGTGGAACGCCTGTGCGGGTGACGACAATCCGTTCCTTCAGCACGCCTTCCTCGCCGCGCTCGAGGAGTCGGGCAGCGTCGCGCCGGACACCGGCTGGCTGCCGCAGCATCTCCTCGCCGAGGACGAGAAGGGTCGCGTCCTCGGTGTCGTCCCTGCCTATCTGAAGAGTCACTCGCAGGGCGAGTACGTCTTCGATCATGGTTGGGCCGATGCCTATATGAAGGCCGGTGGCCGCTACTACCCGAAGCTCCAGATCGCCGTGCCGTTCACGCCGGCGACGGGGCGCCGCATCCTCCTGCGCCCCGATGCTGATCCGGATCTGTTCGAGCATCTCGCCGACGCGTCGCTGGTCCTGGCGCAGAAGCGCCGTGCCTCCTCGGTCCACATCACCTTTCCGACCGAGGCCGAGTGGAACCGGCTCGGCGAGGCCGGATGGGTCCGGCGCATGGGGCAGCAATATCACTGGATCAACGAGGGCTACCGAACCTTCGACGACTTCCTCGGCGCGTTGTCGTCGCGCAAGCGCAAGACGCTCCGCAAGGAGCGGCGCGAGGTCGCCGAGAGCGGCATCGTCGTGCGCGCGATCTCCGGATCGGAAATCAAGGAAGAGCACTGGCGCACCTTTCATCGCTACTACCTCGACACGGTCGACCGCAAATGGGCGCATGCCTATCTCAACGAGGCCTTCTTCCTCCGCCTTGGCGAGACTTTCGCGCATCGCGTGGTGATGGTGATCGGCGAAGCCGGCGGAAGGATGATCGCCGGGGCGCTCAACCTTCTCGGCTCCGACACGCTCTACGGACGCAACTGGGGCGCCGACGGGGCCTACAAATTCCTGCACTTCGAGGCTTGCTATTATCGCGCCATCGACTTCGCGATTGAGCGGGGCTTGAAGAGGGTCGAGGCCGGCGCGCAAGGACCGCACAAGATCCAGCGGGGGTACTTGCCGACGCCTACCTACAGCCTGCACCACATCTTCGATCGCCGGCTGGCCGAGCCGGTGGCCGAGGCGCTGAAGCGCGAGCGCGCTCATGTCGCACGCGAGATCCGGAGGCTGATGGAGCTTTCTCCGTTCCGAAAGGAAAACGAGGAATGAAGTGGTTTTCGCCTCGGCCGCTTGAAATCGGGTACCCCTGCAGCCCACACTGACGCCAGTTCCATCGCCTCCCAGGAGAGAGACATGCGTTTCACTCGTCGTGAATTCGCCCTGACGGCAGCCGCAGCGGCGGCTGTTGCCGGCCGCGGCGCCTTCGCCCAGGCCCCGGCCTTCTTCCGCATCGGCACCGGCGGCACCGCCGGCACCTACTACCCGATCGGCGGCATCATCGCGAACGCGATCTCGGCGCCGCCACGCCTCGTGCTGACGGCACAGTCGTCCAACGGCTCGGTCGCCAACGTCAACGGCATCGTCTCGGGCGCGCTCGAGTCCGGCTTCGCCCAGGCCGATGTCGCTCATTGGGCGCATACCGGCACCGGCCTGTTCGAGGGCAAGGAGAAGGCGGCCGATCTCCGCCTGATCGCCAACCTCTATCCGGAGAGCATCCACCTGGTCGCGGCGAAGAGCGCCAACATCAAGACGGTCGCCGACCTCAAGGGCAAGCGCGTATCGCTCGATGAGCCGGGCTCGGGCACCCTCGTCGATGCCAGGATCATCCTCGAGGGCTACGGCCTCTCCGAGAAGGATGTGAAGGCCGACTACCTCAAGCCGAACCAGGCGGCCGAAAAGATGCGCGACGGCGGCATGGACGCCTTCATCTTCGTCGGCGGCTACCCGACCAGCGCGATCACCGAGCTCGCAGCCGCCGGCCCCGGCATCGATATCGTGCCGATCGACGGCGCGCAGGCGGAAGCGATCCGCAAGAAGTACGCCTTCTTTGCCGCCGACGAGATCCCGGCGAACACCTACAAGGGCGCGGCGGCGGCGAAGACGCTCGCGGTCGGTGCGCAATGGGTAACCTCGGCCAAGGTGCCGGAAGCGCTGGTCTACGAGATCACCAAGGCTCTCTGGAGCGACAAGACCCGGGCTGCGCTCGACGCAGGCCACGCCAAGGGCAAGTCGATCCGCAAGGAGACAGCGACTGCCGGGCCGAGCGTGCCGTGGCATGCGGGCGCGGAGAAGTTCTACAAGGAAGCCGGGCTTCTCAAGTAAGCCGACTATCCCGACATCGTCGTCGTTCCGGCCCCTCCCTGCAGCCGCGGGCGAGGGGCCGTCCTTATCCGACCTGCCGATGAGCGTCGCCATGCCAAACGCCGCCGCTGCGATCGCCGAGGCCCGTTCGCTCGAGGAAAAATTCGATCCGGAAAT
Organism: Alphaproteobacteria bacterium; assembly: GCA_016869285.1. Lineage (GTDB taxonomy): Bacteria > Pseudomonadota > Alphaproteobacteria > SHVZ01 > SHVZ01 > SHVZ01. The sequence goes on from VGEN01000030.1 coordinate 8,306, forward strand.
GCGCTTCCGGCCGCTGATGCCGGCGGCCGGCTGGATCGTCGCGGCGTTGTTGCTGACGCTCTCGATCTTCCACTACTACACGGCGGGCTTCGGCCTGCTGCGCGAGACCACGCATCGCGGCATCCATATGGCTTTCGTCATCGGGATGATCTTCCTCGTCTTCCCGTTCCTTAAGGCGCATGAGGGCCGAGAGCCGCCGGTCGCCTGGTGGCGGCCCTTCGGCATCTCGATCTTCGACTGGGCGCTTGCGATCGCTGCCGCCGCCGCCAGCCTCTATGTGCCATGGATCTTCGCCGACCTCGCCTTCCGCGTCGGCAATCCGCTGCTCATCGACGTGGCGATGGGTACGACCCTGATCCTCGTCCTGCTCGAGGCGACACGGCGCGGCGTCGGCTGGCCGCTGCCCTTCATCGCCGTCCTGGTAATGCTCTACGCCTATTTCGGCCGATGGATGCCAGGCGTCCTGACGCATCCGGGCGCAAGCTGGTCGAACATCGTCAACCACCTCTATCTCACGAGCCAGGGCATCTACGGCATCGCGCTCGGCGTGGTCGCCACATATGTCTTCCACTACGTTCTGTTCGGCGTGCTCGCGACGCGCATCGGCCTCGGCCAGCTCTTCATCGACTTGGCATCCTGCGTCGCCGGCCGCTATGCCGGCGGCCCCGCGAAGGTCTCGATCTTCGGCTCGGCCATGTTCGGCATGATCTCCGGCTCGTCGATCGCCAACACGGTGACCGTCGGCTCGCTGACTATCCCGGCGATGGTCCGGCTGGGCTATCCGCGCCACTTCGCGGCGGCGGTGGAGTCGACTGCCTCGACAGGCGGGCAGATAACCCCGCCGATCATGGGCGCGGCGGCGTTCCTGATGGTCGAGTTCCTCAACGTCTCCTACACGAGCGTGATCCTGGCGGCGATCGTGCCGGCCTTCATGCATTTCTTCGGCGTCTTCTGCCAGGTGCATTTCGAGGCGAAGCGCTCCGGCCTGCGCGGCCTGCGCGACGACGAGCTGCCGAGAGCCCGCGAGGTCCTGCGCCGGGGCTGGCAGACGGTGATGCCGCTCGCGGCCCTGCTGCTGATCCTGTTCTCGGGCTTTACACCCTACTTGGCGGCGTTCTGGGGCATCACCTGCTGCCTTGTCGTCGGGCTCGGGCGCTCGCCGATCGTCACCGTCGGCTACTTTGCGGCGCTGGTCGCGGCCGTCGCGCTCGGCATCGCCACCAGCCTCTCCTTCTCGCTGCCGATGCTGCTGGTCGTGCCTGCGCTCGCTATCCGCGCCTGGCTCCGGTCCGAGGAAGGCCGCGGGCGTGTCGTCGACATGATCGACGCCTTCGTCGTCGGCGCCAAGTACGCGATCTCGGTCGGTGCCGCGGCGGCGACCGTCGGCATCATCGTCGGCATCGTCACGCTGACGGGAGTCGGCTTCAAGATCTCCTTCATCGTGACGTCCTTCGCGAGCCAGCTCGGCGAGCTGACGCTCTCGGCGCTGCCGTCGTATCTCTTCACCGAAGCCGGCGTCACGCTGTTCTACACGCTCGTCATGACCGGGCTCGTCTGCATCCTGCTCGGCTGCGGCGTGCCGACCACGGCCAACTACATCATCATGGTGACTGTGGCGGCGCCGGCGCTCGGCATGCTCGGCGTCGCGCCGATCGTCGCCCATTTTTTCGTCTTCTATTACGGCGTGCTCGCCGACATCACGCCGCCGGTGGCGCTCGCCGCCTATGCCGGAGCCAGTATGGCCGGCGCCGATCCGTTCCGCACCGGCAACACCGCTTTCCGGCTCGGTCTCGGCAAGGTGCTGGTGCCGTTCGTCTTCGTCTATGGCCCGGCGATGCTGATCGTGACGCCGGAGTTCACCTGGCCCGCCTTTCTGCTGACGACAGGCGGCTGCGTCGTCGGGATCGTCTTCCTGTCGATGGCCTTCGGCGGTTACGGGCTCGCACCGCTCTCGCGGTGGGAACGGGTCGTGCTCGGGATCGCCGCGCTGCCGACGATCGCGCCCGGCCTTCCGAGCACGCTCGCGGGCCTCGCGGTCGCAAGCCCGATTCTGATTCGACAGCTCGTGGTTTCGCGACCCAAGGTCGGCGCGACGACCGGTTAGCGAGCCGGCTTCACGCCGAGGCGTGCGAGGCCGCCTCGAAGACCGCGCCGCCCAATACGGTATCGATGGACAGGCCGTCTGCCGCCAGGACCGGCAGCAGAAGGCGCTCATAGCGGTAGCTGCGGCCGTCTCGGCCGATGAAGTTGCCGCGGTGGGCAAGGAAACGGCGCGTGCGAACGACCTGCTGGTAGTGGCTGATGACGGTCGGCCGGATCGCCGGAGCGATGCTGATTTCAAGATCGAGCCCGGTGTCGTCCGAGCCGGCATGGCGCACGATATGCCTGCCGATCAGGCGCCAGCGAAAGCGCTGACCCTCATCGAGCACGTCGGCGAGGAAGATGTGCGGCAACAGAGCGGGATTCATCTCCATCCGCTCGACATCCGGCCGCCTAGGCAGCTCGCCGGGACGAAGCTTCTCCCAATAAGCAAGAAGCTGGGCGAGACGACCGGAGGGTTCAACCTCCTCGAAGGCGGCCTGGGCTGAGGTCAACAGCTGACTCGCGTCACGATGGCGAACGCATCCTCGACATGCCCCGCCACCTCTTCGCCGCCGCCGCTGCTCATGCGATCGCTTCCTTCTTCTTTAGGGTTTCGGCCGGCTCGTCGATGATTCGCCGATAGAGATCGCGAACCCAACCTGCTGTCGCCTCGACCTTCGTCGCGAGGGCGTTTAGATCCGTGGCGCCGCCAGCCTTGACCAGCGCCCTCCGGACACCCTCGGAGGCGGTCGCCGGATCGAAGTCGCCGCCGGTGGTGACGCGCAGGAATCCCTGCAGCCGGCGCCAAAGCCGCATCGCCTCGATCAGGCGCTCGGCATCGGCACGAACAAGCGCGCCCGCCTCGGCCAGCCGGCCGATGGCGTCGGTGGTGTTGGCGGCGAGCACGTCGGGACTCCGCGAGGCGTGGAGGAGCTGGAGATACTGGGCAATGAACTCGATGTCCACCATCCCGCCCGGCCGGTGCTTCACTTTCCAAGGCGACGTTTCGGAAATCTCCTTCGCCATGCGCCGGCGCATGTCGGCGACGTCGGCGAGCAGCTTGCCGGGATCGCGCGGGCTGGTGAGAATCCTCCGCACGGCGGCCGCGGCAGCGTCCATCAGCGGCCCGGGTCCGGCGATCGGCCGGGCGCGCGTCAGCGCCATGTGCTCCCAGGTCCAGGCTTCGGTCATCTGGTAGCGGACGAAGCCGTCGAGGTTGGAGGCGATCGGCCCCTTGTTGCCCGAGGGGCGGAGCCGCATGTCGACCTCGTAGAGCGAGCCTTCGGCAGTCCTGACCGTCAGGCCGGCAATGAGCCGCTGGCTCCAGCGGCCGAAGTACAGACCCGCCTGCAGCGGCTTTGGCCCGTCGGAATCGAGATCGACCGGCGCATCGTAGACGAAGATCATGTCGAGATCTGAGCCGATGTTCATCTCGCGGCTGCCGAGCTTGCCGAGCGCGAGCACAGCCATGCCGGCGTCCGGCACGCGCCCATGGGCCTCTACAAGAAGCTGCCCGGTCCGTTTCGTCAGCCGGTCGACGACCGCTTCGGCGATGTCGGTGATGGCTGGCGCAAGAAGATCGGCGTCGTTCTCGCCCGAGAGCACATGGAGCCCCAGCGCGAACTTGCGATCCTCGGCCCAGCGGCGGGTAAGGTCGAGAACCGCTTCATAGCCATCGGCATCCTCCAGCGCGCGATCGAGCTCCGCCTTCAGCGCGTCCAGGCCCGGTGGTGCCGCCATCGCACCCGGCGTCAGCACCGCCTCGAGGCGGGTCGGCCGGTTGCCGAGCGCCTCGGCGAGATGAGGTGCCGAGCCCATGACCTCGGAGAGCAGCGCCAGCAGCCGCGGGTTCTGATGCAGCAGAGAGAACACCTGCACGCCGGCCGGCAGCGCCTTCAGGAACGCATCGAACCGGAGAAAGGCGCCGTCGGCATCCGACGTCCCCGCCAGCGCCTCCAGCAGCGCCGGCATCAGCTCGGTCAGGATCTGGCGGGCGCGCTCGCTTCGCGTTGCGCGATATCGGCCGTGATGCCAGCCGCGAACGGTGGCGCAAACCATGGACGCGTCGCGATACCCGAGCTTGGTCAGCGTCTCGATCGTGCCGGGATCGTCCTCGGTGCCGGTGAAGACGAGGTTGCCGGGGCCGGAGAGGCTGGGCGCTTCCTCGAACAGCCGCGCGTAGCGGCGCTCGACGCGCTTGAGGACGCCGGTGATCGCCTGGGCGAAGGCGTCGGTGTCGGGATAGCCGAGGAATGCCGCGAGGCGGGCGAGATGCGGCTCGTCCGCCGGCAGCGTCTGCGTCTGCTCGTCGGCGATCATCTGCAGTCGGTGCTCGACCTTGCGCAGCGTGCGATAGGCATCGGCCAGGTCGTCGGCGACCTCGCGCTCGACCCGGCCGAGGGCGACCAGCGCCTCCATCGCCTCGATCGTCGGGCGCACGCGCAAACCGGGGTTGCGCCCGCCCCAGATCAGCTGCTGTGTCTGGGCGAAGAACTCGATCTCGCGGATGCCGCCGCGGCCGAGCTTGAGATTGTGGCCGGCGACCGCGATGTCGGCGCCGCCTTTGGCCGCGTGGATCTGGCGCTTGATCGAATGGATGTCGCGGATCGCGGCGAAGTCGAGATGCTTGCGCCAGACGAAGGGCTTCAGGTGCTTGAGGAAGCGTTTGCCGGCGACGAGGTCGCCGGCGACCGGGCGGCCCTTGATCATCGCCGCGCGTTCCCAGTTCTGGCCGAGACTCTCGTAGTAAATTTCCGCGGCGCCGACGGACATCGCAACCGGCGTCGCGCCCGGATCGGGACGCAGGCGAAGGTCGGTGCGGAAGACGTAGCCCTCGGTGGTGCGCTCCGAAAGGATCTTCACCATGTCGCGCACGACACGGACGAAGCGCTGCTGCAGATCGTCGATCTCGGCGAAGCCGGGTGTGGTTTCGTCGTAGAAGACCATCAGGTCGATGTCGCTCGAGTAGTTGAGCTCGCGCGATCCGAGCTTGCCCATCGCCAGCACGAAGAAGCCGCAGCCTTCCGACGGCGGCTCGCGATCCGGGATCGGCACCTTGCCGCCGGCGCGCAGGCGCCGGAGCAGGTGATCGATGGTTGCCTGCAAGGCGGTCTCGGCAAGATCGCTCAAGGCGCGCGTCACCTTCTCGACTGGCCATTGCCCGGCGACATCCGCGAGCGCGATCGCCACCGCCGCCCGGCGCCGGGCACGGCGAAGCCCGGCCATCAGCAGGGTTTGGTCTTCTTCGCGCCCGAGGGGCAGGATTGCCGCGAGCGCCTCGGCCAGGCCCGCTTCGGTTCCTCGCTCGGAAAGCGCCAGGGCGAAGGGAATCTCGGCCAGAAGGCACTCGGTCAGGAACGGGCTCGACCCGAAGATCGCTCTCAGCAGCGGGCCCGCGTCAGGGTCCTCGACCAAGGCCAACGCCGCCTTCCTCGCGTCGGCGTCATCGAGGTCCGCTGCCCGCTCGCGCCAACGGTCGAGCGCGATCGCGACCGCGGCCGGATCGGCTGGCCGCGGCGTTAGGTCGGAGGCGACGAATCGGAGTAAGCTGGTCATCGAAAAGGCTTTCCCGTGCCGGCGAAGGTGCGGGAGGCCTTTGGTGACCGTCAAGCCGCGAGTGCCGATGCCACGGGCTGTCGTCAAAGCCATCGAGATCGTGGGCGGGCTGGTCGCCGGGCTGATAGTCGCGGCCACCCTCCTGTTCTGGAGGCTGAACGAGGGGCCGATCGTCCTCGACGTCCTGACACCCTATCTCGAGCAGGCCCTTACCCCCGACGGGCGCGGGGTCCGTTTGCGAATCGGCTCGACACAACTTGCTTGGGCCGGCTGGGAACGCGCCGTCGACCTCCGCGCCGCCGACGTCCAGGCTTTCGCTCCGGATGGCGGCGTGATCGCCTCCCTTCCCGACATCGCCATCCGCCTCGGCTTGCCGGAGCTGGCTCGCGGCAAGATCAGGCCAGCCGAGGTCGAGCTGATGAAGCCACGGCTCCGGCTGACGCGCGCCGCCGACGGCAGTCTCGATCTCGGATTTGGAGAGAGCGGCGATGAAGGGCCGGCGGGCGCCGTGCTGGCCGGGCTCATCCATGACCTTTCCGACCCCAGGAGGGGCAAGGAAGCATCGAGCCTTCCCGATCGAGTCGTCATCGCCGGCGCCGACCTCGCGATCCGCGACCTCGTCGATGGAATCTTCTGGCGCGCGACCGATGTCGACATTCGCGTCGAGCGCAGCCCGGAAGGGCTCCGCCTGCGCATCGAGGGCGATGCCGAGGTCGGGGGCTATCGGGTACGGATCGATGGCGCCGGCCGTTATGTGGCCGCGGCCGGAATCGTCGAAAGCCAGTTCCAACTGAGCCGCCTGGAGCCCGCGGCGCTGGCGCCGTTCTTTCCGGACCTGAAGCGTATCAAGCTTGCCGTCGACGGCGCCGTTCATGCGGTCTTCGACCGCGAGGGCCTTCTTCTCTCGGCACGGCTCGAAGCGGCGACCGGCCCGGGCGCGATCGAGCTGCCCGAGCTCTATCGGGACAACCTCGAGATCGCGGGTGCGCAGCTCCGGGCTCGCTTCGACCGTATGACCGACACGATCGAGATCGAGCGAGCGATCGTCGATCTCGGCGGTCCGGTGGCGCGGGGCGCCGCGCGCCTGACCGGGCTCAAGGGGCGCGGTCTGCTCGAAGCCGACGCCGTGGTCGAGAACATGGAAGTCGACCGGTTATCGCATTTCTGGCCAGCTCCGCTTGCCCGCAACGCGCACCGATGGGTCACTGAGAACATCAGCCGCGGCGTCGCGCGCGAGGCCCGGCTCAAGCTGACCGGCGAGATTCAGGACCTCAAGAACCTGTCGGTGCGCTCGGTGGCCGGCGGCATCACCTATGAGAACCTGACCGTCCGCTACCTGGCGCCGATGCCGCCGGTACGACAGGTGCGCGGTACTGCGACCTTTACCGACTCGCGCTTCGTTCTTGCGATTGCAAGCGGCGTGCTCGACGGCCTCAGGGTCACGCAATCGACCGTTGCCCTGAGCGGCCTCGACAATGAACGCGAGCGCGCCGACATCGAGGTGGTGGTCGGCGGTCCGGTCAGGGATGCGCTCCGGCTCATCGACTCGAAGCCGCTCGGTTACGCCAGCAAGATCGGCCTCGGCCTCGACGGCGTCGCCGGCGAGGCGGCGATCCGGCTCCGCTTCTCCTTTCCCCTGCTCTCCGACCTGAAGCTGGAGCAGGTGGCGCTGTCGGCCTCGGCCAATCTGCGCGGCGTCGCCGTGCCCAAGGTCGTCCGCGGCTGGGACGTGAGCGATGCCAAGGGTACGCTCTCGCTCGACGGGCGCGGCATGACGGTCAAGGGCGATGGACGGCTGCAGGGTACGCCCGTCGCCTTCGAGTGGCGCGAGGAGTTCGACGACGCGCCCGCGATACGCCGGCGCTTCGACGTCAAGGGGCGTGCCAACGATACCGACCGCAAGGCGCTCGACCTGCCGCTCCTCGACAAGGCTTCGGGGCCGATCGATGCGCATGTCATCGCAATCCAGCGGCCGAATGGAACCAACGACATCGATGTCAGCCTCGACCTCGCCGAGGCGAGCGTCCGCTTCGACGAGATCATGTGGCGGAAACCGGCGGGCAGGCCGGCGAGCGCGCGTTTCGTTCTCAAGCTCGAACGTGCCGACGTCGTCTCGCTCGAGGACCTGCGCGCCTCGGCCGATGATCTCGACCTCACCGGACGGCTCGCTTTCACCAAGGACGCCGACATCGAGACGCTCGAGTTGCCCCGACTCAAGGTCGGCAGCACGGACGTCAGGGTCGGCGTCAGCCGCCGGCGCGAAGGCGGCTATGCCGTCAACATCGCCGGTGAGCGTCTGGACCTGAGGCCGCTCTTTGCCGACGACGAGGAGCGCAAACCGAAGACGAGAGGACCGGCGCTCGCCGTGGAAATGCAGGCGGCTGAGCTTCGCGTCAGCGACGACCGCGCCTTTACCTCGGTTCGCGCCTCGCTCGAATCGGACGGGATCGTCTGGCGCCGGATCGGGGCCGAAGGCCTTGTCGGCGCCGATGGGCGGTTCGCCCTCGACCTGTCGGCGGCCGACAAGCTGCACCGCTTCCACCTCGCTTCGCTCGACGCGGGCGCGATGATGCGGGCGATGGGCTACTACGATCACATGGTCGGCGGGCGGCTCGTCCTCGACGGCACCGTCGACATCGACGCCAAGGGGATGCCGTTCACCGGCGACCTGACGATCACCGACTTCTCCGTTGTCCAGGCGCCGGCGCTGGCACGCCTTGCCTCGCTTGCCTCCTTCTCCGGCATCGTCGAGACATTGTCGGGCTCCGGCATCGGCTTCTCGCGCCTCACCGCCAAGCTGGTTCAGACCGAGCAACGCATCACGATCAAGGAGTCGCTTGCCGCCGGCGGCTCGCTCGGCGTCTCCGCTCACGGATGGGTCGAGCGCAAGTCCGACATCGCCGAGATCGAGGGAACCGCGGTTCCTGCCTATACGCTGAACCGGGTTGTCGGCGCGATCCCGCTGATCGGCGCGATCATCACGGGCGGGCGAAATGAAGGCGTCGTTGCCGCCGACTTCCGTATCACCGGCCCGCTCGACCGCCCGGAGGTCAGCGTCAACCCGCTCTCGGCGCTGGCCCCGGGCATCCTGCGGCGCATCCTACGCGGCCTCGGCAATTTTGAGGGTGAGGCCGAGCGCCGCGAGGGCCAGAGCGGCGGCCGGTAGGATGGCGTCCCGGTATTCAACAAGCATTGAGTGGACGCACCGGTTCGGCCACGCTATGCAATAGCCCGACTGGCAACGACCGGTCCCGGAGTGTTTCCCGGGGCGTTCCAACCACAAGCATTTGGAGGCTTCGATGCGCCGCTTGCTCGCTCCGAGCTTGATCCTTGCCGCTACCCTCGCCGCTGCCTCCGCTCAGGCGGCGACGCCCAAGGATGCTCTTGTGATGGCCTGGAACCTCGATGCGCTGATCTCGCTCGATCCGGCGCAGATCGCCGAGGTGAACGGCAACGACATCATGATCAATGTCTGCAACCGACTGGTGCAGCCGAACATCAAGGATGTCGCCAGGATCGAGCCGCAGCTCGCCGAGAGCTGGTCGAGCTCCGAGGACGGGCTGACGCTGACCTTCAAGATGCGGAAGGACATCAAGTTTCCTTCCGGCAAGCCGGCCACCGCGCAAGATGCGGCGTGGTCGCTGAAGCGCGCTCTCCATCTCAATTTCGGCAATGCCGCCAATCTCCGCGAGTGGGGCTTCTCCGCCGAGAAGGCTGACCAGCAGATCATCGCGGTCGACGACCACACTCTCCAGCTGAAGCTGGACCGGCCTTATCCGACGGGTCTCCTGCTTTCGTCGGTATTTTCCAGCAATGTCGCTTCTGTCCTCAACAAGGAGACCGGCGAGAAGAATGCCAAGACGGTCGATGGCAAGAACGACCACGGCAATGCCTGGTTCAAGACGCAATCCGATTGCGTCGGCCCTTATCGGCTTCGCACCTGGAACGCGAATGACGTGGTGATCCTCGAGGCCAATGACACCTACTTCGGAAAGAAACCGGGGCTACGCCGGGTGCTCATCCGGCACATCCCTGAATCGGCGGCAGAGCGCCTGGCGCTGGAGAAAGGCGATGTCGATGTGGCCCGTCTGCTCAACTCCGACGATCTGAAGGGCCTCGAGGCCAACAAGGACGTGCATATCGAGCAGACGCTCATGCACGGCTACACTTATCTCGCGTTCAACGCCTCCGATCCGATCCTTTCCAACCCGAAGGTGCGGCTCGCCTTCCGCTACCTCATCGATTACGAGGCGCTCGGCAAGACGATCATGGCCTATCGCGGAGCGCCGCGGGCGAGCCTGGTCCCGATCGGCGCCTTCGGCGCGCTGGACGAGAAAGCGGGTCTGCCCTTCAAGCTCGATGTCGAGATGGCGAAGAGGCTTCTGGTCCTCGCCGGCTATCCGAACGGGTTCCAGAGGAAGCTGATCCTGTCGGCCAATACGCCCAACCCCGACCTTGCCCAGCATGTGCAGGCCAATGCCACGCGTGCCGGGCTCAAGATCGAGCTCGAGCAGATGGCGGATGCCAACCTCTTCACCAAGATGCGCGGTCGTGAGTTCGAAGTCGGGCTGATCGGCTGGGGCGCGGGATACCCCGACGCGCACAGCATGATCTCGCGTCATGCAATCAACCCGGACAATCGCGCCGAGGCCAAGCTCGCGCAGTATCCGTCCTGGCGGTCGGCATGGGCGGACGACAAGATCAACAAGATGGCGGAAGCGGCGATGATGGAGCGCGATCCGGCCAAGCGGATCGCCGCCTACAAGGAGATCCAGGAGAACATGCTGGCGAACGGCCCGATGGCCTATATGTTCCAGACCATCCGTCCGATCGCGATCCGCAAGGAAGTGAAGAACTTCGCGATCGGGCCGTTCAAGGTCGACTACGCCTCGGCCACCAAGTAGGTCCAGGCAGCTAGACCGGGGAGCGTCCCATGTCCGCGACCGACGTCAACCAGCCCCGGGAGACGATCTCCCGGGGGCCGGAGGTCAGCAAGATTCCGCCCTGGGCATGGGACGCTTGGCGCCTCGTCTCCTCGGTCGCGGTGACCCTGATCGGGTTGCTCGCGCTTACCTTCTTCATCGGGCGCATGCTGCCGATCGACCCGGTCATCGCCATCGTCGGCGAGCAAGCCGACGCTTCGACCTACGACATGGTCTACAAGCAGCTCGGCCTCGACAAGCCGCTCTACGTGCAGTTCTGGTTCTTCATCAGCGACATGATGCGCGGCGAGTTCGGCAACGCGCTGTTCACCGGCAACAAGGTATCGGCCGATCTGCTGCGCGTATTTCCGGCGACGATCGAGCTGGCGACCATCGCGATCACCATCGGTGTCTGCCTCGGCGTTCCCATCGGCGTGCTTGCCGCGGTCTATCGCGGCAGCCCGATCGATCACATAACCCGCATCCTCGGCCTTCTCGGGTATTCGGTCCCGACCTTCTGGCTCGGCCTGATGGGGCTCGTCCTCTTCTACGCCGCGCTCGGCTGGGTCGGAGGGCCGGGGCGGCTCGACGTCTTCTACATCGACATCGTCGACCGCGTGACCGGCCTGCTGCTGATCGATTCGATCATCGCCGGCGAATGGGAGGTGCTGCGGAACGCCGTCTCCCATATCGTGCTGCCGGCCAGCATCCTCAGCTTCAACGCCATCGCCTTCATCAGCCGGCTCACCCGCTCGTTCATGCTGGCCCAGCTCTCGCAGGAATACATCCTGGCGGCGCGCGTGAAGGGCCTGTCGAAATGGAAGGTCATCCGCAAGCATGCCTTCCGTAACATCGCGGTGCAGCTGCTCACCATCATCGCGCTCGCCTACGGCATCCTGCTCGAAGGCGCGGTGGTAACCGAGACGGTCTTCGCCTGGCCGGGCTTCGGGCGTTACCTCGTTTCCGGCCTGCTCGCCGGCGACATGAACGCCGTGCTCGCCTGCGTGCTGATCGTCGGCATCATCTTCGTCTCGATCAACCTCATCTGCGATCTTCTCTACAGGATCCTGGATCCGCGCACGAAATGACCACCGCCATTGAATCCGGAAAGGGCGGGCTTCGCGCCTACCTGACCGCCGAGGTCAGCCACTCGCCGACCCAGGCAAGCCTGCAGCGCCTCTACTTCGGCTGCGTGCGCTTCGCCCAGAACCCACTCGCCATGATCGGACTCGGCATCCTGCTGCTGCTGCTGTTGCTCGCCATCTTCGCGCCGGTGATTGCGCCCTTTCCGATGAACGAGCAGAATCTGGGCCGACGCCTGCTGCCGCCTTCGGGCGCGCATTGGTTCGGCACAGACGAGCTCGGCCGCGACATCTTCAGTCGCGTCGTCTACGGCTCGCGCATCACGCTTCAGATCACCTGCCTCGTCGCGGTGATCGCTGCGCCGATCGGCCTCATCTTCGGCACCGTCTCCGGCTATTTCGGCGGCTGGACCGACACGATCATGATGCGGATTACCGACATCTTCCTGTCGTTCCCCGGCTTGATCCTGGCGCTCGCCTTCGTCGCCGCGCTCGGCCCAGGCATCCGCAATGCGGTCATTGCGATCGCGCTCACCGTCTGGCCGCCGATCGCGCGCCTCGCCCGCGCCGAGACGCTGACGGTGCGGTCGTCGGACTACATCGCCGCGATCCGCGCGCAAGGGGCGCCGGCCTGGCGCATCGTGCTCAAGCACGTCGTGCCGATGTGCCTCTCCTCGGTGATCATCCGCATCACCCTCAACATGGCCGGCATCATCCTGACGGCGGCGGCGCTGGGCTTCCTCGGCCTCGGCGCGCAGCCGCCGATGCCCGAGTGGGGCGCGATGCTGTCGACAGGCCGGCAGTACTTGCTCGGGAGCTGGTTCCTCGCTGCCGCTCCGGGCTTGGCGATCCTTGTGGTCAGCCTCGGCTTCAACCTGTTCGGCGACGGGCTTCGCGACGTCCTGGATCCGCGCGACGAATGATCAAGCCGCTTCTCGAGGTCGAGGACCTCAGCGTCACCTTCCGCACGCCGCACCGCATGGTGCGCGCAGTTCGCGAGATCTCCTTCACCGTCGGCAAGGAGAAGGTCGGCATCGTCGGCGAGTCCGGTTCCGGCAAGTCGGCGACCGGGCGTGCGATCCTCAAGCTGACGCCCGGCAACGGCATCGTCACCGCCAAGCGCATGCAGTTCGAGGAGCTCGATCTCGCTAACGCTACCGAACAGGACATGCTCAAGGTGCGCGGCAGCCGCATCGGCATGATCCTTCAGGACCCGAAATTCTCGCTCGACCCCGTGATGCGTGTCGGCGACCAGATTGCCGAGGCGCTACCGCCCGGCCTCGACCGGAAGGAGGCACGGGAGCGCGTGCTTGAGGTGCTGGAGGCCGTGCAGATCCGCAATCCTCAGCGCGTCTACGATCTCTATCCGCACGAATGCTCGGGCGGCATGGGACAGCGCGTGATGATCGCGATGATGCTCGTGCCGGAACCGAAGCTGCTGATCGCCGACGAGCCGACCTCGGCGCTCGACGTCACGGTGCGCATGCAGGTGCTGGCGATCCTCGACGACCTCGTCTCGCGCCGCGGGCTTGGCCTCATGTTCATCAGCCACGATCTCAACCTGGTCGCGACGTTCTGCGATCGCGTGCTGATCATGTATGCCGGGCGCATCGTCGAGGAGTGCAAAGCGACGGAGCTTCGCAACGCGACCCATCCCTACACCCAGGGCCTGCTTGCCTCGCTGCCGCGCATCGGCGAGCGGCGGAAGAAGCTGGCGACCCTGGTCCGCGATCCTGCCTGGGCCATGTGACGATGATCGAAGTCGAGAACCTCGTCGTCCGCTTCGGCAAGGGCAAGGCCGCGATCACCGCGGTCGACAGCGTCAGCTTCCAGGTCAAGGGCGGCGAGGCCTTCGGTCTTGTCGGCGAGTCCGGCTGCGGCAAGACCACCATCCTCCGCTGCCTCGCCGGCCTCAACCAGGAGTGGGAAGGCGTCATCCGCATCGATGGCAAGCAGCTCTCACCGAAGCGCGAGCGCGCCTTCTACAAGCTGGCGCAGATCGTCTTCCAGGACCCCTACGGCTCGCTGCACCCGCGCTTCACCGTCAACGGCACGCTGATGGAGCCGATCAAGATCCACGGTCTCGACCGCGCCGACGAGCGCATCGACCGGGTGCTGAAGCAGGTGGGCCTGGGGCCGGCGTTCCGCTTCCGCTATCCGCATCAGCTCTCGGGCGGCCAGCGCCAGCGCGTCGCCATCGCACGCGCGCTGATCCTCGAGCCCAAGCTGCTGCTGCTGGACGAGCCGACCTCCGCCCTCGACGTCTCGGTCCAGGCGGAGATCCTCAACCTGCTGACCGACATCCGCGACTCGACCGGCCTGACCTTCCTCCTGGTCAGCCACGACCTCTCGGTGGTCTCGCATATGTGCGACCGGCTCGCGGTGATGAATCACGGCCAGATCTACGAGGAGCTGACCGTCGACGACCTGGTCGCAAGGCGCTACCGCGAGGCCTATACGCGCCAGCTCTTCGAAGCGAGCCTCGGCTACGACAAGCGGCTGACCACGGCGCAGGTGAAGGCCCTCGACGAGGCTGGCGCGTAAGCCGGCAGATGCCGACCGCCGAGGGCGCAGCGGTCTTCCGCCTGATGCTGGAGGTTCTGCAGACCTTCCACCGGCTTCGCGCCGTCGGTGCCGAAGAAGGTGCCGTCACCGCCGGCGGTGGCGGCAGCTGGGGCCTGATGCGCAGCCTTGCGGAGGGCGGCCCGCAGACCGTGCCGGCGCTCGCCCGATCCCGCCCGGTCTCGCGTCAGCACATCCAGAAGCTCGCCGACGAGCTCACCGCCGAGGGGCTGGTCCGGTTCGTCGACAACCCCGCGCATAAGCGCTCGAAGCTCGTCGAGCTCACGCCCGCCGGCCGTGCCCGCTACAAGGCGGTAACGGCGCGCATAGGCGAGCTTGCGGACGCGTTGGGCGAAGGGCTCGACGCGAAGGAGCTGGCGGCAGCCGCCGACACGGTGGCGCGGCTCAGGGCCAAGCTCTCGAAGGCGTGAACCGAGAAAAATTGACAACTAAGTTGTCATTTTCTATAATCCCTTCAGCAACGGAGGTGACCCATGTTCTGGACACGCAAGACGAAGATCGCGCTCGCTGCTGCGGCGCTGGCAGCGGGGGCGGTTCCGACCGTAGCCGTTGGTTCTTCCTGGCACGGGGGCTGGGGCGGCTGGGGTCAAGGCCGGCATGCCCGCCATGCCGACTGGTGCGCCCCGGCCGGCGAGGCGAGGCTGGCCGAAGCCATGGCCCTGATCGAGATGCATCTGGCCCTGAGGCCCGACCAGCAGCACGCCTGGGCTCGGCTTTCGGAAGCCGTCGCGCAGGCGGGCCAGGCGGTGAAAATCGCCTGTTCGGCCCCGGCATCCGACACGCCCTCGGCCCTTGCGCGGCTCGAGGCAGGCATGCAGGCGGGCCTCGGTGCGCTCCGCGCGCTTAGGCCGTCTCTGGAGGCTCTCTACACCGAGCTCGATCCGGATCAGCGCACGCGGCTCGACGGTCTGATGCGCGGGCGCTTGTGAGCACGGTTGATACCGCCGGCGTCATCGCCAGGCCGCCGCTCCTCTATCTCGGCAGCCTGGCCGCCGGCGGCGCGCTCGACCTCGTATTCCCGGCCGCGATCCCGGATCATGCGCTGCGCGCGCCGGCGGCGGCTCTCCTGTTCGTCGCGGGCTTGGGACTGGCCGTCGCCTGCTTCCGCCGCTTCAAGGCGGCCGGGACCAACGTCCCGACCTGGTTGCCGACGACGGCGCTGGTGATCGCCGGTCCCTACCGCTTCTCGCGCAACCCGATCTATCTGGCGCTGACGCTGGCCTATCTCGGGTTGGCGATCGGCTACGGAAGCTGGTGGCCGCTGGTGCTGCTCGCGCCGCTGCTGATCGTCATGCGCTATGGCGTGATCGGTCGCGAGGAGCGCTATCTCGAAGCCAAGTTCGGCGACGCGTATCGCGCCTACCGCTCCTCGGTCAGGCGCTGGGTCTGATCGCGACGGTGCGCGGCGTGTTCGCGATGCGCGATATAGAGGGTTGAGCCGAAGATCACGGCGGCTCCGATCCAGACCCATTTGTCCGGAACCTCGCCGAGGAACACATAGGCGAGGATCGCGACGAAGGGCATCCGCGTGAACTCCAGCGGCAGGATCGCCGATGCGTCGGCCAGCGCGAAGGCGCGGGTGAAGCAGAGCCAGCCCAGCGTGCTGAGCGCGCCCAGCGCCGCCAGTGCCAGGAAGCTCGGCAGCGACGGCGTCGTCCAGTGCCAGAGGGCCAGCGGCAAGGTCAGCAGCATGACGATCAGGCTCTGGTAGAACACGACCGTCGCGGTCCGCTCGGTTCCCGACATCATCTTCACCAGCACCGTGACCCCGGCGAAGGTCATGGTCGAGAGGATTACCAGCGCTGCGCCGAGGCTGACCGGCACCGCACCCGGCCTCAGCACGATCAGGACCCCGGCGAAGCCGACAACGATGGCGATCCAGCGCCGCACCCGGACCGTCTCGCCGAGGAACAGAGCGGCGCCGATCGTGGCGAACAAAGGCGTGGCGAAGCCGAGCGCCGCCGACTCGTTGAGCGGCATCAGCGTGACGCCGGTGAAGAAGGCGAGCATGGAGACATAGTGGCAGAGCCCCGATGCCGCGATCGTCTTCACCGTCGTCGTTCGCGGCCAGCGGCGCTCCTGCCACAGCACGATCGGTGCCACCGTCAGAAACCCGAACGCACAGCGGAAGAACGCGATCTCGAAGGGATGGATGCCGATATCGCCGAGAGAGCGGATCAGCGTGTTGCCGACCGCCGTCGTCAGCGCCGACAAGGTCATCAACAAGGCCGCGACGAGGAGCGGGCTCTGCCGGCTCAAGCGAGGTCCCGTCTTGCGGCCTCACGGGCGACGATGGCCTCGCGATGCGCAATGTAGAGGGTCGAGGAAAAAATGACGGCGGCGCCCAGCCATACCCACTCGTCCGGCACCTCCCCGAACAGCGCGTAGGCGAAGATGGCGACGACCGGCAAGCGCAGGAACTCGTAGGGCATCAGCGCGCTCGCATCGGCCAGCGCGCAGGCGCGCAGGAAAGTGATCCAGCCGAGGGTGCCGAGGATCCCGTTGGCGATCATCATCGAGGCGGCGAAGCCGCTCGGCGCCTCCCAGACGACGGCAGCCGGCGGTATCGAGAAAAGCACCGAGAACAGCGACTGATAGTAGATTAGCGTCATCGCGCTCTCGGCCGCGATCCAGTGCTTGGACAGGAGCGTGATGACAGCGCCCAGCATGGCCGAGACCAGCACCATCGCGGCGCCTAGCTCGAAGGGGATGACGCCCGGCCGCAAGATGATCAGCACGCCGAGGAAGCCGATGACGACCGCGCTCCAGCGCCTCGCCCGTACCGTCTCCCCGAGGAAGAGCGCGGCCCCGACGGTGGCGAAGAGCGGCATGGCGAAGGCGAGCGCCGTCGACTCGTTCAGTGGCAGGACCGCGATGCCGAAATATCCGGTCAGCATCGACGCCACATGCGCGATGCAAGCGATGGCGATCAGCCAGGCATACCGGCTCCTGGGCAGCCTGCGCTCCATCCACAAGATGATGAGGACGACGGACAGCAATCCGAAGAGGTTGCGGAACAGAACCACCTGGAACGAATGCGCGCTGTCGTCGGTGGCGAGCCGGATGACAATGTTCTGTAGGCCGGTGATGAGCACCGTCATCAGCGCGTAAAAGCTCGCCAGAAGAGAGGCAGACGCGCTCATTGCGGCGCCGTCAAGCGGCGCGAGCTGCGAGCGACCACCGCTTCGCGATGCGCGATATAGAGGGTCGAGGAAAAGATCACCGCAGCACCGAGCCAGACCCATTTGTCGGGCACCTCGCCAAACATGAAATAGGCGAAGAACGCGACCGAGGGCAGCTTGACGAACTCGATCGGCTGGATGGCGCTGGCATCGATGAGCCTGCAGGCGCGGAGGAAGGCGAGCCATCCGAGCGTGCCGATCAGCCCGATCGAGGCGAGCGCGGCGAAGATCGGCCAAGTCGGCGTAACCCAGACCCAGGCCGCGCCCGGCACCGAGAAGGCCGACGAGATCAGGCACTGATAGAAGATCAGCGTCGTCGGGCGTTCGTGCCCGGCGAAGTTCTTGAACATCAGCGTGACGGCGGCGCCGATCATGCAAGAGACCAGGATCAGCGCCGCGCCGAGGCTTGCCGGCACCACGCCGGGCCTGAGGATGATCAGGACGCCGACGAATCCTGCGGCAACCGCGCTCCAACGCCGCGCCCGGACCTTCTCGCCCAGGAAGAGCGCGGCGCCGATGGTGACGAACAGGGGTGCGGCGAAGGCGAGCGCGGCCGATTCGTTCAGCGGCAGCAGGCTCAGGCCTAAGATGAAGGTCAGCATCGAGGCGACGTGAAGAACGCAGGAGAGCGCGATCAGCCAGAACCACGGTGTTCCCGGGACCCGCCGCTCGAACCAGAGCATGATCGCGAAGACCGAGATCAGCCCGAAGAGGTTGCGGAAAAGCGTGATCTGGAACGCGTCGATACCGTGATCGGCGATCAGCCGCATCAGGCAGCTCTGCAGGCCGGAAATGAAGGTCGCGCCCAGCATCAGGATTGTGGCGCGAATAGGGGCGGAAAGGGTGGGCATCGAGGCGGCGGCCCACTCTGACACCGACTCCTTGCCAGGGCGAGCGACGTGTTATCGTCGTTTCATGATTCGCCGCGTCGCTCTCGCTCTCGTGCTTCTGACCGTCGTTTTCGGGCCCGGCGCGTTGCGTGCGGCGGAACGCGTCGACTTGGCGCTGGTTCTGGCGGTCGACTCTTCAGGCAGCGTTAACCAGCGCCGATTCGAGCAGCAGCGCGACGGCTACGCCCAGGCGCTGGTCTCCCAGCAGGTGCTGAGCGCGATCAAGAGCGGCGACAACAAGCGGATAGCCGTCACCTATTTCGAGTGGAGCGACGGGCGCCGCATGGCGCACATCCTTCCCTGGATGATCGTCGACGGCGAGACTTCCGCGAGGAAGGCGGCCGACACGATCCGCAATCATCGCCGCCAGCTCGTCGGCGATACCTGCATCGCCTGCGCCATCGATGAGGGCATGAAGCTTTTCGCCGAGCTGCCTTACGAAACCGATCGCAAGGTGCTCGATATCTCCGGCGACGGCGAAAGCAATGTCGGCGGGTCGCTGGAGGCGGCGCGCGAGCGTGCGCTGGTCGCCGATGTGACGATTAACGGGCTGCCGATCGAGACTTACTATGAGCCAGGTCTCGTCCGCTACTACGAGCAGAACGTGATCGGCGGGCCGGGGGCCTTCCTGATCGTTGCCAAAGGCTTCGACGATTTCGCCCGCGCCATTGCCGCCAAGCTGGTGCGCGAGATCGCGGAGCTGCGTTAGCTGCGGCGCTTGGCCAGCCGCTCGAGCTCGTTGGCGGCGGCTTCGAGGTTCTTCAGCATGCGTTCCATCTCGACCCGCTGCAGCGGCGGCACCTTGTAGCTCTGAAGGCCGTGGCGCAGGCCTGCCGCGCGCTCGCGGAAGCGCTGAGCCTTGGCGAGGTACTGCTCAGGCCCGTCGAGGTCGCGGCCGCCCTTGGCCGGTCGCTTCATCCACATGGTGCGCTTGCCGGTCATCGGCTCATCTCGCCATCAGCGCCATCAGCATGATCGTGCCGATGGCGATCCGATACCAGCCGAAAGGCGTGAAGCCGTGCCGCGAGATGAAGTCGAGGACGGCGCGGACGACGGTGAGCGCAGCAAGGAATGCGACGACGAAGCCGATCGCGATCAGGAGCCCGCCGTCGAAGCTGAGCTCGTTGCGGTTCTTGTAGAGATCGTAGACCGCCGCGCCCAGCATGGTCGGGATCGCGAGGAAGAAGGAGAACTCGGCCGCCGCCTTGCGCTCGACACCCAGAAGCAACGCGCCCAGGATCGTGGCTCCCGAACGCGAGACGCCCGGCACCATCGCGATCGCCTGGAAGAAGCCGATCCTGAGCGCGAGCCAGGGAGAGAAGTCCTCGACCCGGTCGACCGTCGCCGGCCGCGGCCGCGCCTCGATTGCGAGAATGGCAAGCCCGCCGACGATCAGGCTCGCCGAGACCACCCAGGGCGAGAACAGCACCGATTTGATGAAGCCGTGCGCCAGCGCGCCGATCGCCGCCGCTGGGAGGAAAGCGAGCAGCACCGCCGCAGCGAAGCGCCGCGCGCCGGGGTCGGAGGGAAGGCCGATCAGCACGCGCCAGAGCCGGGCGAAATAGACGACGCAGACGGCAAGGATGGCGCCGAGCTGGATCACGACCTCGAAAACCTTGCCCGGTGGCCCCCGGAAGCCAAGCAGGTCGACCAGCAGGATCAGGTGCCCGGTCGAGGAAACCGGAATGAACTCGGTCAGGCCCTCGACCAGGCCGAGGAACGCCGCCGCGATCAGAGTCCAGGCGTCCATCAAGCGCGCCAGATCACCGGGAAGGCCGGGCTATCCATCGGCCCTCCGGGCGGCGGCGCATCGGGTTGCGGCGGCGGCGACATGAAGCCGTCGCGCAGCACGTAGCGCGCATCGTCGCCGGTGAAGCGGGCGGCAAAGGCGCGGCGGCGCGTCTTCAGCGGATTGCCGGGTGCGCCATGCAGCGTCAGCGCATGGAAGGCGATGCAGTCGCCGGGCTCGAGGTCCCAGGCGAGCAGACGGTATTTCTCGCGGTTGCCGTCGATGTCCGGCACCGCCTCGTCGCCGGTTGCGTTCGGGTGCTCGGCCGAGTCGGCAAAGCGCTTCGGCGTGTACCACTTGCCCCAGCGATGCGATCCCGCGACGTATTCGACGCAGGTCTGCCGCGGCACCGGATCGAGCGGGATCCAGAGGCTGACAATCTGCGCGCCGTCGACGAAGTAATAGGGCTGGTCGTGGTGCCAGGGTGTGGGCTCCAGCGTCCCCGGCTCCTTCACCAGCACATGCTCGTGGAAGAGATTGACCTTGGAAGCACCCATCAGGCGCGCAGCGACCGCAGCCGCCGGGGATGCGCGGAAGAAGCGCTCATAGGCGGGAATCCGCCGCCAGTTGCAGTAGTCGCCGAAGAAGAGGCCGGGCTTGCCCTCGGGTGTGTAGCGCTTGGCGTAGGGGCCGGGCTTCACCAGGTTCTCCTCGACGCCCTCGGCGAGGAGGCCGATCCACTCCGGCGAGAACACGCGCCGGAGCGCGACGGCGCCATCCTGCCGGTACGCCGCGACCGTCGCGTCGTCGAGGTGCATGGCCTGACTTCTCGCCGATTCGCGAAGGATGGGCAACTCTGCCGTGGGATGATGGCGGAGAGTTCGTTCTCCGCTTTTCACGTCGCGCCGACCGTCACGATTGCGTGGCGATACTATATGCAGTATCAAAGTGTGTGGCTCGCGCGGACAAGCTTCGGGCAGCGATGATCGCCAATCCACGCGACTGGCGGATCGAAGACCTGAAGACGCTGGCGGCGAGAAACGGAATCACGGCGCGTCAGCCCGGAACCAGCCATGTGACTTTCCGCCACGCTTCCGGCAGCAAGCTTACGGTTCCGGCGAGGCGACCCATCAAGCCGGTTTATGTCGTGAAGTTCATCCAGTGGCTGGACGCGATTCAGGCGAGAAGAGGCGAGGCAGGCGATGAAGGTTGAGTACCCCTTCACCATCCGTCCCCTGACCAAGGGCGAAGGCGGCGGCTATCTTATCGAGTTCCCGGATCTGCCCGGTTGCATCTCCGATGGCGACACGCCGGAGGAGGCAATCCGCAACGGCGTCGATGCGGTTCGCTCCTGGATCAAGACGGCCAAGGCCAGCGGCGATCCGATTCCCAAGCCATCGGTTGCGCCGAGTCGAGCCTACAGCGGTCGCTGGGTGACGCGTGCGCCGCGTACGCTGCATCGCCGACTTGCAGAGCGAGCGGCGGCCGAGGGCGTGAGCCTGAACCAGCTGACGGTCGCGCTCCTGTCGGAAGGGCTCGGGACACGCGTGCCCAGCGACAGAAGCCGCCGCCGCTCCGCTTAGGCGAAAATCGGTCTACCTCAACGCTGCGGCGATGTTGCCGCCGTCGACGGTGAGCACGGCGGCAGTCGTCTTCTCGGCCGATGCCAGTGCGACGAAGGCCTGGGCCACATCCTGGGCCTTGACCTCGCGGCCGAGAAGATTGCCGGACATATAGTCCTTCTCGGAAAGCCCGCGTGCCTTGGAACGGCTCTTGACCATCTCGTCGGTCAGAAGCCCGGTGCGCACCCGGTCGGCGTTCACCGCGTTGGCGCGGATGCCGTCCCTGCCGTAGTCGACGGCGTACTGGCGGACGAGGAACAGGGTCGAGGCCTTGGGCAGGCCGTAGGGGCCGAAATCCGGACCCGGATTCACCGCCTGCTTGGAGACGTTGAACAAGAGGCAACCGCCATTGCCCTGCGTCTTCATGATGCGGACGGCATTTTGTGCGACCGTCTGGTGCGAGAAGAAGTTGAGCTCGAAGCTCTTCCTGAGCGTCGCATCGTCGACCTCGCCGATCCGGCCCTGCCAGGCAGCGCCGGCGTTGGAGACCAGGATGTCGGCGCCGCCATAGGTCGCGGCGATCTTGTCGAAAGCCTTCTTTACGTCCTCGGGCTTGGTCACATCGCAGCCGATGCCGATGCCGCCGAGCTTCTTGGCGGCGGCGGCCGCGGCATTGCCGTCGAGGTCGATCAGCGCGACCTCGGCCCCTTCTCTGGCGAAGGCCTCGGCGGTGGCGTAGCCGATGCCGGAGGCACCGCCGGTGACGACGACGACCTGGCGGGCGAAATGCTTCTCGGCTTCCTTGCCGAGCTTCGCCTGCTCCAGCGACCAGTACTCGACGTCGAAGAGATCGGCTTCCGAGATGCTCTCGAACGTGCCGATCGCCTCGGCATCGAGGATCGCATCGATCGCGTTCTGTGCGACGTCGGCATTGACCTTGGCGTCCTTGGCCGACTTGCCGAGGGCGAAGAGACCGAGGCCCGGCACCAGGACGACGCGCGGCACCGTATCCAGCATCGTCTTCTTCGGCGTCGCGTTGGCGTTGTTGCGCGCGAAATAGGCCTTGTAGTCGGCGTCATAGGCAGTGAGCGCGGCCTCGGCCGTATCGGCGAAGCCCTTGAGATCGTCGGCCTTCGGCGCCGGCAGGATCAGCGGCTTCGGCTTGGTGCGGATCACGTGGTCCGGCGTCACCGTGCCGGCCTTGGCATAGCGGGCGACGTCCTGGCCGTCGACGAAGGCGCGGACATTCTCGGAGGTGCGGAACTCGAGCACCCAGCGTCGCCAAACACCATCGTCCGGCGCAACGGGGATCGCCATGAGGCCGCGCAGGATCGGCGCGACATCGGCAACGCTCGCGAGCGCCGAGGGCAGCTTCACCGGGCTCATGCTCTTGCGGCCTTTGGCCAGCCGGGCTTCGGCGAGGCCGACCAGCTCGATCATGCGGTCATAGGCCTGCTTCGCCGTCTCGCCCCAAGTGAAGATGCCGTGCTTGTAGAGGACCAGTCCCTCGGCCTTCGGCGCCTTGGAAGCCGCATCGCCGGCCATCTTCGCCAGCGCAAAACCTGGCATCACGTAGTCGACGATCGCGGCGCGGTCGCCATAGACCTCGCGCGTGATCTTCATGCCGTCCGGCTGGTCGGTCAGCGACAGCACGGCGTTGGCGTGGGTGTGGTCGATGAATTTGTGCGGCAGGAAGGCGTGGAACAGCGTCTCGACCGAAGGGTTCGGCGCGCTCGCATCCAGGAGGTTCAGGCGCTGGAAATTGACCATGTCCTCGTCGGAGAGCCTGTCGAGCTTGCGGAGCTTGAGCAGCGGCTCCAGGCGGACCGCCGGCAGCCCCGGCGGCTCGATCGTGCCCATGTCCCAGCCCGAGCCCTTGACGCAGAGCACGTCAAGCTCCTCGCCGAGCGTGTCCTTCATCTTAGTCTTGACCGAGGTGTTGCCGCCGCCATGCAGCACCAGCTTGGGCACGCCGCCGAGCAGCCGCGTTGTGTAGGTACGAAGCGCCAGGTCACGGTTGACGCCCTTGGCGGCGTAGCGCGTGACGGCTTCCTCGGCCGCGGCGTCGGACCACAGGTTCTGCATGGGCAAGGCTCCTCGGGAACGGCCCCGGGACTACACCGGACGCGCCGGCGATTCAAGCGCGCGGCTAGGTGACCTCGGCCGGAGCCTGCGGGACGGTCTTCCAGAACTCGGCGTCATGGCCGAAGAAGATGGTGGCGCCGCTGTCTTGAAGCGATTGCAGGCGGTCGAGGGAGGCCTGCATCTGGCCGTGGTCATGGGCACGCGGCGGCAGGCGGCGCTCGGTCAGCGTGCGGCAGAAATAGCAGGCATCCGCCGCCAGAACGATTTCGCGGCGGTCGAGCCTGACCTTGAGCGACTGGTGCCCGGGCGTATGGCCATGGGTCGGCAGGCAGACGATGCGGCCGTCGCCGAAGACGTCGTGCTCGCCGTCGATCTGAACCACATTGTGGCCGAGGTCGAAATCCCGACGGTAGAAGCCGCGCTGGGCGGCGAGGTCGGGGTCGAAGCCGGCCTCCCATTCGCGCTTCTGGACCATGACCGTGGCGTTCGGCACGAGCGCGTTGCCGCCGACATGATCGAAGTGCAGATGAGAGTTGATGACGAGATCGATCTTGCCTGGGTCGCGATTGATCGCCTCGAGCTTCGCCGAGACCTCGTCGCCGGGCCGGTAGTTGAACTTGAACATCGACGGCAGCCGCGGGCCGTAGCGGCGGCCGGGATCGGACTGGCAGTCCGGATGCATGCCGGTGTCGAAGAGCACGCGGCCCTTCGGATGCTCGATCAAGTAGCAGGGGATCGGCAGCTCGGCCTCGCCCTCGGCGCCTTCCATCAGATTGCCGAGCGCTCCGGTGACATGACCGCTGGTCATGGCGAAGAGACGGATGGTCATGACGCGCTCCCTAAAACGACAACGCCGGCCGCGGCGGAGCCGGGCCGGCGTCGATGATGCCCTAACGGGGCGATCAGGTCTTGTAGCTGGTGCCGCAATCGCGCTCGAGCTGGCGGACCTGGGCATCGAAGCTGAGCTTGGCATCGACGCGATTGCCGAAGTCACCCTTGTGGTCCCACTTCAGGTGTGGCGGTTGCTCGCGAAGCTTCAGGCCGGTCCACATGGCGCGGAGCTGATCGCCGCAGGTGCCTTCGGCGATCGAGAGCTCGGAGAAGGCGTCGTGCACGGTCGGGCCGACCACGGTCACGCCGTGATTGGCCATGACCATGATCGTCTTGTCGCCGAGTCCCTTGGCGATGCGGTTGCCCTCGTCGAGCTCTAGCGCCGGGCCGGTCATCTCGTCGTCATAGGCGACGCGGTCGTTGAAGATCAGGTTGTTGTGATGCGACAGCGCGAAGCGCCCGTTCTCGAGCAGCGAGATCGCCGTGATGTTCGGCGGGTGCACATGCAGGACGCACTTGGCGCTCGGATGGTCGCGGTGGATCGGGACGTGGATGTTGTAGGTCACGTCGCGGATCTCGCCCTTGCCTTCGAGGACGTTGCCCTCGAAGTCGCAGCGGATCAGGTTGCTTGCGGTGATCTCCGAGAAGAGGAGGCCGCGGGCGTTGACGAAGAAGGTGTCGTCGGAGTCCGGCACCATCAGGCTGTAGTGGTTGCCGATGCCGCGGTTCCATCCGAACTTATAGGTGAGCTGGAAGGCGGCGGCGAGGTCGACGCGGGCCTGCCACTCCTGCTCTTCCTGGCGGCTGTTGGAGAGCTGCTTGATCACGGTCATCTGGGGGAGATCCTCTTGGGGCGGGCGATCAAGGCCATTTTTCCAAACGGAAAGCAAACGCGCCAGCAAGTTCTTGTTATTAAGGTCGATTGCCTCTCGTTCCGCCGCCGCGACGAGGGGCGCTCGCCGCCCGAGTTCGCGCTAGAATGGCAGATCTCATGTCTTCCCGGATCGACCCGATCTTCGTCTCCCATGGCGCACCGACCCTTGCCGCGCCCCGGATTCCAGGGGAGCGCGAGGCGGCGCAGCGCCTGGGAGAGATCGGGAAGGCGATGCCGCGGCCGACGGCGATCGTCGTCGCTTCGGCGCATTGGCCGACGGCCGATCCGCGCGTCGGCGGGTCCGAGCGCCCATCGACCGTGCACGATTATTCCAGCTTCCCGGAGGATCTCTACAAGCTCAGCTACCCGGCGCCGGGTGCGCCCGACATCGCGCGGCGGGTGACCGGCCTGATCTCGGAGGTCGGCTTCTCGGCGGCGATGGTGTCGGCGCAGGGCCTCGACCACGGGATGTGGGTTCCGCTCCGGCACCTGTTCCCGGCGGCGGACATCCCGGTCGTGCCGCTCTCGATCCAGGCGCATCTCGACCCGGCGCATCATTTCGTGCTCGGCCGTGCGCTGCAGCCGCTGACCGAGGAGGGCGTGCTCGTCCTCGGCTCGGGCGGTGCGGTCCACAATTTGCGCGAGATCGCCTGGAGAGGCAGCAGCCCGACCGACTCTTGGGCTCAGGGGTTCGACGACTGGCTCGCCCGGACGCTGGCCGAAGGCCGCCTCGAGGAAGCGGTGGCGGTCAGCCTGAAGGCGCCGGAGTACAAGCGCGCGCACCCGACCTTGGAGCATCTGCTGCCGCTCTATGTCGCCCTTGGCGCGGCGGGCGCGCGGGCCAGGGGCGAGGCGCTGCATCGCGGCTTCGCCCTCGGCAATCTCAGCCTTGCGGCCTACCGCTTCAGCTCGGCCGAAACGCCAGCATCGTCTCGATCAGCCGCTTGAGCGTCGGACGGATGCCGTCGGCGAGGTCGTCACGCCAGCGATAGGGCGGCGCTTCCTCCATATAGGTGGCCTGCGACAGCTCGAGCTGGATCGCGTGCACGCCCTCGGCCGGACGCCCGTAAGCGCGCGTGATGTGACCGCCCTTGAAGCGGCCGTCGATCGCAGCGGTATAGGGATTGGCGTTCCGGCAGACCGCGGCCATCGGCTCGATCAACGCCTTGGCGGCGCTGGCGCCGTCTGACGAGCCGAGATTGAGATCCCAGAGCCGGGTCGGATCGAAGCGCGGCACCATCGAGGCGATCGAATGCGCATCGAAGAGGAGCGCGTAGCCGAAGCGGGTCCTGAGGCGCTTCAGCTCGGCCGCGAGCCGGTCGTGATAGGGGCGCCAGTAGCGATCGATGCGCGCCCTGATCTCGGCCTTGTCGGGAACATTGCCGTCGCGATAGACGTGCTTCAGGTCGAAACGCGTGGCCGGCAAAGCTCGGTGTTGTTGGCATTGGCGTAGAGTACCGAGCCGTCCGGGGGGCGATTCAGGTCGATCACATAGCGCGAATGAGTGGCGACCAGCATGGAAGCGCCAAGATCGCGCGCGAAATCGTAGAGCCGCTCGACATGCCAGTCGGTATCGGCAAGCTCATACGCCTCGATAGTCATCCGAGGCGCGATCTCCGCCGGGATATACGTGCCGACATGCGGGCAGCTCACCAGCAGCGGCGTTGAGCCCGCATGGAAGCGGTAGGGCACCATCAGCGGTGGCGGGTCCGGAACTCCGCGCGATCGCGCCTCACCGCTCAAATCAGCGGTAGTCGACCGGGCAGTTGATCCGCTCGCGGCCTTGCGTCACCACCAGCTTGGCGCCGACCGCGACGGTGGCAAAGCAATTGTCCCACTGCTCCCCGGACCGCGCCTCGACCTGGACTGAACGCAGATTGCCGACCTTCTCGGGGATCTCGATCTTGAGTTCCTTGCCGGCCTGCACGAAGGCGAAGTCACCCTGCCACATCTTGACCCGGTAGTAGACCCGCGCCGGCGTCTCGTTGACGATGTGGAAACCAGGCTTGGGCGGCGCCTCCTTCTGGGCGACGGCCACCGCCGGCAGAAGCGCCAATGCTAGCCCGAATTATTCGTGACGCGGGCTGTCTCGATGCTGCGGGTGTAGCATAACTCACTGATTTCGTTTAGGATTTGGTTGTCTAAGCCGGTCCTTCACGAGAGCAGGGAGGCGCCACGCCCGCCATGGCCGTCGGTAGAGAACTATCCTTCGATTTGCCAAGCGTCGGGCGCAAGAAGATGAGCGCGTCGTTCGACGGCGGGCGCATCAGCTCCGACGGTGGGGTGATGGTACTGGCCCAGGCCGAGCGCCGTCTCGGTCTGGCGGACAGGTTGGCGGCCCTGATCGCCGATCGGCGCGACGGCGCGCGCGTGATACACCCGCTCGCCAGCATCTTGCGCGCCCGCATCCTGGCGATCGCCTGCGGCTACGAGGATGCCAACGATCTCGACAGCCTGCGTTGCGACCCGGCCTTCAAGCTCGCCTGCGGGCG